>NZ_JBNYXR010000004.1:0-309471 GCF_051380805.1 Janthinobacterium paucivorans
AGCTGATCATCGGCGCCATGATGCGCAAGCTGGTGCACGTGGCATTCGGCGTGCTCAGGTCAGGAAAAATATTTGATCCGACCTTGCACGCCGCTTGACGGGGATAACAGTATCTACAACTGCCATGACGGAGGTAGGTCGGATTAGCGCTACGCGCGTAATCCGACAACATTGTTGGCCGCACTGCCGTCACCGCAGCAACGGTTGAATAGCCGCGATGGTCCGCGGCGTAGCGCCACGGTGCTGGCTGGCAAACGCCAGCGCCTTTTGTCCCATCGATGCCAGCTGCGCGGGGTTTTGCAGCAGGACTGACGCCTGCGCCATCAGCGCGTCCGCATCGACCACTCGCGCGGCGCCGCCGGCGGCAATCGCCTGTTCGGTGACCAGCGCAAAGTTGAAGGTGTGCGGGCCGATCAGCACGGGCTTGCCCAGGGCCGCCGGCTCGATCAGGTTTTGCCCACCCAGTGGCAGCAAGCTGCCGCCGACAAAGGCGCAATCGCAGGCCGCGTAATACGCAAACATCTCGCCCATCGAGTCGCCCAGCAGCACCTGCGTGTCCGCCGCCACAAAATCGTCCTGCGCCAGGCCGGACCTGCGCTGCACGGCCAGACCGTGCGCGGCGATCATTTTTTCCACCTCGTCGAAGCGCTGCGGATGACGCGGCACGATCAGCAGCAGCGCATTCGCAGGCAAGCTGGCGCGGGCAAAGGCATCGAGAATCAATGGCTCTTCACCTTCACGCGTACTGGCACACAGCAGCACGGGACGCTGGCCGATCGCTGCGCGCAGCGCAGCGCCCGTCGCCAGAGCAGTCTCGGGCACGACGACGTCGAACTTGATACTGCCCGTGACCACCACGCCCTGCACGCCCAACTGGCGCACGCGCTCGGCGTCATCATGCGTCTGCGCCGCCACCAGGGTGATGCCGCGCGCCGCATCGGCGATAAGCTTACCCAGGCGCTGCGCCTTGCCCAGCGAGCGCTGCGAAAATCGCGCATTGGCCAGCACCACCGGTACTTTGTAGCGATTGCATTGGTGGATCAGGTTAGGCCACACTTCCGTCTCCATCAGGATGCAGATGCGCGGCGCGAAATGGCGGATGAAACTGGCCGGCATGGCGCCCGTGTCGTAGGGCAGATAGCTTTGCACCAGGCGCACGCCGTGTTTTGCGAACAGGGACTTTCCCGTGGCACGCCCGGTGGGCGTCATGTGCGTGAGGACGATACGGCAATCGGGCCATGCGGCCAGCAAGGCATCGATCAACGGTTCGGCCGCGCGCGTCTCGCCGACGGAGACGGCGTGCAGCCAGAGCGTCGGCATCCGGCATTTGGGCAGGCGGCCATATAAACCAAGGCGCTCGCCCCAGTGCTGGCGGTAGCCGGGTTCCCGGCGTCCGCGCAGCCACAGCCGCGCCAGCACCAGGGGCAATGCCAGCCACCAGGCGAGGGTATAAAAATGTCGCATGATTGTTCAATATTAAAGTCAGGCGGGTGGATGCTCGGCCAGCAGGTGCTGCACTGCGGCCAGCACTTGCGGCACGCCCGGTGGCGCCCCCGTGTCGCCCAGGTTGATGATGTTCGGCGACCAGTTACCTTCTGTTTTCCAGCGCGGTGAATCGGCGTAGATTTCCACCGTCGGACGCACAAAGGCGGCGGCGATATGCGTGAGCCCCGTATCGACGCCGATCACCAGCGCCGCCTGGCGCGCCAGCAGGGTTGCCTCGCCCATCGACAGCTTGGGCAGCACGCGCGCATTCGGCAGGCCGGCCGCCAGCACTTCTGCTTCCGCTTTTTCCTTGGGCGAACCCCAGGGCAGCAAAATTGGCATCGGCGCCAGCGCCTGGCCGAGGGCGATCCAGTTTTCCGGCGCCCATTTCTTGGCGTCGCGCGCAGTGCCGTGAAAATATACGGCATACGGCGCAGCGCCCATCCAATCCGGACGTGGCTCGCTGCCCGACACTTTCGGCAAGCCAAAATCGGCAGGCGTGTCGGCCGAGTAGCCGAGTGCGGCGGCGGCCACCAGGCGGCCGCGCGTTACCGCATGCGTACGCGGGTCCAGCGCAATGCTTTTCGTATGGAACAGGCGCGAAATGCCTTCGTAACCTGAACCTTCGCTGCCATTCGCCAGGCCGACCTTGTGCCCGCCAGGCGCCAGGCGTGCAGCGCCCATGATGATGCCCGTCTTGAGCAAGCCCTGGGTATCGAACACATAATCGTAGCGCGTCTGGCGCAGGCTACGGAAAAAAGCGGCGATTTCCGCGCGCGTCTCCTTCTTGCCCAGGCTCTTGCGCCAGCGCCGCAGCGCGAACGGAAAAATGGTATTCACGCGCGGGTTCAGGCGCACCAGACTGGTGTAGCCTTCCTCGACCACCCAGTCGATACTTGCATCCGGATACTGACGCGCGATGTCTGCCACCATCGGCAAGTTATGCAGCACGTCGCCCAGCGAAGATACCCGCACCAGCAGAATTTTCAAGGGCGCCTGTGCGCCAGATTGACCGGCCATGCTGTCAGAACGGCAAAATAGCGTCAGGCTTGGCGCCCAGGATCACGCTCTTGAACTGTCCCTGGATGCGCGCCAAGGCTTCCGGCGTTTCCGCTTCGAAGCGCATCACGATCACCGGCGTGGTGTTCGATGAACGGGCCAGGCCAAAGCCGTCCGCATACTCCACGCGCAAGCCGTCGATGGTGATAATCTGTTCATTGCCAGGGAAGACTGCGTCGCGGCGCAGCATGTCCATCAGCGCGACGTTCTCGCCTTCCTGCAATTCCAGGTGCAGTTCCGGCGTGCTGTCGGACTGCGGCAGGGAATTGAGCAGGGCCGAAGGATGCGCTTCGCGCGTGAGAATTTCCAGCAGGCGCGCAGCCGAATACAGGCCGTCGTCGAAACCGTACCAGCGGTCCTTGAAGAAGATATGGCCGCTCATTTCGCCGCCCAGTGGCGCACCCGTCTCGCGCAGCTTGGCCTTCACCAGCGAATGCCCCGTCTTGTACATCAGCGGCACGCCGCCATGCTTGCTGATCCATGGTGCCAGGTGGCGCGTGCATTTGACGTCATACAATATCTGCGCACCCGGATGGCGGGTCAGCACGTCGGCGGCAAACAGCATCATCTGGCGGTCAGGGTAAATGATCTGGCCATCCTTGGTGACCACGCCCAGGCGATCGCCATCGCCATCGAAGGCGATGCCGATTTCCGCATCTGTCTCGGCCAGGCAGCGGATCAGGTCTTGCAGATTTTCCGGATGCGCGGGATCCGGATGGTGGTTCGGGAAATTGCCATCGACGTCGCAAAACAATTCGATGACCTCGCAGCCCATGCCACGGAACAAGTCGCCCGCAAATGCGCCGGCCACGCCATTGCCGCAATCGACAGCGATCTTGATCGGGCGCGCCAGCTTGACGTCACCCAGGATGCGCTCGAGGTAGGCGGCGCCGATATCGTGCGTGGCATAGCTGCCCGGCGTTTCACTGGCGCTACCGTCGTGGGCGACAATGCTGTGATACAGCGCCTGGATCGCTACACCGTGGATCGCTTCGCCGGCCAGCACCATCTTGAAACCGTTGTAATCGGGTGGATTGTGGCTACCCGTGACCATGATGCCGGAGCGCGTGTCGAGCACGTTCGTGCCGAAGTAGACCATCGGCGTGGCGACCACGCCCAAGTCGATCACGTCGATGCCCGCAGCCTGCAAACCCTGCGCCAGCGCCGCCGTCAGTTCAGGCCCCGACAGGCGACCATCACGACCGATCACGACCCGCTGCTCGCCCTTGGCCAGGGCGGCCTGGCCAAATGCCTGACCAATCTTGTAGGCCACGCTGGCATCAAGAGTTTTAGCGATGATGCCGCGAATATCGTAGGCCTTGAAGATCGTTTCAGACAATGGAAGCATGGTGTGGACGCTATGAGTAAAGGTATCGATGGGAGGCATGGCAAGGGAAGCGCATCACTAGCAGCTTGCCACTGTGCCAAGAGTATACCGAATTATACGCGCAGCAGATCGATGGACTTGTCCGATTCCACCCACTTTTTGACCCACCGCGGCTGGCGGCCACGGCCTGTCCATTGTTCAGTCGCATTGTCAGCATTGCGGTAACGTACCGCGACTTTGCCCGTGCGCGGTTGCAAACCGTCGAGCATCAGCTGTTTCAGCGCAATGCCCGCTTGCTGCGCGATAGCCATAATCTGTACGCGCGCCTTGTTCAAATCTTCACGCTCGCGGCTGATCAATTCCTGCTTCACATTATTTTCCAGCTTGCGCAATGCCAGCATCGTCATGGTCGACAGATCCATCGCGTATATCCTTGACGTTCAGTTCAACAAAAAGCGGTGAAACGTTTAGGCCACAGTAAATACCAATACGAAAAACTCGCACCCGGCCTTTCCCCTGCGACCGATCGTTCGCGCAAGCGGGACTCTGCCGGGAATGCATAGCACGCCAAAGTGCAAGCATGCTTATAATGCAGGCGCGTCGCTCACTTCAACTCGGCACCTATGAAAACTTACTTTATCGGCGATCTGCAAGGCTGCCATGCACAAACCGTCGAACTAATCGAACGGATCGAGGCAGCGGCAGATGGTCCATACCGACTCCTGTTCGCGGGCGACTTGATCAATCGCGGCCCGGACTCGCTGGCTACCCTGCGCCACGTGCACGCACTGGCGCAGCAGGGTCTGGCCGACAGCGTCCTGGGCAACCATGACTTGCACTTGCTGGCCGTGGCCAACGGCATCCGGCCCGAGCATGCCTCCGATACGCTATCCGAGATCCTCGACGCGCCCGACCGCGAGCAATTGCTCGGCTGGCTGCGCCAACGTCCACTCGCCTTGCAGCAGCAGGGCCATGTGCTTGTGCATGCGGGCTTGCTGCCGCAATGGAGCGCGGCCCAAGCCCTGTGCCTGAGTGAAGAAGTATCGGCCATGCTGCGCAGCGACGACTGGGTGGCCTTCCTGCGCACCATGTACGGCAATGAACCGGCTGCCTGGCGCGACGACCTGCAGGGCGCTGACCGGCTGCGCTGCATCGTCAACGCCATGACGCGGCTACGCTTTTGCACGCCAGACGGCGTGATGGACTTCAAGATGAAAGAGGGTGGCAGCGCGCCAGAGGGCTCTGGCCTGCTGCCCTGGTTCGACGTGCCGGGCCGGCAAAGCGCCGGCGACACCGTCGTCTTCGGCCACTGGTCGGCGCTGGGACTGCAGTTGCGGGCGCACCTGATCGGCCTCGATAGCGGCTGCGTCTGGGGTGGGAAACTGTCCGCCGTGTGCCTGGAAGACCGCTCGCTGCTGCAAGTCGACTGCCCCGCCTTCCGGCAGCACAGTGGCAAGCAGTAAGCTGTATTGCGCGCATATGCTTAATCGGAATCGGTCGTTTGCCTTGCCGCGCGTGGCCCGTATGATGCAACTTTTATGATGCAGCTTTTGCCCGTGCCATCCCATGCATCCTGATACCGACAGACTGGCGCGCTGGCTGCTCGGCAGCCTCGATCTCGACACCGCCGTGCTGCATGTGGGCCAGTACTGCGGCCGCTGGCGCGCTTCCACGGCGGGCCGGGAACTGGGCAGCTTTCACCTGGTGCTCGATGGCCACTGCTATTTGCATCTCGATGGCGCTGCGCCGATTGCGCTCGGCCCTCGTGATGGCGTCTTCCTGCTACGCGACTTGCCGCACTTCCTCAGCCCTCACAGCGATCCGTTGCAGGCGCTGAACGCGCTGAACGCGCACGCTATGCTGCCGCTGCAGGCCGTCACCGACCAGCCGGCGACGGCGCTGGCCTGCGGCTTCTTCCAATTTCGCGGCGCTCTTTCCGCGCTGATCGTCGACTCCTTTCCACCGTATCTGCTGATACGCGGCGACGCGCCCGCATTCGCCGCTGCCGCCGCGCTGTTCGACCTGATCCTGGCAGAGGCTGGCGGCGACCCGGAACAACCGTCGCCGCTCATCGCACGCCTGGTCGAACTGCTATTTTTTTATCTGATACGCCATGTGGCACAAGGTGAGCAGATGGCGGCCGGCCTGCTGTCGCTGCTACACCAGCCTGCGTTTTCGCCGCTGCTCGAACGCATGCTCGACGCCCCTGCCGATGACTGGTCGATCGAGAACATGGCCAAGGCCGCCTGCATGTCGCGCGCCAGCTTCTGCAAACATTTCGCCAGCGCCAGCGGCCACTCGCCGGCCCAGTTCCTGCTCCTGCTGCGCATGAAGATCGCCGCGCGGCGCCTGCACGATGGCGTCTCCGTCGAACGCACGGCCGAACTGGTCGGCTATCGCTCGCACGCCGCCTTTACGCGTGCCTTCAAACGGGTCACGGGCGAACAACCGGGCGCCTATCGCCGCGACCAGCGCCAGCGCCAACTGGCCAGCTGAGGTTCAGCTGAGGTTCAGCTGAGGTTCAGCTAAGGTTCAGCTGAAATTCATCCTGACATCAACGGTGAGGCAATCAAAGACGAACGAGCACAAAAGGACGACGCTGGCGTCTGTTGCGTGCACGGCATGGCCGATATAATGGCGAGGTGAATTACCAACTTAGCAAGGTCCCCCATGTCCCGTCTGACGCTGCACACTCTCGATACCGCCCCGGCCGATAGCCGCCCCTTCGTGGAGAAGGCCATCGCCAACAACGGCTACCTGCCCAACCTGATTGGCGTACTGGCCAATGCGCCAGTGGCATTGGAAACCTATCTGACTGTCGCGGGCATCAATGCGCGCACCAGCCTCAGCCTGATGGAACGCGAAGTGGTGCAAATCACCGCCGCGCGCATCCATGGCTGCGATTTTTGCATCGCCGGCCATAGCGCCATTTCGCTGAAAAAGGCCGGCCAGACGCCCGACATCGTGCGCGCACTGCAGCATGGCCAGCCGACCGGCGACGCCAAGCTCGACGCCGTTGCCGCCTTCGCCAGCGCCGTCATCGCCACGCGCGGCGCCGTCGCCGACAGCGAGTATCAAGCCTTCCTGGCAGCCGGCTATAACGAACAGCAGGCGCTGGAAGTCGTGCTGGGCATCAGCCTGGCCACGCTGTGCAATTTTTCCAACAGCCTGGCCGGCACGCCGGTCAATCCGCAATTGACGCCCTACCTGCCTGGCGCCGTCTGACATGGGCAAGCTCACTGAATGGCTGCACACGCATGCCGACCAGCTTGACCAATCATCGACACTGGCTGAAAACGTCCTGCCGGCGCTGGCCGGCGAGCAGTTACTGACCATCGGTGTGCCGCAGGCATACGGTGGCGCGGGCGGCGACGTGCGCGACGCCATCAATGCCATCGCCAGCGTGGCCGCGCAATCGGTAACGGCGGCTTTTGTTTTCTGGGGCCAGCGCTGCTTCATCGAATTCCTGCTGCAAAGCCAGAACTGCGCGCTGGCCGAGCGGCGCTTGCCCAGCCTGCTGGCGGGCAAGCAGGCTGGTGCCAGCGGCCTGTCGAACGCCATGAAATTCTTGTCCGGCATCGAGCAGCTGCAAATCACCGGCGTGCGCCACAATGACGGCTTGCTGGTCGACGGCAGCCTGGCCTGGGTGACGAATTTGCGCAAGGCGGGCTTTGTAGCGGCGGCCGCCGTGGCACCCAACGACGGCGCACCACCGGCCATCGTCGCCTTTGACAGCAGCACGCCAGGCGTCCAGCGCAGCGACGACCTGGACTTGGTCGCCCTGCGTGGCAGCAATACCGCCTCGGTCAAGCTGACGCAGGTGCACATCCCCGCCGCTGATATCATCAGCGACAATGCGCCGGCCTGGCTGCCGCAAGTGCGCCCATCGTTCCTCGGCATGCAGTGCGGCCTGTCGATCGGCCTGGCTCGTGCCAGCCTGGCGCAGGCGGCGCAGATCTCGGCCGGCTCGCGCAACGCGCTCACGCCGCGCATCGAAACGCTGCAAGCGACGCTGGAGGCGACTGTCACTACCCTGCTGGCCGGCGTGCACGATGGCCGCTTCAAGACGCAGGCGCCAGCCATGTTCCGCCTGCGCATACAGCTCGCTGAATTGCTGCAGCAAGCCTTGATGCTGGAACTGCAGGCGATGGGCGGGCGCGCTTACCTGAACGCGCAACAACAGGGCTTTGCGCGCCGCTGGCGCGAGTCGTCATTCATCCCCATCGTCACCCCCAGCCTGACGCAATTGCAAGCGGCCTTGCAGCAATTCGACAGCCAGCAGGCGGCCAAGGCGGGAGCATCGGCATGATCGTTGCTGATTGGGCCTTACAGGCGCAGGATCTGAGCTACGCCTATCCGGGCACGGCCCCCGTGTTCCAGCATGTCTCGCTGGGCGTGCGCAAGCGTGAAATCGTCTGTCTGCTGGGTGGCAGCGGCTGCGGCAAATCGAGCCTGCTGCGCGTGCTGGCCGGCTTGCAGCCGCCATCGACGGGCGCCATTCAATTCCTCGACGCACCCATGCACGAACCAGACCCGCGCAGTGCCCTGGTGTTCCAGCAGGCGAGCCTCTTGCCCTGGCTAAATGTCACGGCTAACGCCGGCTTTGGCCTGGACTTCAAGCACCAGCCGCAACTGACGCGCGCAGCGCACCAGGCGCGCGTGGCGCAAGCCATCGAGGCGGTGGGCCTGAAGGGCCGCGAAAAGCTGTATCCGTCCGCGCTCTCGGGCGGCATGGCTCAGCGCGTGGCGCTGGCCCGCGCACTGGCGCGCGAACCGGAACTGCTGTTCGCCGATGAGCCGTTTTCCGCGCTCGACGCCATCACCCGCGCCGAAATGCAGTCGCTGCTGGTCGACGTGGTGCACCGCTGGCATACGGCCGTGCTGCTGGTCACGCACGATATCGATGAAGCGATCCTGGTGGCCGACCGCATCTTGCTGATGGGCGGCAAGCCCGGCAACATCGTGCGCGAATGGCCGGTCGCCATCGCCCAGCCGCGCATCGGCCACAGCGCCGAAGTGATCGCCCTGAAAATGGATATCCTCGCCGCGCTGCAGGCACTGCAACTGCAAGATCAGGCCCACGCTGCCCATTGAGGCACCCCGGCCCCTTAGTACCCTAGCACCTTATTGGAACCCATCATGTCCCTCCCCGACGATAACAAACCACTGCACATCTGCGCTTCCTCCGATTGCGATTGCGGCCTGACGCGGCGCGACTTCCTGCGCATGTCGGCCCTGGCCACGGCCAGTATCGCTTCGCCCCTGCTGTTCGCCGGCGACGCCATGGCCCAGCAAGGTCCGAAAGGCGACGACCAGCCCGTGAAAATCGGCTACCTGCCGATCACCGACGCCACCCCGCTGCTTGTCGCCCACGCCCGAAAAATGTTCGAGGCAGAAGGCTTGCAGGCGGAAACACCGCGCCTGTTCCGCAGCTGGGCGCAAATCATCGAAGCCTTCGTCGCTGGCCAGGTCAACGTCATCCATTTGCTGTCGCCCGCCACCCTGTGGGTACGCTATGGCGCCAAGTTCCCGGCCAAGGTCGTCGCGTGGAACCACGTCAACGGCTCCGCGCTGACGGTGGCCAACGAGATCAACCAAGTGTCCGAACTGGGCGGACGCACCGTCGCCATTCCGTTCTGGTACTCGATCCACAACATCTTGCTGCAGCAAATCCTGTCCGCGCATGGCCTGACCCCGGTCACGCGCGCGCGCAACGCAGCGATCAAATCGAATGAAGTCAACCTGATCGTGCTGGCGCCGGCTGAAATGGTCTCCGCCCTGGCCAGCAAGTCCATCGCCGGCTACATCGTGGCCGAGCCATTCAATGCGGCAGCGGAAAACGCCGGCATCGGCAAGATCCTGCGCTTTTCGGGCGATGTGTGGAAAAACCATGCGTGCTGCGTCACATTCCTGTCGGAGCGCGACATCAATACGCGTCCCGAATGGGCGCAGAAGGTAACCAACGCCATCGTCAAGGCGCAGCTGTGGACACGCTCGAACCAGGTCGACACGGCGAAGCTGCTGTCGAACGTGGGCGAACACCGCTACACGCCGCATCCGCTGCAGGTACTGACCAAGGTGCTGGCCACCACCGATTACGCCAGCTACGAAAAACAGGGCCTGATCGTACACAAGAACTGGCAGCAGCGGCGCATCGACTTCCAGCCGTATCCATTCGCCTCGTACACGGAAGAACTGGTGCGCGCCATCGGCCGCACCAAGGTCGAAGGCGATACGCGCTTCCTGGCCAACCTCGATCCGAAGTTCGCCGCGCGCGACTTGGTCGATGACCGTTTCGTGCGCAAGGCCATTACCGCCGTGGGCGGCCCGGCTGCCTTCGGCTTGCCGGCCAACCTGCTGCGCAGCGAAACGGTGGCGGTCTGACGATGGCAAGCAAGTTGTTCACGAAATTCGGCCTGCCCCTGGTGGGCCTGGCCTGTGCTTTGCTGTTATGGTCCTGGGGCGTGACGACGCTGGAGAAATCCACGCCGATCGCGACCGCCTTTGCGCCGCTGCCCACGGCGCTGGCGCTGCGGGAAATGCTGGGCGGCGCAGATATCTGGCTGCACGTGGTACTGAGCCTGCAAAGGGTGGCCGTGGGCCTGGGGCTGGCCATCATCATCGGCGTGCCGCTGGGCGTGCTGGTGGCCATGTCGAAAAGCTTTTCCGGCGCGGCCATGCCGCTGTTCCAGCTGCTGCGCATGATTTCGCCACTGTCGTGGATGCCGATTGCCGTGATGGTGCTCGGCGTGGGCGACGCCCCCGTGTACTTCCTGCTGGCGTTTGCCGCCGTCTGGCCGATTCTGCTCAATACGGCGGCCGGCGTGGCGCGCCTCGATCCGAACTGGCTGCTGCTGGCGCGCAGCCTGTCTGCGACGCGCAGTGAAATCGTCTTCAAGATGATTTTGCCGGGCATCACGGCGGATATTTTGACGGGCGTGCGCCTGGCCATCGGCATCATCTGGATCGTGCTGGTACCGGCGGAAATGCTGGGCGTGTCTGCCGGTCTCGGCTACTTCATCCTAGATACGCGCGACCGCCTCGCGTATTCGGAACTGATGGCCGCCATCGTGCTGATCGGCATACTCGGTTTTATCCTCGACTACCTGGCCCGCGCCGCCCACGCGCGCTGGCTGCATGTGAAGAACTAAGCGGTTTTGTCCAGCGGCAGCACAGCGGCCACCGCCGCCTGCGTTGCCGCCGCCAGTTCGCGGCGGTGCGCGTCCAGCGTCGCCACTGGCGCCAAACAGGTCAGGCGCGCCGTGATGGGCGGACCGCTGAGGATCGCCACCATGCTTTGCGCAAAGCTCATCTCACCAATAAAATCGACGGCGTGATGCAACTGCCCCTGTGCATCCACATACACCAGCGCGAACGGCTGCACCGGCACTTGCGCATCGATGGCCGCCTCGAACAGGTTGGCGTGAAACGGCAGTATCTGTCCTTGCGCAGCAGTGGTGCCCTCGGGGAAGAAGGCAATGCGCTCGCCGGCCGTCAATTTATCTACCAGACCCTGAAAGATCAGGCGCAAATCACGCTTGCTGCCGCGCGAAATGAAGATGGTGCCGGCGCGCCCCGCCAACCAGCCAAGAATCGGCCAGGCACGGATTTCCGCCTTGGCCACGAAACGGCAGGGATGAACGGCATTGATGACGAAGATGTCGAGCCACGAGACATGGTTCGCCACCACCATCGCATGCGCCAGGGCCGGCACACTGTCGGCCGGCTGCACCACGTGCACGCCGCAAATGTCGAGCAGCTGCGTCGACCAGCTGCGGATGCGCCGGTTGCGTCCTTCCAGGTCCAACCAGGGAAAGAGCACGGCACTCTTGGCCATGCCGCAGCTGAGGTGAATGGCGATGCGCGCGAGGCGATAGGTAAGCAGAAGTTTCAAATCACACCAAGGTTGGAAGCAGCCCCAACAACAAAAACCGGGGTCGGACCCTCAGGGTCCGACCCCCAGCTCTTGGCCTTGGGTTCAAACAAAAAAATTAACGCTGAAAGGCTACCTGTCCAGCCACGATGGTCGCCTTGACGACGCCGCTCAGCTCATAGCCGAGGAAAGGCGTGTGCTTGCCCTGGCTTGCCAGCGAGGCCGACGACACGGTCCAGCGCGCGGCAGGATCGAAGACGCAAATGTCAGCCGCCTCGCCCACAGCCAGGCTGCCAGCCGGGATGCCGGCAACACGGGCCGCGTCCGACGTGACCTTGGCCACAGCGCGCGCCAGCGCACGGGCACCGCCTTGCGGCTGCTCCAGCGCATAGTCGTCGGCCCATTTCAGGGCCAGCGACAGCAGCAGTTCCAGGCCCGTGGCGCCCGGCGAAGCTTCGCCGAAGGGCAGCAGTTTTTCATCGTCGTCGACCGGCGTGTGGTCCGAGCACATGGCGTCCACCGTGCCGTCCAACAGGCCGGCACGGATCGCATCGCGGTCGCGCTGGCTGCGGAACGGCGGCGTGACGCGCGCGTTCGAATCGAAAAAGCCGATGTCGGCGTCCGTCAGGTGGACATGATGCACGCCCACGTCGCAGGTGACGGGCAAGCCTTCTGCCTTGGCAGCGCGGATCAATTCCAGGCCCGCTGCCGACGAAATGCGGCACAGGTGTACGCGCGCGCGGCTGGCGCGCATCAATTCGAAGATCGTGTGCAGGGCGATGGTTTCCGACATCACGGGCACGCCGGACAGACCCAGGCGCGACGCCAGCGGACCGCTATGGGCGATGCCGCCACGGCCAATGTGCGGATCTTGCGGGCGCAGCCAGACTGTGTAGCCGAAGGTGTTCGCATACTGCATGGCGCGCAACAACACGGTGGTGTCTTCGATAGGCTCTTCCGCCTGCGCGAAGCCGATGCAACCGGCTTCCGTCAATTCCGCCATTTCCGTCAGCGACTTGCCCTTCAAGCCCATGGTCAGTGCGCCCAGCGGGTGCACGTGCGCCTTGTTCTGCGTCTTGGCGCGGTATTTCAGCATCTCCACCAGGCCAGGCTCATCTAACACCGGGTCGGTGTCCGGCGGGCACACCAGGCTCGTCACGCCGCCCTGCAGGGCCGCCTGCAATTCCGATTCCAGCGTCGCCTTGTATTCGTAGCCCGGTTCGCGCAGGCGCGCGGACAGGTCGACCAAGCCAGGGGACACCACCAGGCCGGCCGCATCAAAGGTGGTGTCAGCCTTGAAACCGGCCGGGGCGCTGCCCACGGCCAGCACTTTGCCGTCGGCGATAAACAGGTCTTGCAAGCCATCGATGCCGTTGGCAGGGTCGATCAGGTGGCCGTTCTTGATATGTAGTGTCGTCATGCTCGCTTACTCGTCCTTGGGCTATCAGCCCTGATTACCAGCCAAAATACTCATCACCGCCATGCGCACGGCGATACCGAACGTCACTTGCGGCAAGATCACCGCCTGTGGGCCATCGGCCACGGCCGAATCGATCTCCACACCACGGTTCATCGGGCCCGGATGCATGACGATGGCGTCCGGTTTCGCCAGCGCCAGGCGCTCGGGCGTCAAGCCATAGCTCTTGAAATATTCCTGCGCCGACGGCAGCAGCGCGCCGCTCATGCGTTCATTTTGCAGGCGCAGCATGATGATCACGTCGACGCCCTTCAAGCCTTCATCCATATTGGTGAAGGTGCGCACGCCCATCTGCTCCAGGCCGCCCGGCAACAGGGTGTGCGGGCCGATGGCGCGCACTTCGGGCACGCCCAGCGTGGTCAGCGCGTGGATATCGGAACGGGCCACGCGGCTATGCAGGATGTCGCCCACAATGGCTACCGTCAGGTTGGTGAAGTCCTTCTTGTAGTGGCGGATCGTGTACATGTCGAGCAAGCCCTGGGTCGGGTGCGCGTGGCGTCCGTCGCCCGCGTTGACGACGTGGACGTGCGGCTGCTTGGTGTCGACCAGGTGCTTGGCGATCAGGTAGGGCGCGCCCGACTGTGCGTGGCGCACGACGAACATGTCCGCATGCATGGCCGACAGGTTGTCGATGGTATCGAGCAAGGACTCGCCCTTGCTGGCCGACGAAGCCTGGATGTTCAGGTTGATGACGTCTGCCGACAGGCGCTTCGAGGCGATCTCGAAGGTGGTGCGGGTGCGCGTGGAGTTTTCAAAGAACAGATTGAAAACACTTTTGCCGCGCATCAGCGGCACCTTTTTCACATCGCGGTCGGAAATGCCGACGAAGGACGAAGCGGTATCGAGGATGTGGTTGACGATAGACTTCGGCAAGCCTTCAATCGTCAGCAGATGTTGCAATTCGCCGTGTTTATTCAGTTGCGGATTAAGCATGGTGGGTATCTATGGTGAGCGTGAATTTTCCTGCGTCGGCTTGCTTCAGGACCAGGGCCTGACCCGCCGGCACGGCAGTGAAGGCGGCCACGAAATCAGCGGCCACCGGCAGTTGACGCTCGCCGCGGTCGACCAGGGCGGCCAGCATGATCTTGGCCGGACGGCCATAGTCGAACAATTCATTGATGGCAGCGCGCGTGGTGCGGCCCGTGTACAGCACGTCGTCGACCAGCAAGATGGTGGCGCCGGCCACGTCGAAACTGATTTGCGTCGGCTTCACGTCGGCATGCAGGCCTTTCTGGGCGAAGTCGTCGCGGTAGAACGACACGTCGAGCACGCCCAGGCGATCGAGCAGGTTCAGGTCGCGCGCCAGGCGTTCGGCCAGCCAGGCGCCGCCGGAATGGATGCCGACGATGGCCACGTTGGGGATGCCCGCCAGGCCGCTTTGCACCTGCTGCAGCAAGACCGCGTACAGGGCCTCGGCGTCGAGTTGGGAAGGATTCGTAGGATGCGGCATAGAGTTCTTAGTCATTCAGGGATGGGGGCTAAGGTCAGATTAATAATTCGCGTCAAAATACTGTTGCAGGATAATGGCGGCGGCGCGGTCGTCGATGACTTCGCCGCGCTTGGCGGCGATGACGGCCGAGGAATAACGCTCATCGACCAGTTCTACCGGCAGGCTGAAGCGGCCGTGTACCTGGTTGGCGAAACGACGGCAACGCGCGCTCATGTCGTGTTCCGTGCCATCGGGATGGCTGGGCAAGCCCACCACGATGCGGCTCGCGCCCCATTCCTTGATCAGGCTATCGATGGCGGCAAACTTTGGCTCATTGGCCGTGGCCGTGATCACGCTGAGCGGCTTGGCCTGGCAAATCATGCTATTGCCGATGGCCACGCCGATACGTTTCAAGCCGAAATCGAAGGCGAGGATGGTGTCGATGGGCTCACTCGTCACAGCATTTTTCCATAATAAAGGTCAACATAGGTGTAGGGCATCCACCTCATGCGTGTCCAGCCTCGCTCGCCAACATGAGCGGATCGATACCCAGCAATTTGATGGCCGCCACGTAACGCTGTTCAATCGGGTAGTCGAACAGGATGTCGGCCGAGGCACCCACCGTCAGCCAGCCATTGCGGCCGATCTCCTCTTCCAGCTGGCCCGGGCTCCAGCCCGAATAACCGATCGACACCAGCATGCGCTGCGGACCATCGCCCTTGGCGACGGCTTCGAGCACGTCCATCGAGGTGGTAAACGCGATTTCATCGGTCACCGTCAGCGATGAGGAATAATGCGCGCCCGGCGTATGGAGCACAAAGCCGCGGTCGTCCTGCACGGGGCCGCCGAACATGATCGGTTCCTTGATACTGGGCGTATCGCTGCCGGCCGCCAATGTCAGATCGATGCGGTCGAACAGCACTTCCATGGTCATATCGGTGGGTTTATTGATGACGACGCCCAGCACGCCGTTCTCATTATGTTCACAAACGTACACGACCGTGCCGCCGAAGATCGGATCTTGCATGGCCGGCATCGCAATCAGGAAATGATTGGCCAGATTCAAGGTGGAGGAAGCAGTCGCGGCCGTCTCACCCACACCCTGCATCAAACGATGACCTGGTAGAGTCTGCTCAATTTTACTCTTTTTCATACGCGATGCTCTCTCTGTGGGCTTGCTGGGAAGTCTTGCTTACCCCGCTATCGTACGCCTGGCGCCAGCTGCAGCACAGGCTGGGCGGCGCGCACCGTGATGCCAGGCGCTATTGTTGTTATGTTGTGATTTTGCTATAAATTAATGATTAATTCGTCATCAATTTGCTTGGCCTCGCGGCTGCGCCATGCGCGCCTTGCAACTTGCGCAATATTAAGTATTACCGTGCTTGAGGGTCAACGCCACCGTGCTTGAGGACGTATCGCCATGCGCATTGTAAAATTGATTGCAGCATCGCTGGCGCACTTAAAACACCGTGAACACACGCGCTAGTTTACACTGAATTGCCACCGCAGCGATGCCAAAGGCACGACGCGAGCGAGCATAAAGCCCTGATGGCGGCAAAAAATGGCCTATCTTTGACTCTGAACACGCAAAATAATGACAATCAAGACTACCCTGGTGTGGTTCCGGCGCGATCTGCGCGCCTTTGACCATGCTGCATTGCATCACGCCCTGCGCCAGAGCCAGACCGTGCACTGTGTCTTCGTATACGACACTGCCATCCTGGCAGCGCTGCCGCGCCGAGACCGGCGCGTCGATTTCCTCCATGCCAGCCTGGCCGAGCTGGCCGCCGAGCTGCGCCAGCTCGGCGGCGACCTGATCGTGCTGCATGCGGACGCCGCCGAGGCCATCCCGCGCCTGGCCGCCGAGTTGAACGCCGACGCCGTGTTTGCCAACCACGACTACGAACCGCAAGCGATCGCCCGCGACGCCCGGGTAGCCGCCGCGCTCACGCAAGAGGCGCGCCTGTGGTGCAGTTTCAAGGACCAGGTGATCTTTGAAAAGGACGAGGTGCTGACGCTGTCGGCCAAGCCGTACACGGTCTATACGCCGTACAAGAATGCCTGGCTGAAGAAAATGCGCGCCGAACCGGGCTGCCTGGCGCCGCTCGATATCGCGCCGCACGCGGCCAGCCTGGCACCGCCGCGCGACGGCACGCCGGCACCCCTGCCCAGCCTGGGCGAGCTGGGTTTCGAAGCGAGTAACCTGGCCGAACTGGCGATACCGACGGGCATGTCGGGCGCCAGCGAACTGTTCGAGGATTTCCTGGCGCGCTTGGCCCGCTATGACGTGGCGCGCGATTTTCCTGCCCTGAAGGGGCCGTCCTACCTGTCCATGCATCTGCGCTTCGGCACTGTATCGCTGCGCTACCTGGTGCGCAGCGTGGTCGACTTGATGGACCGGGACAGCGGCGGCGATGGCGCGCCCGTGTGGCTGGCCGAACTGATCTGGCGCGATTTCTACGCCATGATCTTGTACCAGAACCCGCATGTGGCGGGCGCTGCCTTCAAACCGGCCTACGACGCTATCGCCTGGGAAACGGGGCTTGAGGCCGATGCCGCGTTTGCGGCCTGGTGCGAGGGGCGCACCGGCTATCCGCTGGTGGATGCGGCCATGGCGCAGCTAAACCAGACAGGCTATATGCACAACCGCCTGCGCATGGTCACGGCCTGCTTCCTGATCAAGGATCTGGGCATAGACTGGCGTCGTGGCGAAGCATATTTCGCACTGCATCTGAATGATTTCGACCTGGCCTCGAACAACGGCGGCTGGCAATGGGCCTCCTCGTCGGGATGCGACTCGCAGCCCTACTTCCGCATCTTCAACCCGGTCACGCAATCGGAAAAATTCGATGCGAACGGGCGCTTCATCCGCCGCTACTTGCCACAACTGAAGGCGCTGGGAGACAAGGAAATCCACGCCCCCTGGCTGGTGCCGCGCATGCTGCTCGAGCAAAAAAACATCGTGCTGGGACGCGACTATCCGGAGCCGCTGGTGCAACATGATGAGGCGCGCAAGGAAACGTTGGCGCGCTATGCGGTGGTGAAGGTGGTCGCGTAATCCGGCCGGTGGTGGCGCCGGTTTACGCCGTCGTGCAAGAGCGTAGGTCGGATTAGCGGGGCAAGGCCGCGCGTAATCCGACAACATAGTTGGCGTTGGCGTCGATTACGCCACCTCACCGCCCAGTAAGCGCCCTACTTCGGCCAGCAATTCCGTTTCCTGGAACGGCTTGCCGAAATACGCATCGACGCCCAGTTCAAAGGCGTGCGCGCGGTGCTTGTCGGCGCTGCGCGAAGTGATCATGATGACGGGGATGGCGCGTGTCTTGTCATCGCTGCGCACATTGCGCGTCAAGTCAAAACCGTCCATGCGCGGCATCTCCACGTCAACCAGCAGTAGCGCAGGCAAGGCAGCCGGCTCCAGTGCATGCAGCTGCTCGAGCGCCTCGACGCCATCCTTGGCCAGCAGTACCTGGTAGCCTTCGCGCTCGAACAGGCGCTGCATCACGCGGCGCACCGTCAGCGAATCGTCGACCACCATCACGCGCACGGCAGGCATGGCCAGTGCGCTGGAAGCGGCGTCCTGCTCGCTACTGGCCAGCGCATATTGCGACAGCAGTTCCGGATGATGTTCCAGGTGCTGCGCCAGCGCCACCGGATTGAGTATCAGCACGATATCGCCCGTACCGAGCACCGTGGCGCCGGCGATGCCCGGCATGCGCGCCAGCTGCGGTCCCACATGCTTGACCACGACCTCGCGGTTACCGAGCACCTCATCGACCTGCAGCGCCAGCCTGTCATTGCCATTCCTGAGCAAGAGCACGGGCGCATAGCGCTGCATGGCCTGCATGGCCGGCGCCGCCGGCGGCGCGCCCAGCATGGACGACAAGTGGTGCAGCGCCAGCGACTGCCCGTGCGAGGTGATGCAGCCGGCCGCCTGCACCTGCTCCAGCTGCTCGCCTTTCAGATGCAGCACCTGCTCCACCAGCACCGATGGCAAGGCATACGTCTTGCCGTTTGCCGCCAGCAGCACTACTTGCGTCACGGCCAGGGTTAGCGGCAAGTGAATGGTAAAACGCATGCCCAGGCCGGCCTGCGTCAACGTTTCCACGCGCCCGCCCAGAGCCAGCGCTTCGGAGCGCACGATATCCATGCCAAAACCGCGTCCGGCCAGCTCGGTCAGGCTGTCTGCGGTGGAAAAACGCGGCGTAAAAATCAGCTCGGTCGCCTGCGCGTCGGTCAAAGGCGCGTCCGTCGCCAGCAGGCCGGCGCCATGCGCCTTGGCGCGGATACGCTCAAGGTCCAGCCCCGCGCCATCGTCGGAAAAGGCGATCGCCACTTCATTGCCCTGCTGGCTGACCTGCACCAGCAGCTCGCCCGTCTCGCTCTTGCCGGCAGCCAGGCGCGCCGCGCGCGGCTCGACGCCATGCACGATGGCGTTGCGTAGCAGGTGCTCGAAGGGCGCCGCCATGCGTTCGAGCACACTGCGGTCGATTTCCACGCCACCGCCCCGGATGTCGAGATTGACGCGCTTGTCGACTTCCTTGGCGCATTGCCGCGCCACGCGGAACAGACGTTCGGCAATGCTGGCAAACGGCACCATGCGGATCTGCATCAGGTCGCGCTGCAATTCTCGCGTCAGGCGCGCCTGCAACACCAGATCGTCCGTTACCGCATCGACGCTGTGACTGAGGTTTTCGTGGAACGAGGCCACGTCATTGACGCTTTCAGCCATCATGCGCGTGAGTTCCTGCAAGCGCGTAAAACGGTCGAATTCAAGTGGATCGAAATCACGCTCGCTACCGACGGCCATGCGCGAGGCGATCTGCGACTCGGCCTGCATCTCCACTTCACGCAGCTGGCGCCGCAAGCGCGCCAGGTTGTCGGAAAACTCGGACAGCGAAGCGCCCAGCACGCCAACTTCATTTTCCATCTTCGAGCGCGCAATCGACACTTCGCCAGCCTGGTTCACCAGGCGGTCAAGGATGTCGGCGCGCACGCGCACCAGCGCCGCCTTCGGTTCGAGCGCCGGCGTGTCCTCCATACCTGGCAAGGGCAGCAAGGGCTGCTGCAACTGTTCGAACAGGTGCAGCGCATGGTCGTAGTGGGCCAGCAATTCATCGAAGGCCTGCGGCGTGGCAGTGCCCGCGTGCAGCATGTTTTCGATATGCGTCTCGATTTCATGGGCATGCTGGCCCAGGCGCATGGCGCCGGCCATGCGCGCACTGCCCTTGACGGTATGCAGAGTGCGCAGCAGCATCTGCGCCTGGCCACTGTCGTGCGGCTGTTGCTGCCAGCTACGCAGGGCCTCGCCGATCTGCGGCAACAAGTCGGCGCCTTCCTCGAGAAAAACGGACAATAAATCGAGGTCAAGTTCATCGCTGATACCGGCGCTGGCCGCCAACAGCGCGGTCGCATCGGCAGGTAAGATGGCAGACGCCAACGCTTCCGGCACCGCCTGCTCCAACGGCGGCGCATGCTCGAAGCCGGCGTCGAACAGGTCGTCGCTGCTACCGCGCTCGTGTGCCTGCGTCGGCACCGGCGCGACTGGCTGCAGCGCATCGGCGACGATGCTCGCATACACCGCCTGGAACAGCGTCTCGAGCTGTGGCACGGGACTGTGCGCCAACGCATCGGCGAGCGGCTCGCCATACGGTTCGATGGACGGCTCGATGGACGGTTCGACGCACGGCGCGACCGTCTGCACCGGTGTGCCGACGATGCTGGCGTAAGCAGCGGCAAACAGGGCGTCGAGCCGCTCTGCCTTGTCCTCGCCGGGTGCCGCCGTCAGGGCGCGCCACAGGGTGTTGAGCGCTTCGATCATGTCTGGCTGCGATGGCGCCAGGTCGCCCAGCGCAAACGCCTGCAGCATTTGCGCGATGCGATGCGTGGCCTGCTCCAGCACATCGTGCTGCTCGGCGCGCAGGCCGGCCAGCGGCGGCAGCACCGTTTCGATCACGGTTTCCAGCGCGTGCGCCAGGTCGCGCAAAGACTGGAAACCGAGCGTACCCGACGTGCCCGCCAACGTATGCACGGCTTGCAACGCCTCCGCGCTGACGGCGCGCTGCTCATGGCGCCATTCGCCGAAGTCGCGCGTCAGCACGCGCAGCAATTCATCCGTCTCGGCCAGGTAGATGTTATACAAGGGTAGACTGATGCGCAGTTCACCGACGTGCTTGAGGTTATCGTCAGGCACCTCGTGCACGGCAGGCGCCGTGGCGGACGCAAAGCCGATCACATTACCATTGCCGAGCACCGGCGCGGCCGGGAGTGGCTTGCGCAGCTCGAACGGACCACCTTCGCGCACGCGTTCGGCCGCAGCCAGCAGCATGCCAGGCTCGCGTTCGCGCCCTGCGCCACCTTCCAGTTCGGCCACCCATTCGCTAAGCTGGTACCAGCCGTAATTGAGCAGGGTAAACAGATCATCGCTGACAGGGCGCGCCTCGGCCAGCCAAGTATTCATGACACGCTCGATGGCGCCAGCCGCTTCAGCAAAGCGCAGCAGTCCGATCATGCGGCTGCTGCCTTTGAGGGTATGGAACGAGCGGCGCAACATGGCCAGGTGCTCGCCGCTGGCGACCTGCTCGCGCGGCAAGGCGAGCGTGGCATCGACAAAGGCCAGCACTTCGCGCGCTTCGCTGATGAAGATGTCGAGCATCTGCGCATCAAGCTCGGTTACTGCCGGTGCGCCATCGAGGCTGGCCGATGTCACCGGGGCCAAGGCTTGGTCGAGCAAGGGCACCGGCACGGCACCGGCTGCGGCGACTTTTTCGAATGGCAGGGCGCGGAAGGTGCCGGCGGCGGCATCGAAATGGAAGCGCCCGCTGGCAGCGGGCGCGTTACGGCCCAGCATGTCGACAAAAAAGCCCAGCGCACTGACATTTTGCGCGATCTCGTCGAGCGCCTCGGCATGCATATCCGCACTGCCAGCGTTGCGGGCCAACTGCTGCACGGCGGCATCGACCTGCAGCACGGCGGCACAGGCATCTTCCTGTCCCAGCCCGGCCAGTTGCTGCTGCAACTGTCCCAGCACGGGTGCGACGCCATCGAGCCCCCCCGCCGCCGCCCGCGAGGCATCCACATAATACGCATTGAGCACCTTTTCTACCTGACGCAGGCCCGTCTTCATTTGCTCGGCCAGCGCGGCGACGCTCTGCCCCTGTTCAATCTGGCGCGACAACTCGCCGGCGCTGCAAGCTGGCGGCGCTTCGCCGGCGAGCAGTGCCTGCAGGCGCGCGGCGATGGTTTCCGCATTGCCGGCAAAATCGTCGGGCAGGCGGCGCACCTGCGCCAGCCCCGTGTCGGCAAACAGCAGCGCCATGCCAATTTCATTTTCCAGGGCAGCACTGCGCCCACTGGCCACGGCTAGCCGCGCCACGAGCGCGCATTGGCGCAGCAGGCTGGCCAGGGCCGGCTGCCTCAATATATCGCTCTGTGCCGCCACCTGCTGCAGCGACTGCTCGAATGCCAGGCCCAGGGCGGGATCGAGGTCGGCTTGCGCCAGACGGCTCCAGCTGACACGTGCCTGTGCCAGGGCCGCGCGTGCGCCTTGCAAGGCGTCCTGGTCGACCTGACCGTAGCGGCGCGCTTCCACGTCGGCCGGCAGCATACCTTCCAGTGCGAAAGCGGCTCGCAACTGAAGGGCCTCCGGCGTCGGCTCGTTTGCCGCAGCGATGAAAAACAGGGCGTCGCGCAACATCGATTCAGGCAAGTTGGCCGTCCCCTGTGCCAGGCGGCGCAATTGCAGGTTGATCAGGCCGAACAACTGTTTGACGTTGAGCGTGCCCATGCCCTCGCTACTGGCCGCCAATCCTGCAAATGCCTGCATGGCGAACCAGAAGGTGCGCGCTGGTGCATCCTGCTGCGCGTCGGCCACCAGGCTCAAGGTTGCATGCAAGTCGCTGGCGTGCTGGCGCCGCGCCGCATCATCGGGCGCCTTCAGGAAGGGCAGCAAAGACTTTTCAAAGCGCCCGCGCCAGGCCGGATAATCGGCCGCCGGGGGCACCTGCGCGAGGGCGATGGCATGTCCTTCCAGCGTCGATGAAGGCGGGAAAAATAGGTCGGCCGGGTGTATGCGTTCGGCCCCCAGCATGGCTTGCAGATCGCGGTAATAGGGAAACAGACGCGTCGGCTGCTGCGGCGTGCCCGCCACCAGGTCTTCCAGGTATTCGATCAGGGCCTGATACAGCCCGGCGAGGATCTGCGCATGGTCCAGCGTATATTCCAGGCTGCCGTCGCGCAAGCGCGCCAGTGCTTGTTCCGCGCCATCCGTCAACAGGCTGGCACCGGCAACGTCCACCATCACCAGGGCGCCGTGCGCCTGGTGCAAGTGCGAGCGTGCATGCTGTAGTGCCGTGGCGCGGTCCTCTCGCTCGCGGCCACCCGCTTCGAACAAGGCCGTTTTCGAGCGGCCCAGCGCTTCGCGAATTTCCAGCATCACCCACGACAACGGTTCGCTATCGAACGGCTTGGACTGCTGCGGACTATCAGGTGTGCTCATGCATGCCTCGGTAAAGAAATCGTAGCGCAAAAATCGGTACGCACAACACGCCGCGCCCGGAATGGCGCGCCGTTCAGGCGGCGACGCGGAAGCGCGACACCGAGTTTTTCAGTTCCTGCGCCAGCATCGACAACTTGTGGATCGACTGCGCCGTTTGCTGCGTGCCGTCCTGGGTCTGCTCCGTCACGCTCAGGATATGCTGGATGTTCAAGGCCACGCCGCTAGCCGAACCGGCCTGCGTGCCAGTGGCGAACGAGATGCCCTGGATCAGCTCAGCGAGGTGTTTCGACACCTGGCTGATGTCGTTCAAGGCAGCGCCGGCCGCATCCGACAGGTGGGCGCCTTCCACTACGCCCTGCGTGGATTTTTCCATCGCGCGGGTGGCGTCCTGGGTGTCGGCCTGAATGGTGCGCACCAGCGCCCCGATCTGCTTGGCAGCGGCGGCCGAGCGTTCGGCCAGGCGCTGCACTTCCTCGGCGACGACCGAAAAGCCGCGCCCCGCCTCGCCGGCCGATGCGGCCTGGATGGCGGCGTTCAGCGCCAGCACGTTGGTCTGCTCGGTGATGTCGGAAATGAGCTCGGTGATTTCGCCGATTTCCTGCGACGATTCGCCCAGGCGCTTGATGCGCTTGGAGGTATCCTGGATCTGCTCGCGGATTTCATGCATGCCCTTGATGGCATTTTCCACCGCCGTCGCCCCCTGCTGCGCCGCCGCCACTGACTGGCGCGCCACGTCGGCCGAGACACTGGCCGACTTCGACACGTCGGTAATTGCATTGGCCATATTGACCACCGTGGCGCTGACGCCCTGAATTTCGCGCGACTGCTGCTGCGAAGCGATCAGCAGCTTGCTGGAAATGCTTTGCGCCTGCGTCGAGGCGCGGTT
Source organism: Janthinobacterium paucivorans (assembly GCF_051380805.1). Classification (NCBI taxonomy): domain Bacteria; kingdom Pseudomonadati; phylum Pseudomonadota; class Betaproteobacteria; order Burkholderiales; family Oxalobacteraceae; genus Janthinobacterium; species Janthinobacterium paucivorans. Next base: position 24,034 of record NZ_JBNYXR010000004.1, read on the forward strand.
GACCTGCTCGGCCGTCGCCGTCACGCGCCCCACCAAGCCACGCAATTCCTCGACCGTATAGTTGACGGAATCGGCAATGGCGCCAGTGATATCCTCCGACACGGTGGCCTGCACCGTCAGGTCGCCGTCGGCGACCTTCTGCAATTCGTTCATCAGACGCAGAATGGCTGCCTGGTTTTGCTCATTCTTGGCCTTGGCCTGTTCTTCCTTTTCCTGCGACAGCAGGCGCAAGATTTCCGCTTCCTGGCGTCGCCGCTCGGCGTCGCGGGTGCGGTTGACGGAGTCCTGCAGCAGCACGCGGCCGATGCCGGCTGCCGCGACCAGGGTCAGCAGCACGCCGCCGACCATCATCCAGAAGGCCATGTCCAGCGTTTCCTGGTTCACGTGATACATCTTCTGCAACAGCGTCAAGCGCTGGCGCAAGTCTTCGTTCTCGTTGAAGATCAGCTGTTCGGCGCTTTTGGCAGAACTGAATTTATCCAGACGGTCGAGTATCGCCGAAACCAGTTGCTGGTAAGTGTAGAAACTGGCTTTCAGCGCCAGCAGCCGGTCGCGCAATTCGGTGTCGCGCGTGGGCGCCAATTGCAGCACCACGCTGCCGTTGAGCAAGCCTTCGACGGCGCTACGGAAATAGGTCGTGTCGCGTCCCAGCGAAAATGCCGTTTCCGAGCTGATGCTGCCCGACGACAGGAACTCGCCGGCACTGCGGCTCATGCGCTGGCTCAGCATCATCAAACGGCCGATGACGGCCAGGTCGCGCGCATTGCCGCCGCGCTGCACCTTGAGCGCCGCGATTTCCTCGGTCTGGGCCAGCAACGCCGGCGATAGCGCGTTCAATTGCTGCAAGGTCTTGTCAAATTCGCCGAGCTCGGTTTTCAGGCGCAAGATGGTGCTGGCCGCGCGGTCGCTGCTGGCCCACTTCTTGCGCGCGTCGGCCACTGCCGCCAACAGGGCGGCACGCGACTCGCCGATATCGCGGCCGTGATACGTCCCGCCGCGCAGCATCAGGCGGAAATCCTGGTTCAATTCATTGCGGCTTTCCTCGAGCTGGCGGAAGGCTTCAGGATTGCCTTGCACGGCATTGGGCGCAGCCTTGCCGATGCGCTGCGAATGCATCAGCGCATCGCTGGCCAGCTGCGTCTGCGCCGAGGCAATATTGCCGCTGCGCGTGTTGAGGCCGACGAACAGCAAGCTGGCGGCCAGGCTCAGGGCCATCAGCGTCGACAGGATGCGCAATTGCTTTTGCAGCGGCAAACGGCCGATCAGCGGCAGCTTCAAGTCGCTGACCGGTGCCGTAGCCAGCGACTTGCGCCGTCCCAGCGCGTCGCGCAGGCGCAGCGGCAGGTCAGCGGCCGATGCCGGCGCCCCAGGCACGTGCCCGGCTTCGGGCACGCCAGCGGCCAGGATAGGAGAATTGGCGCCCATCAGCAAACATCCTTGTGGGCAGCAAGGCCAGCAAAACCGGCATCGAGGAAGCGTTCCGCTTGCGCCAGTTGCGCCAGATCCAGGCGCAGCCAATGCTGCCCTTCGCTGTCGCGCAGTGCTTGCGCCGCCCACGATGGCGCCGCGCGCGGCAGCGTAGCGGGCAAGGGCACCGATTGCATCGTGCGCAACTGGCGCAAGCCCAGTACGCGCTCGACCAGCAGTGCGCAGTTCAGGCCAAGACGGGGAGAAAACGTGATGATGCGGCAGTGATTGCCTGGCGCGCAAGCTGGTTCGCCCATGTAGCGGGCTAGGTCGACGACCCCCGTCAGTCGTCCGCGCATGGCCGCCAGGCCAAGGTACCAGTCCTGCGCCAGCGGCACGCCCTGAATCTGCACGCCGCTAGCGATGACGATTTCACCGAGCTGCGTCAAATCGAGCAGGCACGGCCGGCCACCGAGCATCACGCCCAGTTCCTTGCGCGCTGCCAGCGCACCGCTGCGCGCGGCCTGTATCCGCTCGATCAATTGCAGCTGATACTGGCGCAAGCGCCCCTGCCGCGCACCCGTCTCGCAGGATGACATGACGATAGCGGCGGCCGGCAAGGCCGTTATGGAAGCGCCATGACCTGGCATCGTTTGCATACTCAGGAAATCGCAGCTATCTTGGCCAGCAGCTCGGCTTCGACCACCGGCTTGACCAGGTAATCGCGGGCGCCTTGGCGCAAGCCCCAGATGCGGTCCGTTTCCTGGCTCTTGCTGGAGCAGATAAACACCGGCACGTCCTGCAGTTCGGGATCGCGGGCAATCGCGCGCGTGATCTGGAAGCCATTCGCACCGGGCATCACCACGTCCATCAGGATCAGGTCAGGCCTGGCCTGTTTCAGTTGCGCCAACGCGTCGGCACCGTCCTGCGCCGTGACGACGGCATAACCGGCACGCACCAGCATCTCGCTCAGGTAATAGCGTTCTGTCGGCGAGTCATCGACGATCAGAATTGTGTGTATGGCCATCTGCTTCCTTGCTGCGTTGTCAATCAATAAACTACTTACTCAAAATGCCTGGCCAGGTGCAGCCGCACGGCTTCCAGCAGCGCCTCGCGCGTCAGCGGCTTGACCAGGCAAGCGCTGGCGCCTGCCATGGCGCCGCGCGCGCGGTCGAACAATCCCTGCTTGGACGACAGCATCAGCACCGGCGTGGCATGAAAAGCCGCACTGGACTTGATCAGCGCACACGTGCGGTAGCCGTCCAGGCGCGGCATCACGATGTCGCACACGATCAACGCCGGCTGGCAGTCGGCGATCTTGGCCAGAGCCACGAAGCCGTCTTCCGCCACCACCACGCGATATCCTGCCTCGCGCAAGACCCTTTCGGCCGCGCTGCGGCTCGTAGCGCTGTCGTCGATCAGCAGTATTGTGACGCTGGCGCACGCGGCATCGGACGGCGCCTCGGGCAGGAAGGGACGCGTCATGTGATTATTCGACAATCTTTCATACGATAGCACAAGCGGCCGCGATACCAGCATGCGGCAGCACCATCCCCGGGGTCTGGATTAATTAAAGCGCCACCATCTCGAAATCATCCTTGCGCGCACCGCATTCGGGACAGGTCCAGTTCATCGGAACATCGGCCCAACGCGTGCCGGGCGCGATGTCTTCGTCGGGTAGGCCGGCCGCCTCGTCATAAACCCAGCCGCAAATAAGACACATCCACGTTTGGAATTGCTGCGTTGTTTCGTTGCTACTCACGTTCTGCCACCCTTCAATCAAGTAAAATGCTGAATTAGGTATCTTAATCTACCCGCCGTGCAAAACCAAACTTCTCCCCTCATATTAAGCTTCGGCGTGTCCGATCCAGTCGGCGCGATCGGCATACAGGCCGACCTGGCCACGTTTTCAGCCTTCGGCTGCCATGGCCTGTCGGTCACCACGGGCCTGTTGATCAGCGATACGGCGCGCGTGGAAGACGTGCAGGCAGTCGACCCGGACTGGGTTTCCGACCAGGCACGCGTGCTGCTGGAAGACATGTCCGTCTCGGCCATCAAGATCGGCGCGCTGGGCAGCGTGGAAAACGTCACGGCCATCGCCGAAATCGTCTCCGACTATCCGAACGTGCCGCTGATCCTCGATCCCTTCATTTCAGCCTTGCCGGAACAGGGCATGGACGACGAAGACATCCTCACTGCGGTGCGCCAGTTGTTGATCCCGCAAACGACCTTGCTGGTGCTCTCGCCGGTAGAACTGGAGCGCCTGGCCGAAACCTGGCGCGATGCCGACCCGGACGATACTTTACAGAACGATGTCGACTACCTGGTCGCCCTGGGCTGCGAATACGTGCTCGTCACCGGCATGCCGGCCAATGCCAGCAAGTCCGGCACGGCCGAAGGCAAGTTGCGCGCCAATACCCTGTTCGGCGAGGACGGCGTGGTGCGCCACGATGAATGGCAACACCTGCCGGGCATCTTCAACGGCGCCGGCAGCACCCTGTCGGCGGCGGCCACCGCCCTCTTGGCGCTGGCTGAAAACGAAGACGATGTGCCGCAGGTGATCGTTGCGGCGCAGGAATTTACTACCGGCGCGCTGGCCCACGCGCAGCGCCACGGCATGGGCAAGCTGGTGCCGAACCGGCAGTTCCAGCAGCAGCGCCAGCGCGCCAGCCAATAAATACAGCAATCAGCACAGATCAGACGACACAGACAACGATCCACTTTCAAGGCACGATTATCATGACGACGACTTCACAGAACGACATCCTGTTTGCCCGCGCACAAAAAACCACGCCAGGCGGCGTCAACTCGCCCGTGCGCGCCTTCCGCTCCGTCGGTGGCACGCCGCGCTTCATCACACGCGCCGAAGGCCCCTACTTCTGGGATGCAGACGGCAAGCGCTATATCGACTACATCGGTTCGTGGGGCCCGGCCATCGTCGGCCACGCCCATCCGGAAGTGGTCAAGGCGGTGCAAGATGCAGCCGCGCTGGGCCTGTCGTTCGGCGCACCGACCGAAGGCGAAGTACTGATGGCCGAGGAAATCACGCGCCTGGTGCCCTCCATCGAGCAAGTGCGCCTGGTATCGTCGGGCACGGAAGCGACCATGAGCGCCCTGCGCCTGGCGCGCGGCGCCACCGGACGCGACAAGATCGTCAAATTCGAAGGCTGCTATCACGGCCACGCCGATTCACTGCTGGTCAAGGCAGGCAGCGGCCTGCTCACCTTCGGCAACCCGACCTCGGCCGGCGTGCCGGAAGATTTCGTCAAGCATACGCTGGTACTCGACTATAACAACGTGGAGCAGCTGAAAGACGCCTTCGACAGCTACGGCGCGCAAATCGCCTGCGTCATCGTCGAACCCGTGGCCGGCAACATGAACCTGGTGAAAGCCACGCCGCAATTTCTGCAGGCGATGCGCGATCTGTGCACGCAGCACGGCGCCCTGCTCATTTTCGATGAGGTCATGTGCGGCTTGCGCGTGGCCCTGGGCGGCGCACAGGAACTGTACGGCATCAAACCCGATCTCACCGCACTGGGCAAGGTGATAGGCGGCGGCCTGCCGGTGGCGGCCTTCGGTGGCAGCGCGGCGCTGATGCAGCATATGGCACCGCTGGGCGCCGTCTACCAGGCAGGTACCCTGTCGGGCAACCCGGTCGCCGTGGCGGCCGGCATGACGACCTTGAAACTGATCCAGCAGCCAGGCTTTTACGAGCGGCTGGGCGCCACCGCCAAGCGCCTAGCCGAAGGCTTGACTGCCGCCGCAAAAGACGCTGGCGTAGTCTTCTGCGCCGACTACATCGGTGGCATGTTCGGCATTTATTTCAGCGCCACGCCACCGACCAGCTATGCAGAAATGATGGCAGGCGACCGCAGCAAGTTCAATGCCTTCTTCCACGCCATGCTGGACGAAGGCGTGTACTTTGCGCCAGCCGCCTTCGAGGCCGGCTTCGTCTCGGCGCAGCATGACGATGCCGTCATCGACGCCACCATCGCCGCCGCGCGCAAGGTGTTTGCTCAATTAGCGTAAGCGCAGTCAGACGGCGGCGGTGTCCGGCACCGCGGCCGTCACGCCCGTGACGCTATCTTGCAGCACCAGGCATCGGCCTGGCGCCATACCGGAGGCGCAAGCTGGCGACGCCAGGACGCAGACGCGTCGCGGCGCAGAAGACTTATTTTAGCCAGCCGCGATGGCGGAAGTACAGGAAGGGCGCGATGGCGCTGGTAATCATCAGACTCCAGGCCCATGGATAGCCGAACGACCATTCCAGTTCCGGCATCAGCTTGAAGTTCATGCCGTACACGCTGGCGATCAAGGTAGGCGGCAAGAAAGCCACGCTGGCCACCGAGAAGATCTTGATGATCTTGTTCTGGTTGATGTTGATGAAACCGACGGTGGCATCCATCAGGAAGTTGATCTTGTCAAACAGGAACGAGGTATGGCCGTCCAGCGATTCGATGTCGCGCAAAATCTGCCGCGCTTCCTCGAACTGCTCGGAATTGAGCAAGCGGCCTCGCATCAGGAAACTCACGGCGCGGCGCGTATCCATCATGTTGCGGCGGATACGCCCATTCAAGTCTTCCTCGTGCGCAATCGCGTTCAACGCTTCGGCGGCGTGCGCATCGGTAAATTCCTTTTGCAGCACACGCGTGCTGACTTCTTCCAGGTTCTGGTAGATGCCTTCGAGCACGTCAGCCGAATATTCGGCGTCGGTGGCGTACAGGTCGAGCAGCACATCCATATAGTCGGCAATCGAGCCTGGCCGCGAACGGGCGCGCATGCGCACCAGGCGGAACACGGGCAAGTCGTCCGTATGCATGGAAAACAGAATCTTGCGGGCCAGAATGAACGCCACGGTAATGACGCGCGACGGACCGTCGTCTTCTTCACGCAAGAAGTCTGTGCGCAGATGCAAGTCGCCGTTTTCCGCTTCGTAATAGCGGGCCGACGCTTCAATATCCTTGACTTCGTCTTCGCCCGGCAGGGTGACGTTGTAGATAGCCTTGACCCAGGCCCGTTCATCATCGGTGGGGTCGGTCAGGTCGACCCACACCGGTTCGGCATTTTCGAGGTCTGCGCGGCTGTCGATCGGCACCTGGTTGAGCCGGCCATTCTGTAATACAAAGACATTGATCATGCGCGCTCTCAGCCGGATGTTGGGTTATCGTGATGTGCTGGCGCTGGCGCCAAAAATGAAAACAGCGCAAGTGTACCCGCAAAGGCCTTTTCACGACCACCCCCCAGCACCGCTTTTTCACGGAAAAAGTGCGGCCTTGCAGCAAGCGTGCCGATTAAGATGCTGCGCCACAATAGTTCTAAAAATACATCATTGATTTTATGAGCACAAATCAGACCGCCATCAAGGCAGTTCGGCCGCCCCCATGCGGCGCAGGATCACGCCCGTGCGCCGGTTCAGGTAGCCCGTATCACGGTGACGGTCATAAAAGCGGGGGTTCGGCAGCATCACGGCCAGCTTCGCTCCCTGCGCCGCACTCAGACCCGCGGCACTGACGTGGTAATAGTGGCGCGCAGCCGCTTCGGCGCCGAAGATGCCGGTGCCAAATTCCACCACGTTCAAATAAATCTCGAAAATGCGCTGCTTCTCCATCAGGCTTTCCAGCATGTAGGTGATGATCAGCTCCTGGCCCTTGCGCACATAGCTGCGCGAACCGGAGAGGAACAGATTCTTCGCCAACTGTTGTGTGATAGTCGAGCCGCCCGCCACAACCTTTTGCTTTTTATTATTCTTTTCGTAGGCCTTTTGCAAAGCCTCCCAGTCTACCCCTTCATGCTCGGAGAAATTCGCATCTTCCGAAGCGATGATGGCCCGTTTCAAGTTGTTCGAGATGCGCTTGTATGGCACCCACGTCTGCTCGATCGCGGCATTCGGATTCTTGTCCTGCAAGACAGACAACTGTTCGCGCATGAAGGCCGTGCTGGACGGATTGTGGTCGACCCACCACCAGATTTGCAGGAAAAAATACAGTTGCACGACGATGAAGGCCAACACCGGCACGATGAACAGCCACTTGATCCAGCCATAGCGGCTCCCGCTACGGCGCGCGCCCTTCTTGCCGACGTTCACAGGCTGCCCCGCAATTGCGCCAGCAAGTGCTGCGTCTGCGGCTGCACGCCGCGCCACACGTAAAACGCTGCTGCCGCCTGCTCGACCAGCATGCCCAAACCATCGCGCACGTGCGCGCCATGCTGTGCGGCAAAGTCCATGAAGACGGTGGGCTGGGCGCCATACATCATGTCCAGCGCCAGCGTGTGGCTGCCGAAGACGTGCGCGGGCACGGGCGGCAAATCGCCCGCCAGGCTGGCCGAGGTGGCATTGATGACGATATCGAAAACACCTTCGGGCAACGCGAAGCCACCGGCACGCAGCTGCTCAGGATGACTCGCCGCATCGGCAAACTGCGCCACCAGCGCCTCGGCCGTGGCCACGCTGCGGTTGGCAATGACCAGTTCCAGCGGCGCCTGCTCCAGCAGCGGCAACACAACGCCGCGCGCCGCACCGCCCGCACCGAGCAACAGTACGCGCTTGCCGGCGATGGCCACGCCCGCATTGCGCACGATGTCGGCCACCAGGCCAGCGCCATCGGTATTGTCGCCAAGAATGGTGTCGCCATCGAAACGCAGGGTGTTGACAGCGCCTGCCGCCCTGGCGCGCGGCGTCAGTTCGCTTGCAAATGCACACGCATCGAGCTTGAATGGCACCGTCACGTTCGCGCCCTTGCCCCCTTCTTCTGCGAAGCTGCGGGCCGCCAGGGCAAAGCCATCGAGCGGCGCCAGCCGGCGTTCATAGGCCATCGCCTGGCCTGTCTGCAGGGCAAAGGCGGCGTGAATCAGCGGGGACTTGCTATGGGCGATAGGGTTGCCAAATACGCAATACTGATCAGGATGAGTCGTTTGCTTGTTCAATTGCTGCCGCCAGTCAGGTTAGCTTCCATTTTTTCTTCGCGGGTAAATTTGAAACGGGTGATGACAACCCACAGGTCATCTTTATCACTCGACAACATATTCGGGGGAAAACGGCCGAACGGCGCCGCGCGGCGCACGATGGCCAGGGCGGCAGCGTCCAGCGCTGGGTTGCCCGAGCTTTTCTCCACGCGGGCGCCACCTTCCACCTGGTAAATCGTGCCGTCCTGGAAGACGGGAATGTATACGACCAGTTCGCCATACATCTTGCGGCCATTCTTTTGCGGGAAATTCAGGGTGCCGATTTCCTCGATACGCTTTTGCAAGGTCTTGTAATACATGGCATAACCGACCTCCTGCGTGCTGGGCGTAATGAAGGTCTTGCGGGGACGCTTGTTCTGGTCTTCCACGGTCTGGCTGATCTCGGCCGCCATGCGCGCGATGGCCTTGCTGCTTTCCATCAAATCCGCACCGCTGGCCAAGGGATTGGGCTTGTCCTTTTCCGTGACGGGCGCGGCGCTGTAAGGGGTAGCCTTGGCCGTCTGCGTCAGCAGTTCCTGCTGCTTCTGCTCCAACTCGGCGATGCGCCGGGCGCTGGCCTTGACGCTGTCGCCCTCATCGACCTTGCGCATGTCGGGCAAGGGCGACTTGGCGCGGCCCTTGTCGGCCTGGCCACCGCCATCGAGATTGGCTTGCGCCAGGGCCTCGGCCTGCAGCGGTTTATTGGCATGCTTGGCATTGACCAGTATCACTTCCAGGCCGGGATCCGTGGCCACCGCACGCTGCGGGGCAGGCGCGACAAAATGCATCGCCAGCAAGACGCCGTGCGCCAGCAGCGATACCGCCACGGCGATCATCAAGAAACGATACTCTCGGAAAGACTTCACGCGCAACCCAGTTCGCAACAAGCACAAAATGTGCTCAATTCTACGTCAAAGGGCGGTGCCGGCAACAGTTTTCAGCACCGCCTTGTGGCCTGACGGCGGCCTTACTTGAGCTCAGGCTCGCTGACCACGTCTTCGCTGAGCAGTTGCGCCACTTGCGCATCGGCGTCGCTGACCTGGTTCGCCGCTTCCGGCGAGGCTACGGCCGCCACGTCAGCGTCTTCGGCGTCTTCGGCGTCTTCAGCGTCTTGCTCACCCGCCTCTTCCTCGTAGTCGAGTGCGGCGTCGGTCGCCGCATCGGGCGCGGCGGCGATTTCCAGCAGGCGCGCTTCGATGCTCAGGTCGACCTCATCCCAGCGCAGCAAGTCCAGCTTCACCTGGGCGCCGCGCGCCACCGCTGGCATGCCCGGCAGCTTGATGACCAGCGGAATGTCGACCAGACGCAGGATTTCATCTTTCAGCACGACAGCATCGACCTGACGCGCATTTTCCTGGTGCAGCCAGCGCAAGCACCAGTAGCGTTCCATGTTCGACTGGAAATCGCCATACGCCGCATACGCTGCGTCAAACGCCGAGACGATGGCGAACAGGTTGGCGTCACGCGGCTTGAACGGCGCCACCAGGGGTGCCGTCACGCCATGCTCGGCGCAGGCAATGATTTGCCATTGGTTCACCAAGTCCGTATAGCGGCGCAAGGGCGAGGTGCTCCACGCATATTGATCGACGCCCAGGCCCTGGTGCGGCGCCGCATGGGTGACCATGCGCACCTGCATCTTTGCCGCCCAGCTATTGCCGCTGCCGCCACCCTGGCTGCGATAGATGCCAGGCACGCCGTGCTCGTGCAGCATCTTGCCCCAGCTGCTGTTAGCAAAAATCATCAGTTCAGCGACGATCTTGTCGAGCGGCGCACCACGCTTGCGGCGGGCCACGGTGACGACATCGTTTTCCACATAGAAGTTGAAATCGACGCGGTTATTCTGTTCCGGCTTCAGGCCAAACGCTTCGCGTTTCTTCATGCGGCCCTGCTCCAGTTGCTGCGCCCATTGCCACAGCACGGCAAAATCAGCCTTGTGCGGGTACTCGCCCTCGCCGCTGGCCAGGGTTTCCTCGTTGACCAGGTCGTCGAGCTGGTTATGCCGCAAATTGCTGGCAATCGGCACCAGCTCGGCGCGCGTCTGCGTGCTGACCACGGCCCAGTCGGCTTTCGGGTCCAGCGTCGCGTACAGGGACAGGGCCGGGCAGGTCGTACCTTCCGCGAGCGTGAAAGCCTGCACGATTTCGTCGGGCAGCATGGTGATCTTGTCGCCCGGCATGTAGACGGTCGACATACGCTGGCGCGCCATCTTGTCGATCACATCATCCGGGCGTATGCCCAGGCCCGGCGCGGCGATATGTATGCCCACTTTCACGGTACCATCGGGCAGCGTCTGCACGGAGAAGGCATCGTCGATCTCGGTAGTGGTCACGTCGTCGATCGAGAAGGCGGCCACGTCGGCCAGCGGCAGTTTGGCCGTCACGGCAGGCACAGGCACGCTCGGGAAGCCGGCACCCTTGGGGAAATTTTCGAAGAGAAATTTCGACAGGTGCAAGTCTTTCGGCGACGACATGCCGCCGACGGCCAGCATCAGGCGCGGCGGCGTGGTATGCAACTCGGTGCAGGCCGCTTCCAGCGCCTTGTATTCGATGGTGTTCTTGTCGGGCTTGAACAACAGTTGCAGCACCATGGGCTGCATCGAGGCGGGCAAGCGGTTCTGTTTCAGTTCTTCCACATACGCCGCTTGCACCAGCGCCTGCTGCTTTTTCTTTTCGATGCCGGCCAATGCCGCCTTCAAGGACGCTTCCGGCGCCGCCTTGTAGCGGCCACGGCCCTTTTTGTAAAAATACACGGGCGCCGAATGCAGGGCCAGGATCAGGCCGGCCGCTTCCGGCGGCAAGGGAGCGTGGCCGAAATACTCGGTGCCCAGCTCGACAAAGCCGAACTCGTCTTCGCCCGCCACTTCCCACAGGAAATCGAGGTCGATATCCAAAGCGAGGGCCTTGGCTTGCTCGAGCAGCTCGGCCGGGGCCGGCTTTTCATACTGCAGCAACACATCCTTGATCTTGACCTTGGTGCGCTTGCCGCTGGCCATTTCCACTTGATACGCCTCACCCGCTTGTGACAGGACCGTGCCGACCTTGAAATCGCCGGATTCTTCAAAAAATAGATTCATTATTATGCTTTGTTTATTAATGTGTCGGTTGCAACGGTGCGAGTGAACGATGTCAACTCTAGCACCGCCGGCAAAAATACTTCAGTTACCAGCAGCAATCCCTGGTGACGCTGATACAGGCAGCGGCGGGCAAAAAACAGCGCCTTCTCGTCGACGCCCTGCCCGTCCCGTGCCAGCGCTGCCTGCACCCGCTGCACCAGCGGGTGGCTGGCGCGCAAGCGGGCAAATTCCAGCCTGCCACGGCGCACCATGCGGTCACCGAACAGCGTCGTGCCCAGCGAGCGCTCGCCCAGCGCGGAAAACAAAGGCCAGTCCGTGGCCGTCGCCTGCATGGGCACGACGGTATGGCCAAACACGGCCGGCCTGTTATCACAACGCAACAACACTTCGCGCTCCCATACACGGCCCGCGCGGTGTAGACCAATGATGGCGGCCTCGTCATTCAGGCAACGCGCCGTTTCCTGATGCAAACATTGCACGCGAAATGCCTGGCTGTGCGCTTTCAACTTGGCCGTCAGCGAGCCGCCAGCCGTGAGCCAGTGGCGCAAGGCGGCCGGCGCATGGACGGCGTTGACGTGCGCATGCCATTGCGCCTGGCGCAGCGAACCGGGCCTCACCGGGCGGCGTCCGCAGTGATACCGCAAAATGCCAGCACGGGTGCCAGGTAATCAGAAAATTCGCTGATGCCATGGTCGCTGCCATCGATGACGCACTGCTGCGCCCCCGGATAATGCGCCACCATGTCGCGGTAGTCGAGCACTTCATCGCCGCTGGCGGCAATCAGGAAGTAGCGTTGTGGTTGAGTAATTTCCGCTACGGCAAACGCACGCAGTTCGTCGATATACTCGCGCTTGAACTCGAATGGCTGGTCCGAATGGAACTCTGTCGTCACGCCCACATGCTGCTCCAGGTCGATCAGGGGCACGATGGCAGGATTCAGCAGCACGGCGCGGCAGCCGAGTTGCTCGGCCAGCCAGGTGGCGTAATAGCCACCCAAGGATGAGCCGATGATCGTCAACTCGCCCGGCGCCACGTCCTTGACCAGCATCAAGGCCAGCTCGATGGCCAGCTTGGGCGAGGCCGGCAATTGCGGACATAGCCACTCTGCCTCGCGGCCCAGCGCCTGCATCTGCGCGGCCAGCAGGCGCGACTTCATCGACAGGGGCGACGAACGAAATCCGTGCAGGTACAGAATCATCGGCCCAGGGCTTCCAGCAATTTCTGGTGCACGCCGCCAAAGCCGCCGTTGCTCATGACGACGATCTGGTCGCCCGGACGGGCGCTCGCTGCCACGGCGGCGACCAGGGTATCGATATCTTCATAGGCGCTGGCAATCTTGCCCAGCGGCGCCAGCGCGTCGCCCAGGCTCCAGCCCAGCGCAGCATGGCTGCCGAAACCGAAGACCAGGTCGGCATCGTTCAGGCTGCCCGGCAGCGCATCTTTCATGGCGCCCAGCTTCATGGTGTTCGAACGTGGCTCCAGCACGGCCAGGATGCGGCCGCTGTTGCCGGCGATTTGGCGCATTTTTTGACGCAGCCCGCCCACCGTGGTGGCGATGGCCGTCGGATGATGGGCGAAATCGTCATATACGGTAATGTTGTTGACCACGCCGCGCACTTCCATGCGGCGCTTGACGCTATCGAACCTGGCCAGCGCGGCGCACGCCTGGGCAATAGGCACGCCCACGTGGCGCGCGGCGGCGATGGCCGCCAGCGCATTGCTGCGGTTGTGCTTGCCCGTGAGCGCCCACGCCACATGGCCTGCCTGCTGGCCATTGAAATAGACGTCGAAACTGCCATCGCTCTGTTCTTGCAATTGCCAGTTGGCATCCTGGCCAAAACTTTCCGTTTCACTCCAGCAACCACGCGCCAGCACACGCTGCAGCGACGCTTCGTCGCCGTTGAAGACCAGGCGGCCGATGCCGGGCACGGTGCGTGCCAGATGGTGGAATTGCGTCTCGATCGCGTGCAGATCGGGGAAGATGTCGGCGTGATCATATTCCAGGTTATTCATGATGGCCGTCTTCGCGTGGTAATGCACGAACTTGCTGCGCTTGTCGAAGAAGGCCGTATCGTATTCATCGGCTTCGATGACGAAGAAGTCCGAATCGACGCTCTTGCCGTCGATCTTGCCGCTGAGGCGGGCGGAAATGCCAAAGTTCATCGGCACGCCACCGATCAGGAAACCGGGCGCGTAGCCGGCGTCTTCGAGGATCCAGGCCAGCATGGCAGACGTGGTCGTCTTGCCATGCGTGCCGGCCACGGCCAGCACCCACCGATTGCGCAAGATATGTTCGCCTATCCACTGCGGGCCGGAGACATAGGGCAAGCTGCGGTTGAGGATTTCTTCCACCAGCGCGTTGCCGCGCGAAACCACATTGCCAATCACATACAAATCCGGATTGAGCTTGGTTTGTTGCGGATCAAAACCCTGGATCAGTTCGATTCCCTGCGATTCCAGCTGGGTGCTCATCGGCGGATAGACGTTGGCATCGCAACCGGTAACTTTGTGACCAGCCTCCTTGGCCAGCACGGCCAGGCCGCCCATGAAGGTACCGCAAATGCCGAGAATATGAATATGCATGTGATCAGTGCGAAGGTGCACGCTTAGTAAGTAAGACGGTGAAATAAAAAACAGCAAGTACGCGATTTTACCTGACGCCATGACTTTTCCCGCTTCGGAGTATCATCATGCGCATGACGAACGATGCATTTGACGATAGCGCCCAGTTGCGCCTGGAAATAGCTGCCGCTGCCGCGCGCCTCGTGGCGCACGATGGCGCCGACTATGGCAGTGCCAAGCGCAAGGCAGCGCGGCAGATACTCGGCGATGCGCCGAACTTGGCCAATGTACTACCTGACAACGATATGATCGAGGCACAGGTGCGGCAATACAATGCCCTGTTCCTGGCCGACAGCCAGCCGGCGCGCCTGTTCCAGTTGCGCACGATCGCGCTGCAGGTCATGCAAGCGTTGCAACAATTTCATCCCCTGCTCAGCGGGCCCGTGCTGAACGGTACGGCTGGCCCCCACGACGAGATCTACTTGCAGCTGTTTGCCGAGAGCGCCAAAGAAATCCACATCTTCCTGTTGAATAAAAATGTCGTGCTCGACATGTCGGAAAGCCCGCATTTCAAAGGAGCGCGTTATGATGCGGTCGAGACGGCCAGTTTCTTATGGAAAAATGAGGGCGTGCACGCAGCCATGTATGAACTCGACGACATGCGCGGCGCCCTGAAAGCGAAAGCCGATGGAAAAGTGCTGCGCACCGATATCACCGGGCTGCGCAGCCTGCTGGCCGCCAGCCTCGCCGATGGCGTGCCGGCTGCCGACTAATATTGATATAGATAAATTTATGACAAAAAAGAATTGGATCGCCTGCGCCATCGTGGCGCTGATGTTCGGCGGCATGGGTGCTTACGTCGGCTTGAGCAAGGAAAAAAAGAAAGACACGGGACCGCAGACGACAACCATCGCGCCAGGCGCGACGGGCCCCGTTAAGGAACTGTATGCGCTGTCACTGCCGGACGCGACTGGCGCCACGCAAGCCTTGTCGCAATGGAAAGGCAAGAATTTGCTGGTCAATTTTTGGGCGCCGTGGTGCCCTCCTTGCGTGGAAGAAATGCCGGAGTTATCCGAAGTACAAGGGCACTATGCGGCGAAAAACCTGCAAATCATCGGCATTGGTGTCGATTCAGCAAGTAACATTGCCACTTTTGCCAACAAAGTTAAGATCGCCTATCCGGTGTATGTTGCCGGCCTGAGCGGCACCGACTTGTCGCGTCATTTCGGCAATGCCACGGGCGGTTTGCCCTTTACGGTGCTGATCGGCGCCGATGGCGAAATCAAAAAGACCTATCTGGGCCGCTTGAAATTTGATCAGTTACGTGCCGATCTGGATAAATTGTAAATTCGGAGCGTGCTTTTTTCTCTTGCCAATGCGTATCTTTGGCGGCAAAATGCGGAACTTTCGCTAAAACGGTCTTCCATACATGGCAAAAAACCTCCTTCTGCTCAACGGTCCCAACCTCAATTTGCTGGGAACGCGCGAGCCTGAGGTCTACGGCGCCAGCACCTTGGCCGATATCGAGCAGGCAGCAATGGCGCAAGCCATGGCCGCTGGTGCCGACCTGGTCTGCTTTCAAAGCAACCATGAAGGCGCACTGATCGACCGCATCCACGCTGCGCGAGCCGAAGGGATAGATGCCATCGTCATCAATCCGGGCGGCCTGACCCATACCAGCGTTGCCTTGCGCGATGCGCTGGCCGGGGTCGCCATACCGTTCGTGGAAGTCCATATCTCGAATATTTATCAACGCGAAACGTTTCGACATCACTCATTTCTCAGCGCGATCGCGCAGGGGACGATCTGCGGCCTGGGATTCGATGGATATCGGTTTGCCATCGACTTTGCGCTTAAAAAACGTTAATCTACGCGATCTGCACGCATTTAGCGCGGCGATAGGTTCTGGACATCACCGCATCACTCATAAAACAAACTACATTCCTAGGGGTTTTACATGGATCTACGAAAACTCAAGACCTTGATCGACCTGGTCGCCGAATCGGATATCGCAGAGCTGGAAGTGACCGAAGGCGAAAGCAAGGTTCGCATCGTCAAATCGTCGGCCATGCCGCAAAACCAGATGGTCATGATGCAGCCGCAAGGCATGCAAGCCCACTACCAGCCAGCCGCACCAGCTGCCGCGCCCGCTGCCGTCGTGGTGGCCGCCGAGCCAACCGGCTATGTGGTCAAGTCGCCCATGGTCGGCACCTTCTACCGCTCTTCCGCTCCTGGCAGCGCCGCCTATGTTGAAGTGGGCGCTACCGTCAAGGAAGGTGATACCCTGTGCATCATCGAAGCGATGAAGCTGCTCAATGAAATCGACTCCGATAAAGCCGGTGTCGTGACCCAGATCCTGGTCGAAAACGGCCAACCGGTCGAATTCGGTCAACCCTTGTTTGTGATCGGCTAAAACCCAGTCCACACGGCCGGCAACGGCCGTTTGCAGTTTTAGCCCCTCACACTTGTTGTTTCGCCGGCTCGCCGGCTCTCACAGACATACGCGAACCTACCATGTTTGAAAAAATCCTGATTGCCAACCGTGGTGAAATTGCCCTCCGTATTCAGCGCGCCTGCCGCGAAATGGGCATCAAAACGGTTGTAGTCCACTCCGAAGCCGACAAGGACGCAAAATACGTCAAGCTGGCCGACGAATCCGTTTGTATCGGCCCGGCACAGTCGTCCCTGAGCTATCTGAACATGCCCGCCATCATCAGCGCCGCTGAAGTGACGGATGCGCAAGCGATTCACCCAGGCTATGGCTTCCTGTCGGAAAATGCCGACTTTGCCGAACGCGTCGAGAAATCGGGCTTCGTCTTCATCGGCCCGCGCTCCGAATCGATCCGTTTGATGGGCGACAAAGTGTCGGCCAAGCAAACCATGATCAAGGCTGGCGTACCCTGCGTTCCCGGCTCGGAAGGCGCGTTGCCGGACGATCCAAAAGCGATCGTGCAAATTGCCCGCAAGGTCGGCTACCCGGTCATCATCAAGGCTGCCGGTGGCGGTGGCGGACGCGGCATGCGCGTGGTGCACACGGAAGCGGCCCTGATCAACGCCGTGGCGATGACCAAGACGGAAGCCGGCACGGCTTTCGGCAACCCTGAAGTGTATATGGAGAAGTACCTGGAAAATCCGCGCCACGTGGAAATCCAGATCCTTGCCGACGAACACAAGAACGCCGTCTGGCTGGGCGAGCGCGACTGCTCCATGCAGCGCCGCCACCAGAAAGTGATCGAAGAAGCGCCGGCACCGGGCATCCCACGCAAGCTGATCGAAAAAATTGGCGACCGTTGCGCCGAAGCTTGCCGCAAGATCGGCTATCGCGGCGCCGGCACGTTTGAATTCCTGTACGAAAACGGCGAGTTCTATTTCATTGAAATGAATACCCGTGTGCAAGTGGAGCATCCGGTCACCGAGATGATCACCGGCATCGACATCGTGCAAGAGCAGATCCGCATCGCCGCTGGCGAAAAACTGCGTTTCCGCCAGCGTGACGTCTTGCTGTCTGGCCACGCCATCGAGTGCCGCATCAATGCCGAAGATCCATTCAAGTTCACGCCATCGCCAGGCAAGATCGTCTCTTGGCACGCGCCGGGCGGCCCCGGCATCCGCGTCGACTCGCACGCCTATGCCGGCTACTACGTGCCGCCCCACTACGACTCGATGATCGGCAAAGTGATCGCTTACGGCGCCACGCGCGAGCAAGCAATCCGCCGCATGCAGATCGCCCTGTCCGAAATGGTGGTCGAAGGCATCAGCACGAATATTGCCCTGCACCGCGAACTGATGATCGATGCGCGCTTTATCGAAGGCGGCACCAACATTCACTATCTGGAACAGAAACTGGCCGACATGCCGGACCTGGGCAAGAACCTCAATGGTGGCAGCCCCAGCATCGCCAAGAAATCTGAAATCAAGGCGGGCGCATGAGCTGGACAGAAATCGTCATAGAAATCGCGCGTGACAATGCCGAAGCCATGTCTGACGCGTTGATGGAAGCCGGCGCCCTGTCGGTCTCGGTGGAAGACGCCGATGAAGGCACGGATGCCGAGCAGCCCCTGTTTGGCGAGCCCGGCATGGAACCGAAGGAAGCGGCGTGGGAACGCAGCCGCGTGGTGGCGCTGACCGACGTCGACGCCGACCAGGCCGCAATCGTGGCTGCCGCAGCGCAAGCTATCGGCATGGCAACGGCACCAGCGTTCACCATGCGCCCCGTGGAAGAGCAGGACTGGGTGCGTCTGACCCAGTCGCAATTCGCGCCGATTCACATCGGCAAGAATATCTGGGTTGTGCCCAGCTGGCACGAGGCACCGGATCCTGCCGGCCTGATCCTGGAACTGGACCCGGGCCTAGCCTTCGGCACGGGTAGCCATCCGACCACGCGCCTGTGCATGGAGTGGCTGGAAGCGCATCCTGCCCCGGGCAAGAGCGTGCTTGACTACGGCTGCGGCTCCGGCATCCTGGCCATGGTGGCCAAGAAGCTGGGCGCGCAAACAGTGGCGGGCGTCGATATCGACCCGCAAGCGATCGAATCGGCGCGCGACAATGCCGAACGCAACCAGTGCGAGATCGAATATTTCTTGCCAGACACGTTTGCCACGTCGGCACACGCCACGGCAAAATTTGACATCGTCGTCGCCAATATTCTGTCGAGTCCATTGCAGCTGATGGCACCGATGCTCTCTGGCAGAGTTGCCGACGGTGGCGCCCTGATCCTGTCCGGCGTGCTGGCACGCCAGGTGGAAGAAGTGACGGCTGCCTACGCACCGTTCATCACGCTGGGTGTCTGGGCCGAGCAAGATGGCTGGGTGGCCCTGCATGGCAGCCTGGGCAGCACGCAAGCGCCTGCGCCCCGCGCGGAAGGTGCATAAGCACAGCAATGGCCCTCGCCACCAAATGCCCCCATTGCAACACGATATTTCGGGTCGCCGCTGACCAGTTGAAGTTGCGTGGGGGTATCGTACGCTGTGGCACGTGCAGGGAAGTCTTTGACGGCAATGCCGCGCTGGTCGATCCAGCTGCGGCATCGCCGTTCTTGACATCGGGCCCTGGCACTGCCGCCACGTTATCGGGCATAGCCCCGACCGACAACAGCTTGCCGTCCACCATGGACGACGAACCCATTTATTCTCTCGACTTCGACACCTCGTTCGACCCGTTCGGCATCTTGCCGGAAGCGGCGCAGCGCAAGGACGACGAAGACGACGACGTACACCTCGAACTGGACTTTGACATCGCTGCGCCAGACGCCGCTTCGGCTGCCGCCCCTGTCGTTGTCCCTGCTGCCGCCCCTGTCATGGACGCTGCCCCTGTCGTTGCAGCAGCCGAGCCACCCGAAGCGCCGCTGCCCCAGCCGATGGCGCCCTTCAAGCGCCGCCAGGTCGATGACGCGCCCGCCTTCGCCACCTATTTGCGCGACAGCCGCCGAGAGCCGAATCTGGAAGCGGCGCCAGCCCCGCTGGCCCAAGCATTGCCGGTGGCCGACAAAGTGAGCCTGCACAGGCCTAAGCGCGTCGCGCCCGCGCCCACGCGTTTGGAACCGACCTTGGCCGAGCACGCCTTTGAACCATTGCCCGCCCCTGTTGCGCCCGAGCCAGCGATACAGGCCACGGCCACAGAAACGACCATGGCCGCAGTCGGCGACGAACCAGCCTTTGTGATCCAGGGACGGCGCCGCGAACAGAGCGGCAAGGCCTTGCGCGTGAGCATGGCCATCGCTTCGGTGCTGCTGCTGTTGCTGTTATTACTACAAATGATGAGCACCTTCCGCAATCGACTGGCGGCGCAATTCCCACAGTACAAGCCAGCTCTGGTCGCGCTGTGCAAGCTCAATGGCTGCCAAGTCGACTTGCCAGCGCAGATCGAGGCGCTGGCCATCGAACAAGGTGAATTGCAAACCATCAAGGAACAAACCTTTTCCTACGTCTCGCTGCTGCGCAACCAGGGCCGCAGCGTGCAAACGTGGCCCCACATCGAGCTGATACTCAACGACGCCAACGACAAGCCGCTGTTGCGCCGCGTGATCGCGCCGCGCGACTATCTGCCGGCCGAGATCGACATCAGCCTGGGTTTTGCAGCGCGCTCGGAACAAACTATCAAACTGTACTTTGCATTAGACCAGCTCACGGCGTCTGGTTACCGTATCGCCATCTTTTACCCTTAAGTGACACTATCATGACAAAAACCTCGTTGATCTGCGGCTCGCTTGCCACCGACACCATCATGCAATTCCACGGCCGCTTCGGCGAATCGCTGCTGGCCGACCAATTGCACAAGGTGAACGTGTCCTTCCTCGTACCGACCATGCGCACGGAGTTCGGCGGCTGCTCGGGCAACATCGCCTACAGCCTGAAAATGCTGGGCGGCGACCCGCGCATCGTCGGCGTCATGGGCCAGGATAGCGCCGCCTACCTGGAGCGTCTGCAAAAGCTGGATATTTCCACCGCCAACATCCTGATCAAGGCCGACAGCTACAACGCGCAATGCTTCGTCACGGCCGATGCGGACAATAACCAGATCAATGCCTTCCACCCCGGTGCCATGTCGTTTGCACATGAAAACCCGATCGCCAATGCGGGCCCGGCCAAGGTCGCCATCATTTCGCCCGACGGCGACCTTGGCATGCTCAAGCACGCCGCCGATCTGGCCGAACTGGGCATCCCCTTCATGTTCGACCCAGGCCAGCAGTTGCCACGTTTCAATGGCGAACAGTTGATCGACTTCATCAACAAAGCCACGTATGTGTCGGCCAACGACTATGAAATGGAAATGTTGATGGAACGCACGGGCTTGACCCTGCCGGACATCGCCAGCCGCCTGGAGGCGCTGATCGTTACGCGCGGCGAAAAAGGTTCGGAGATTTATACGGATGGCAAGCGCATCGACATTCCTGTCGTAGTCGCCAAGGAAGTGCTGGACCCGACCGGCTGCGGCGACGCCTACCGCGCTGGCTTGCTGTTCGGCATCACTAACGACCTGGGCTGGGAAACCAGCGGCCGCCTGGCCAGCCTGCTGGGCGCCATCAAGATCGCCACGCAAGGCGCGCAAAACCATGTGTTTACACCGGCCGGCATCGCCGACCAGTTTGAAGCGGCGTTCGGTTACCGCTATTAATCCAGCGAAGTCCGAGTAAGGCTGGGGTCGGTCGCTTCGCGATCGCAATACGTCCCATTGGGACGTATTGCCCCGCCGGGTCTGACCCCATATGCACGTCGGCTTGTGCCAAAGTGCTGACGTCGGGTTACGCTACGCTAACCCGACCTACTCCACCCTCACCATCATCGCAGCACGATAATCATCCCCACCAGCACTTGCGCGATCTGCAGCAGGATCAGCGCCACCAGCAGCGACAGATCCAGGCTGCCAACGAGCGGCACCACCTTGCGGATAGGACGCAGCAGCGGCTCGTTCAGGGCGCGTACAAACGGCGCCAGCGGCGCATGCGGGTTGACCCAGCTAAAGATGGCTTCGACGATCAGCAAAGCCATGAAACCGTAGAGTATCCATTGCAGGAAGCGTTGCAGCGACTTGAGCAGTACCACGTCGACGGGAGCGCCGGAAACAAACAGGATCGAGCTGGCCAGCAGCACGATCAGGAAGGCGCCGATCAGGCTGGCCCAGTCATATCCGCCCACGCCCGGTACCACGCGGCGCAGGGGACGCACCAGCCAGTCGGACAATTGAAACGTGAATTGCGCCACCGATGAAGGGGGCCGCACGCGCACCGCCTGCATCCAGAAGCGCAGCAGCAACACGCCGCCCAGCAAGGTGGCAATGGTATCAACGATCAAGGTAAGAATAACGATCAGCACGACTAATTCTCCAAAAAAAAACCGCTGTGTGATTGAGTCACACAGCGGCGTGTTGCCTCATCCAGGCACCCGTATCGTAGCAATTACGATGGGCGAGTGCTGGTTGGGAATGGCCAGGCAGCAGCCGGTGACAATACGGTTTTTGCTACAGGTGCGATCGGTGCCGATGGCTTGGCGACAGCAACTGCCTTCTTCGGCACGGCCTTTTTAGGCGCGGCCTTCTTCGCTGCTGGCTTGGCGGGCACGGCGGCTGGTACCGCTGCGGCCGCTACTGGCGCTGCTGCTTTCGCGGCCGGCTTGACCGCTGGCTTGGCGGCGGCTTTGGCTACTGGCTTGGCCGCTACCTTGGCCGTTGGCTTGGCTGCTGCTGCGACCTTGACGGCAGGCTTCGCTGCTGCTTTGGCGACCGGCTTGGCGGCTACCTTGGCGGCGGGCTTGGCGGCAACTTTCGCTGCCGGCTTCGCTGCTACCTTGGCCGCTGGCTTGGCTGCCGCCTTTGCTGCTGGCTTTGCTGCCGGTTTGGCAGCTGGTTTCTTCGCTGCAGGCTTGGCCGCTGGCTTGGCTTTGGCTGCAGGCTTGGCGACGGCTTTCTTCGCTGCAGGCTTGGCGGCCACCTTTGCTGCTGGCTTCGCTGCTGGCTTGGCTGCGACCTTCGCTGCTGGCTTGGCTGCCGCTTTCGCTACTGGCTTCGCTGCTGCCTTGACGGCCGGCTTGGCGGCTGCCTTGGCTACCACCTTGGCGACGACTTTTTTCACTGCAGGCTTGGCTGCTGCCTTGGCGACCGGTTTGGCCGCTGCCTTGACTGCCGGTTTTGCTGCAGCTTTTTTCACTGCTGGCTTGGCAGCAGGTTTCGCTGCAGCTTTTGCTGCTGGCTTGGCTGCCGGCTTGGCAACGGCTTTTTTCGCCGCTGGCTTGGCCGCTGCTTTGGCAACAGGTTTCGCTGCTGGCTTGGCGGCCGGTTTTGCTGTTGCCTTGGCCGCTGGTTTCGCCGCAGCTTTTGCTACTGGCTTGGCTGCCACTTTTGCTGCAGGCTTGGCTGCAGCTTTGGCCGCTGGCTTGACTGCGGCTTTGGCAGCCGGTTTAGCGGCCGGTTTAGCGGCAACCGTCTTGGCTGCGGCTGCCGGCTTCTTCGCGGCAGGAGCAGCCTTGGCGGCTGGTTTCTTTACTTCTGATTTCTTAGCGGCTGTTGCCATTTGTCTCTCCTTCATCTGAGATGAGAAATTTAAGCTACAAGATTTAAACCCGTCCGACCCACCACAGGGATGGACCAGGCGAATTATTCATCGGCACAAACGGTCGTTTGCGCTAATGAATTCGGCACCAGCTGAACTGCTGCAACTCCTCACGTTTGCAGCACTTCAGCCATCGTCGGTGCCACCCTGCTTAATCTCGCAGCTGGTGGCAAAGTCTGAATTCGGTCATTCGTTTTCGATGCCGTGCGTTTTTTCGCTCCTCGCATCGCGCTCGCCACAACACCCATGCGTCAAATAAAAAACCGCCATGCCTGAAAAAATTCGGGCACGGCGGCAGACGAAAACGGTGTGGTTTTGTGCATATCCGTGTAAATCTGTATCCCTGTTTTGCGAGGTTTTTTCGTTACCGCGCCGGTTAAAAACCCCCGCTTCTTAACACTCGCATTTGCAATCTCATAAAGTACACGAAAACCTTGTCCATGCGCAACCGGCACGACACATTTTCGCCCGCTTTTTTGCACGATACGCGTGCTATCGCACAATCGCGCGGCAAATGCCGCCGCCAGCGTCTGCGGAAACGATTTTCGGGGCCGATATTACGCTCATTGGCGGCATCCGAAAACCAGGCGCGAGCCTCTTCGCATCGCTGAGGCAAGCACGCATTTTTGCATCCCGTTGGAGGGGCTTTTAGCTGCCACAGCGGACGCATTTTTCGCCGCCTGCCGGTCCGAATCGGCAACCCGCAAGAGTGCGCCCTGCCGGGCGCACAAAAAAAAGCGCCGTCACGAAGACGGCGCTTTGAGCATAGACGGAAAGACGCTTATTCCCAGTTCAGCGCGCCACCGGTCTGGTACTCGGTCACGCGTGTTTCGAAGAAATTGCGTTCCTTCTTCATGTCGATCATTTCGCTCATCCACGGGAATGGATTTTCTTCCTGCGCGAACAACTGCTCAAGGCCGATCTGTTGCGCGCGGCGGTTGGCGATGAAGCGCAAATAGCCCTTGAACATCGGTGCATTCAGACCCAGCACACCGCGCGGCATGGTGTCTTCCGCGTAAGCGTATTCCAGTTCCACAGCCTGCATGAACAGCGCTTTGATCTCTTCGCGGAAGGCGGCCGTCCACAGCAAGGGGTTTTCCATCTTGATCGTGTTGATCAAGTCGATACCGAAGTTGCAATGCATCGATTCGTCGCGCAAGATGTACTGGTACTGCTCGGCAGCACCCATCATCTTGTTTTGGCGACCCAGCGCCAGGATTTGCGTGAAGCCGACGTAGAAGAACAGGCCTTCCATCAGGCAGGCAAACACGATCAGCGATTTCAACAGCTTCTGGTCGTTTTCCACCGTGCCGGTGACAAACGCAGGGTCGGTCAGCGTATTGATAAACGGGATCAGGAATTCATCCTTGTCGCGAATCGACTTGACTTCGTTGTAGGCGTTGAAGATCTCGCTTTCATCGAGGCCCAGCGATTCGACGATGTACTGGTAGGCGTGCGTATGGATCGCTTCCTCGAACGCCTGGCGCAGCAGGTACTGGCGGCATTCCGGCGCCGTGATGTGGCGGTAGGTGCCCAGCACGATGTTGTTGGCGGCCAGCGAGTCGGCGGTGACGAAGAAGCCCAGGTTGCGCTTGACCAGGCGGCGCTCATCGTCCGTCAGGCCGTTCGGGTTTTTCCACAGCTCGATATCGCGCTGCATGTTCACTTCCTGCGGCATCCAGTGGTTAGCGCAGCCGGCCAGATATTTGTCCCATGCCCATTTATACTTGAACGGCACCAACTGGTTGACATCGGTCTTGCCGTTGATGATGCGCTTGTCATCGGCATTCACGCGAAGCGCCACTTGCTCGGCGTTCGCTTCGGACGGTTCGGCACTGGCCGACAGGTTCAATTCGGTATTTCCCAATGGCGCTTGCTGCGCCGGACGCGGCACAGCTACCGGCGTGGTTTCATCATCCCAGGACAACGACATAATATGATTCCTTTCGATGCCGGCGAGCCGGCGCTCCGCAACAGGTCCGTTGAATCGGACAATACGGACATTAACAACATTGAATCAGCCCAGCAGCGCTGGGCTGACAACTTTACATTTTTTAAAAACCGTCGCTAGCGAGCACAATATCGGGTCGACTAGCGCAGCAGGTTTTTACTGGCAAGCTTCGCATTCCTCAAAGCCGTCATCACCGGGGCGCAGGTAGCAGGCTTCGCCATCGGCGTCGTCCGCTGCCGCCACGGGCGCCGCCACGGCGGCAGCGGCAGCGGCAGCCGCCACGACCGCAGCCTGGGCGCTCTGTGCGCTGGCCGACATGCCGCCATCGACTGCCACGGCATTCAGGGCACCAGTCTTGGAGGTCGATTTCTCCATGTGGGTCGCGGCGATGGTGCGCAGGTAGTAAGTGGTTTTCAGGCCACGCAACCATGCCAGCTTGTAGGTTTCATCGAGTTTCTTGCCCGATGCGCCAGCCATGTAAATGTTCAGCGACTGGGCCTGGTCGATCCACTTCTGGCGACGCGAAGCCGCTTCCACCAGCCAGCTTGGCGACACTTCAAAGGCGGTGGCGTAGATGTCACGCAGGTCTTGCGGGATGCGGTCGATCTTCACCAGCGAACCGTCGAAGTACTTCAGGTCGGAGATCATGACTTCATCCCACAGGTCGCGCGCCTTCAGGTCGCGCACCAGGTAGCCGTTGATCTCGGTGAATTCACCCGACAGGTTCGATTTTACATACAGGTTCTGGAACGTCGGCTCGATGCAGGCCGACACGCCAATGATGTTCGAAATTGTCGCCGTCGGGGCGATCGCCACGCAGTTCGAGTTGCGCATGCCGAACTTGGCGATGCGTTCACGCACCGGCGTCCAGTCCATGGCCGACGAGGAATCGACTTCCAGGTAGCCGCCGCGCTCTTCGGCCAGCAGTTTCACCGAGTCTTGCGGCAAGATGCCGCGGTCCCACAGCGAACCGGCATACGATTCATAGCGGCCGCGTTCTTCGGCCAGTTCTGTCGACGCCAGGTAGGCGTAGTAGCAGACTGTCTCCATCGAGGTGTCGGCGAAGCTGACGGCTGCGTCGGAGGCAAACGGGATGCGCATCATGTGCAGGCAGTCCTGGAAGCCCATGACACCCATGCCGACCGGACGATGGCGCATGTTCGAATTGCGCGCCTTCTCGACGGCGTAGTAATTGATGTCGATGACGTTGTCGAGCATGCGCATGGCGGTGCGGATGGTCTTGGCCAGCTTGACGTGATCGAGCTTGCCTTCCTTCATGTGCGCCGGCATGTTGACGGAACCGAGGTTGCAAACGGCGATTTCATCCGGACCCGTGTTAAGCGTGATTTCGGTGCACAGATTCGAGCTGTGGACGACGCCAACGTGCGACTGCGGGCTGCGGATGTTGCAAGGATCCTTGAACGTGATCCATGGGTGGCCCGTTTCAAACAGCATCGACAGCATCTTGCGCCACAGGTCCAGCGCCTGAATCTTCTTGAACGAGCGGATTTCGCCGGCGGCTGCCTTGGCTTCGTAGCCGAGGTAAGCCTTTTCAAAGGCTTTGCCGACCAGGTCGTGCAAGTCTGGCGTTTCGCTTGGCGAGAACAGGGTCCACTCGCCTTTTTCCATGACGCGCTTCATGAACATGTCGGGAATCCAGTTCGACGTGTTCATGTCGTGCGTGCGGCGGCGGTCGTCGCCCGTGTTCTTGCGCAGGTCGAGGAATTCCTCGATGTCCATGTGCCAGGTTTCCAGGTAGGCGCAGACTGCGCCCTTGCGCTTGCCGCCCTGGTTGACTGCCACGGCCGTGTCGTTGACTACTTTCAGGAACGGCACCACGCCTTGCGACTTGCCGTTGGTGCCCTTGATATGGGCGCCCAGGGCGCGCACTGGCGTCCAGTCGTTACCCAGGCCGCCGGCATACTTGGCCAGCAGCGCATTGTCCTTGATGGCGTCATAGATGCCTTCCAAGTCGTCCGAGACGGTGCTCAGGTAACACGACGACAGCTGCGAACGCAGGGTGCCCGAGTTGAACAGGGTCGGGGTCGAGCTCATGAAGTCGAACGAGGACAGCAGGCTGTAGAACTCGATGGCGCGCGCTTCGCGGTCCGCTTCGTTCAGCGCCAGGCCCATCGCCACGCGCATGTAGAACGCTTGCGGCATTTCGATGCGCACGTCATGGATGTGCAGGAAGTAGCGGTCATACAGCGTTTGCAGGCCGATGTAGCCGAATTGCAAGTCGCGGTCGGCAACGATGGCCTTGGCCAGGCGTTCCAGGTCGAAGCTGGCGAGTACCGGGTTCAGCAGATCGTTGGCGATGCCCTTGGCGATATATTGCGGGAAGTACGTCAGGTACTCGGCAGCAGCGGCCGCTTGCGGCACTTCCTTGCCAAACACTTCCTTGCGCACCGTATGGAGCAAGATGCGGGCCGTGACCTGGCTGTAGGCCGGGTCTTTTTCCATCAGCGCGCGCGCTGCCAGGATGGCCGACTTGTGCAGCTCTTCGACAGGCACGCCGTCATACAAGTTCTTCACCGTTTCAGCCAGAATGGCGTCGGCATCGACGTGCTTTTCCAGGCCGACGCAGGCGGCGTTGATCAGGTCGCGCACTTCCTGCATGTCCAGCAGGCGACGCACGCCATTGTCGGTGACATTCAATTGCGGTGCGGAAACTTGCGCGGAAGCGCCCAGCGCCTCCTTCTGCAAACGACGCTCTTCCATGTGCTTGGCACGGTACAGCACGTAGGCACGCGCCACGTCGTGCTCGCCCGAACGCATCAGCGACAGTTCTACCTGGTCTTGCACGTCTTCGATATGGAAGGTGCCGCCACCCGGATGGCGGCGCACCAGCGCGGCGACGACGCTGTCGGTCAGTTGTTCCACCAGTTCGCGGATGCGTGCCGAAGCGGCGCCCTGGCCACCGTTGACGGCCAGAAACGCCTTGGTCATGGCGATGGCGATCTTCGAAGGCTCAAATGCCACCACCGCGCCGTTGCGGCGGATGATGCGATAGTCGCCCAAGGCCGCGCCCGTACTCGCCACGCTATTGGCCGCGCCTGGCGCTGGCGATACTGGCGTTGGATGGATGGAAATATCTTGTGGTGATTGCATTAAAGCTCCCGTTGTCAGCTAAAGTCAGCCTGCAGTTTTGCTGCCGCGTATGTTGTTGAGTAGAACGCCCGATGGTCAGGCTTTCCTCAAATAATTGTTGCTAAATAGTAAATAATTCACAGCCAGAAATCATGCGCCCAACCTGTACAGCTCGGCTGGCGCTCAACATGATCAAGGGTGGTGAAACGCCAGTTCCCGCTGCCGTATCAACAAGCAGGATAGCTTTGGTAATAATTCCGGAAACGTCTGTGATGGCACTAGATATAGTCTTTAAATCCAATTTATACACTAATTGTAGTACCCATCGACAGGCGATGCAATAGTTTTCCGGCATCTGTCGGCGTAATTTTTTGTATTTCCAAACACGATTTCGGTTGACTTTTCAGGGCACGGATGGAAAGCCCAATCCCCGCGTAGTAAGCGCTAACGCAGGCTCGCCGCGGGCAGTTTCCAGCCAGCATTCTTGATAATAATGCCAGTCGAAAAATGGTCCCGGGTCCGTCTTCCTCCCCGCTGCAATATGCTCGTGGCCACGCACCTGGGACAAGCCGTAGCGCGCCACCAGCGCCGCCGTCAGCGCTGCCAGGACATGGTATTGCCGCCGCTGGAAAGGTACATCGTCCGCACCTTCCATTTCGATACCGATGGAATAGCCATTGCACTGCGCGCGTCCTTCGAATGTGGACGCGCCAGCATGCCAGGCACGTTGATCAGCGGAAACATATTGCAACAGCGCACCATCACGCCGCACAAAAAAGTGCGCCGAGACCTGCAAGCCACGCAGGTCGGCGAAAGAAGGATGGGCATTATAATCTAGCCGGCCGGTAAACAAGTCGGACACATGCGGTCCGCCAAACTGGCCGCCCGGCAAGCTGATGTTATGGATCACCAGCAAGTCGACTTGCACGCCGTCCGGGCGCGCATCCTGGTGCGGCGAGTCATAGCGCAGTGCGCCGTCGCACCAGCCGTTTTCATCTATCGTCCATGCTGTCATCAAGCTAGCAATTCCTGTATCGTCAATTTCTGCATCCGGTAACGCAGTTGGCGCACGCTCAGCCCCAGCTGGCGCGCCGCCTGTTCGCGGTGATAGCGCGCCTGTACCAGCGCCTGCAAGATCATGTCGCGCTCGGCCTGGCGCAAATACATGTCAAGCGGCAAGACCGGGACAACGCCGGAGAGCGCCATGCCGGGCAAGCACAGTTGCCGCTCAGACACTACCGGCGGCAATGCCGTCCGCGGCGCGGTGATGCCAGCCGAGGACGGCAAGTCCAACCCGTCGAGCGCGATCACGCCGCCATCGGCAAAGGCCAGCGCCCGTTCCAGCATATTTTCCAGTTCGCGCACATTGCCGGGAAACGCATACGCGGCCAGGGCCGCCAGTACCGGCGGCGTCAGGCTCACACCCTGGCCTGGTGCCAGACGCGCCAGGATGGCTTCACATAATACCTGCAGATCGCCGCGCCGCTCACGCAGCGATGGCAGCGCCAGTTCGATGACATTCAGGCGGTAAAACAGATCCTGGCGGAACGTGCCGGCGGCCACGCCGCGCCCCAGGCCG
This sequence comes from Janthinobacterium paucivorans, assembly GCF_051380805.1. Taxonomy (NCBI): domain Bacteria; kingdom Pseudomonadati; phylum Pseudomonadota; class Betaproteobacteria; order Burkholderiales; family Oxalobacteraceae; genus Janthinobacterium; species Janthinobacterium paucivorans. The sequence continues at coordinate 53,681 of NZ_JBNYXR010000004.1, forward strand.
TGCTGGCTGGCGCACAGGATACGCACATCAATGGCTTCGTCGCTACTGCCGCCGAGCTTGCGCACGCGGCGCTCCTGCAGCACGCGCAACAGCTTCACTTGCATGGCCAGCGGCAAGTCATCGACTTCATCGAGCAGCAAACTGCCGCCGTTGGCAGCCTGGAACAATCCTTCACGCTCGTGCAGCGCGCCCGTATAGGCACCCGGCCGGCAGCCGAAGAATTCAGCTTCCATCAGCGCTTCGGGAATGGCACCACAGTTGACGGCGATAAACGGCAAGCTGGCGCGCGCACCCTGCGCGTGGATGGCGCGTGCCGCCAGTTCCTTGCCCGTGCCCGATTCACCTCGGATGGCCACCGGCGCGCCGCAGCGTGCGATACGCCCGATCTGCGCGCGCAGCGCCTGCATGGGCAGCGAATTGCCACATAGTTGCGGCACCGATGGCAAGGCGCCAGCGGCCACCTTGCCGGCGGCGGTCGCGGACTGCGCACTGGGGCTGGGGCTGGGCATGGAAGAGCGCACCTTTCTGCAATGGCGATGGGGAACCGCTTGCTGCAGATGCTACGCCGGACAGCTGCCGGAGGACGTCACGATACGCATGCGCAATGCAGCGCGCTTGCCCTTACAGCGTGGCGTGCGCGTGGCTGCAGTAATCGTGGCCCTTGGCCTGCACATTTTCGGACGCTGGATAGTACACGCCGCAATGGGCGCAACACAGCATCAGCTCGGCATCCGGCAATTGCTGTGGCCGACCCGGCGGCGTAAATGGATTCGATTGCGGTTGCGGTTGCTGCGCGCGGGCGCGCTGCTGCATGCCGCGCAGCTTGCTGCGGATAGCAAACAGCACCAGAAACACCAGCGCCAGCCAGAATAAAACTCGTGTCATGCGTATCCTCGGTGTAAAACCACTTCCAGTACAAAACGGCTACCGACATAGGCCAGCAGCAAGGTGGCGAAACCGGCCAAAGTGAAGCTCAAGGCCGTCTTGCCGCGCCAGCCGCGAAAGCGGCGCCCTGCCAGCAGGGCGGCAAACAGCAGCCACGACAGCATGGTAAACACGGACTTGTGATCCCAGTTGAGCGCCTTGCCAAATAATTGTTCGGAAAACACGATGCCCGACAGCACGGTCAGGCTGAGCAGGATGAAGCCCAGGCCGATCATGCGGAACAGCAACTTTTCCATCGTCAGCAGCGCTGGCAGCTGATCCAGCGCGCTGCCGATGAAGCCACGGCTTTCGCTGCGCGTATGCAGGCGCGATTCCTGCAGCGCCATGAGCACGGCGTGAAAAGCCGCTATCGTCAAGGTGCTATAGGCCAGCACCGCCACGGCAATATGCCAACCGAAGACGGCGGACTTGCCTTCCATGCTGACCTGGCTGCCAGGAAAGACCCAGGCCAGGCCGAGGGCGATGACGGCGCTGGGCATGACCATGCGGCGCAGTCCGTCCAGGCTGAAATTACGGTTCTCTAACCAGTAGGTGCCCACCGAAACCCATAGAGCGGCCGACAGCATGGCCGAAAAGCCGAAACGCAAGGTGCCCGGCGCCATCAGGTCGAACCACAGGGTGATGGCGTGCGCCAGCCAGGCGAGCCCGGTCAGACCGGTAATGAGCCGGGCACGGGATGAGGGAAGCACCGCGCACGCCGCGTACAACAGGGCGGCGATGAAAAAGAAATAGATCTGCATAGTTTAAGTTTACACCATAGCCGACAAGCGCGATTCAAGCGACAGCCCGGATGACAGGCATTGCGCCGCCAGCCCATGCTGCAAGCCTGCCATGATATCGCGCCTGAGGCGCAACGGGGTAACACCCCTCAAGATTTCGGCAATCTTTCTTCTGATACACTTTTCCACAGTGCAGCAACGTTGCCATGATGATCAGCCTATCCTCTATGCACAAGCAGATCGTGCAAGACAATGACGGCGCATCATCACGCACCAGCACAAGAACGGCGATGCACTGACGCGTATCGATACGCTGAGCTTCAGGCAGTCCCAAAAAAGCTCGATGGGCTTTCACGCGCCAAGGGCGCTGGCCGATCAAAACACCGCCGCAACATGGCTGGCACGGCGGTGTTTGGATGGTTTCCTGATTTACTTGACATTCAGGCTCTTTTTCGCTTGCTCCAGCAAGTCCGTCTTGACCCAGTCCTTGGCCACGGGCGGCTTCGTCATGCGGCCCACGCCCGTTTTTACCATCACATCGGTGGTCACCTGGATATGTTCGGGCGAAATATCATACGAATACGGCGAATTGCTGATCGCATCGTCGAAATCATCTTTCGTGATTTGACCGCGGAACACGACTTCGCGCACATACTTTTCCGCCGTCGCCTTATTGTCAATAAAGGTCTTGGTGGCTTCGACGAAGCAGCGCATGAATTTTTCCGCCACGGGACGGCGTTCCTTGTAAAACTTTTCCGTCATCACCATGGTACGCACGGGTTCGCCGATCGGCGTGTCGTACGGTTTGATGACTTCGCTGCCAAAGCCCTTGTTGATCGCCTGCGACGATTGCGGCTCCGACTGCATCATGGCATCGATATTGTTGCCCATCAGCGCCTGGTTCAAATCAGCGTAGGCGAGGAACACCAGTTGCACATCCTTGCCCTTGGTTTCGGAATACGTCAGGCCCGCTTGCGACAGCTCGGCCAACAGCAGCACTTCCTGAATGCCGCCGCGCGTCACGCCGACGCGCTTACCCTTCAGATCCTTCACGCTGGCGATCTTTTGCCCCGTGCCCCCGACCAGGCGCGCGCCGCCCTTGGCAAAACCGGCCACCACATAGATGGGCGCACCGCTGGCGCGCCCGGAGATGGCCGCCTCGGACGCCGTCGCCCCCACGTCCAGCTCGCCCGCAATGATGGCCTGCATCACATCGAGTCCCTTGGCAAAGATATGCTCTTCGACCTTGATGCCGCACTTGGGTGCGATTTCCTTGATATACGACACGGCACCGTAATGGGCGAATTTCAAATTACCCAGGCGCACGACTTCCTGCGCCTGGGCCTGGATAGCAACTGCGCTGAACGCCAGCATGAGGGCGGCGGCGATACCGGTCTTCAAGGTCAATTTCTTTTGCATCGAATTCTCCTGTGGTGGTTGGTGTGTGCCCGCATGGACAAACCTGCGCGTAACACTGCATTTTTATTCTGCCTAGATAGTACCGTGTGTTAGAGACAGGATAATATTTTTTACGCTGGCCAACCCGGCGCCAGGCAAGACCCAGGCCATCGTCGCGCATGCGGTGGCGCTGAACATCACGGTAGCAACGTCACCAGAGCTGCCAGCGCGGCGACTGCTGCCAGCAAGGAACTACGTAACAGCAAGCGGGGCGCATATGGCAGCAGCAGGGCCACCAGCAGCGCCCCGGCACCGATGCATCCGAGCCAGGCGACCAGGCCGACGGTGGCGCTCCAGCCGGCCACGCATGGCCAGATGGCCAGTGCCAGCAACAGTGCGCCGGTCAATTGCAGCACGCGCCGCACCTTGGGCGCCGCGTCGCGGCCCCATACCTGACCGTGATGGCGATCCATCGCCAGCGAAAGGCTGGCCATGCCCGCATACGACAGGCCCAGTGCACACAGGATAGTGTTGTTCATGACTGCCCTTGCGTAGTCACTTGCAGGCTGGACGATGGCGCAGCGCTTTCCTTGGCTGCGCTCTTGCTGACCGCCTTGCGCTTGTGGACTTTCCACGCGCCCCAGGCGGCCAGCAGGCCGAAGGCCATGCTGGCCAGTTCCACGCCGGCGCTTTCCCAGTCGCCGCGCGCCACCTGCGCCGCCAGATTGTCGCCCGTGCTCAATACATTCAGCACCGGCAGCAGCAGGCATAGCACGGCCAGCAAGCACAACTGCTCGATCCAGGCGCGCTTTTCGGCGCGCAGGCAGGCGTGCACCAACATCAGGAGCCACACGCCGAAGAAGGCGCGCACTTCCCAGCCGGCGCGCTGTTCGAGGCCGATGGGGATCAAACGGTTGGCCCACAGGAAGCCCACACAGGCAATGGCCAGGCCGGCAATCGCCGCCACGTTGAGGCATTCAATCACGCGGTACACGCGCTGCGTGCAGGCGCCGAACTCGGCGCCGGCCTTCTGGCGCCGCTTGACCAGGAACAGGATGGCACCCGTGCCCATCATGGCCGTGCCGGCCAAGCCGCAGACAAAATACAGCCAGCGCATCGGCGTACCGCCGAAACCGACCATATGCAGGTTAGACATGACGGAGCGCGTCAAGCCCGCGCCGCCCGTGTCCGACTCGCCCGGCAAGCGCACGGCAACTTGCTCGCCCGTAGCCAGCGCATAGCAGGCACGGCCCGTATTGGCGCTCAGGCGCGTCAGCAATTCAGCGTCTTCATTCCAGCCATACATGCATACGCGCATGGAGGCGTCATTTGGATTGTCCAGCACCACGGCGCGGATATCCTGGCCGATGGCTTGCTCGGCGCGCAGCGCGAACGATTCCAGCGCGGGAATGGCCAGCGGCTGCCCTGTCTTGACGGGTTTTCCCGCATCGTTCCAGTCGGCCAGGAAGGCTTTCTTGGCATTGTCCATGCCATATTGCACCACCACGGGGGCCGGCACATAGTCATCGCTGAAAAATGCCAGGCCCGTATAGGCGATCATGCACTGGAACGGTAACGTCAGCACCGCCACCGCATTGTGTGCGTCGAGCCAGGAACGCTGGCCCTTGGCCGGGCGAAAGGTGAAGAAATCCTTGAAGATGCGCTTGTGCGTGATGACGCCGCTCACCAGCGCCACCAGCATGATCATGCTGGTGATGCCGACGATCCACACGCCGATGCGTCCCGCGTGCAGCGCGTAGTGGAAATCGACGAAATGGTGGCCGCCGATGGTATCGCGCTGCGTTGCCGCGCGCGCCTGTTTGACGATGGCGCCCGTCAAGGGATCGAGGTCGGCCGAGCCATAGCCGCCGCTGGGCTGGAACCAGTAGGCGGACAGGCCGTGGCCCGGGCGCTGCACGGGCCAGATTTCCCACATATCCGCCTTCGGGTGCTGCTTCGCCATGAAATCGAGCGCCAGTTCCAGGCGGTGCGCGCGGTCCGTGACCTTGGGCAGCGCTGGGTCGTGCGCGCGCGATGCCTCTTCCAATGCGTGTTCAGGCGTCATCCAGTGGCCGATCGGGTCGTCGAAGACGGCCAGGGTGCCGGTCAGAAAAATGGCGAACAACAGCCAGGAAATCCACAGGCCGCTCCAGGTATGCAGCCAGGCCATGGCCTGGCGCAAACCGCCCTGCTGTGGCGTTTTGACCACCTTATCGACCTTGACGGCGTTCAAGCGGCACCTCGCGACAGCAGCAGGCCAATGCCGCCGCAGACGATGGCCGGCAGCAGCATGCCGAGCCAGGCGCGGCGCAGGTCCGGCACGGCAAAGACCCAGATCACGGCGCAGGTGTAGACGACGAAGGCGCTCAGAGTCGCTGTCAGCACAGCTTCGGCGCGCGACAGCGGCAGCACGGCCGACAGCAGCACAGCCACGCCGGACGTGAGCGCATAGCCGCCAAAGACGGCGGCAAGCACGCGCGAGAACAACAATATGTGGGCCGCTTTCATCATCGCGGTGCGACCGGTGCCATACGCCCGCTGCCGCCATCGCCGGCCAGATTGAACTGCACATCCATAAACCATGCATCCTTCATCAAGATAGGTCATTCAACAGTGATTATTGACAGTTGGTAGTTCAAGCTCAGCATCAGGTTGCGCGGCGTGCCAGCAGATTGCCGAAGACAGTCGAGCAAATGCTCTGGCCATCATGCTTGTCGAGCGCATTGCTGACGTTCAGGCGCAGCGCGGCGCCGCTGTTGAACTCCTTGCCGAGATTGGACGGACCGCTGTCGCGCGACAGCGTGCGGCGACACATCGGTATCGGCGGCCGACATGGCATCGCTTTCCGGTCAAGCGCGGCATACATTTAAATGCAAATGAGAATTATTACTATTCTAACCGCGTCTTTGGCTTTCGTGCAATCGTGACATTGACAGAAATACCAACTAATTCAAAAGCAGACCAGGCGCCAGGCAGTGCAGCGCAGGACCGCCAGGGCCCCGCGATGGAGTAAAATGGCGCCCATCGTCCGGTTCAGAACCTCCCCCAGCAGATGCATCCATCTCCTGCCGGGTCAGGCTCTTAGCACCGCCCACTCCCAAGCTTTTCATTGCAGGTTCATGATGCTAGATAATCTCACCCAACGGCTTGCCAAAGTCGTCAAGACCATGCGCGGCGAGGCGCGCCTGACCGAAGCGAACACCGCCGACATGCTGCGCGAAGTGCGCCTGGCGCTGCTCGAAGCCGACGTCGCCCTGCCCGCCGTGCGCGAATTCATCGCCAAAGTCAAAGAAAAAGCCATGGGCGAGGATGTTATTTCCTCGCTCACGCCAGGCCAGGCCCTGGTCGGCGTGGTGCAGCGCGAGCTGGCCGCCCTGATGGGCGCCGACCTGGGACCGGAAGCGTCGCAGATCAGCTTTGCGCAGCAACCGCCCGCCATCATCCTGATGGCCGGTCTGCAAGGTGTGGGTAAAACCACCACCGTCGGCAAGCTGGCAAAATATCTGAAGGAAGAAAAGAAGAAGAAAGTGCTGACCGTTTCGGCCGACGTGTATCGTCCTGCCGCGATCGCCCAGCTGCAATCGGTCACCGCCCAGGTGGGCGCCGACTTCTTCCCCTCTTCCAGCACCGACAAGCCGGTCGATATCGCCCTCGCTGCGCTGGACTGGGCGAAAAAGCATTACCACGACGTCCTGATCATCGATACGGCAGGCCGTCTGGGTATCGACGAAGAAATGATGCGCGAAATCGCTGCCGTCCACAGCGCCGTGAAACCGATCGAAACCCTGTTTGTCGTCGACGCCATGCTGGGCCAGGACGCGATCAATACGGCGAAAGCGTTCAACGATGCACTGCCGCTGACCGGCATCGTGCTGACCAAGCTCGATGGCGATGCACGCGGCGGTGCCGCCCTGTCGGTACGCCACATTACGGGTAAGCCAATCAAGTTTGCCGGTGTCTCGGAAAAACTCGACGGCCTGGAAGCATTTGACCCGACCCGCATGGCCAACCGCATCCTGGGCATGGGCGACATCCTCGCCCTGGTGGAAGAAGCGCGCAAGGGCGTCGACAGCAAGGCTGCGGCCGACCTGGCGCAAAAGATCAAGGTCGGCGGCAAGTTCGACATGAACGACTTCAAGGCGCAACTGGGGCAAATGAAGAAAATGGGCGGCATGGCCAACCTGATGGATAAGCTGCCAGCGCAGTTCCAGCAGGCGGCAGGCGGCAAGAACATGGATCAAGCCGATAAACAGGTGCGCCGCATGTGCGGCATCATCGATTCGATGACGCCGCAGGAGCGCGCCAAGCCTGAACTGATCAAGGCTACGCGCAAGCGCCGCATCGCCGCCGGCGCCGGCGTGCAAGTGCAGGAAGTGAACCGCATGCTGACGCAATTCGAGCAAATGCAGACGATGATGAAGAAATTGTCCGGCGGCGGCATGATGAAGATGATGCGTTCCATGAAGGGCATGATGCCCGGCATGAGGTAAGGCATCAACACCCGCGTTCGCGCGGATGTTGATGGCCTTCGCGACGCCGCACCAGCATCGCTTGAGACTCAAAAAACACCGTTTCAAATAATGCCGGTTTGCATTCTCCTGCGACCGGCATCCGTTCTTCTCTCCCCCTCAATAGCCCTCGCTGTAGAGTCAGCAAGCATGCCGTTTACGGGCAAAAACACGCTTCTGTGCTCCTGCGCGGTGCGCCCGGGCGACAGCATCGCCATTTAGCTGCTTTTTCCTCGTAAAAACGTGAAAAACACTTGCGTACAAGGTCAATCCACACCAATATTAGCCGTGCGATTAATTGCGCAATTTCCCATGTGTTTGTTAAGGAGGCTCGAAGATGGCAACAGCCAAAAAAACCCCAGTAGCAGCGCCAGCCAAAGCGGCCGCAGCAGCCAAGCCTGCCGCCGCCAAAAAAGCAGCACCCGCAGCCAAAGCAGCAGCTAAACCAGCAGCGGCAAAGAAAGCGGCAGCACCGGCAACACCACGCAAGCCAAACGCAGCATTCATGAAAGCAATGACGCCATCGAAAGAGCTGGCCGCCGTTGTTGGCGCAGCACCACTGCCGCGCACGGAAGTGACCAAAAAGGTATGGGATTACATCAAAAAACTCGATCTGCAAGATCCGGCCAACCGCCGCATGATCAATGCGGACGACAAGCTGAAAGCTGTTTTCAGCGGCAAAGCCCAAGTCTCCATGTTTGAAATGACGAAACTGATTTCCGATCATTTGAAATAATCAGATACCCGCCGGCCCTATCCCGAGCGAGTGCCCCGTAGCTGATTCAGCGAGCGGGGCATTTTTTTGGGGTCAGACTCTCAACACCGTTTGCTGGGGTCAGACCCTCAACACCGATAACACAGAGCTTTGCGCCAACGCTGCCGGGGGTCTGACCCCAGCCTTCATCTGAACTCCCACTGTTTCCACGCCGCCAGCACGGCATTCGGATACTCTGCCCGCCCCCGGCTGCCGTTATACCGCCCCAGCGCCAGGTACAAATCCCCGCGTTCCATATCCAGGTACATGCGCAAGATCGCGCAGCCATAGCGCAAATTCGTTTGCATGTGGAATAGCTTGCTGCGGTCACTGTCGCCGATGACGCCCGTCCAGAATGGCATGACCTGCATGTAGCCGCGTGCGCCAGCCAGCGAGACAGCATATTTGCGGTAGGCCGATTCCACCTGGATCAGGCCCAGCACCAGGGCCGGTTCCAGGCCAGCGCGGCGCGCTTCATACCATACCGTTTCCAAAAATTCCGTGCGCAGCTGCGCGTCCGGCAGCTTGCGTTGCAGGCGTTGCGACATTTGCGCCAGCCATTGCTGGTAGCGCTGCAGTTCGATGGGTGTGGCAAATTTGGGTTGCGGCGGGCGCTCATCGCGAATCGCGTGCGACAAGGCCAGGCGGACGGAGTCGGCCAGCGCCTCCTCTTTCTGCTTGCCGGCCTGCGCCGGGAAAGCGCAGGCCAGGCCGGCGGCCAGCGCGAGCGCGCCAGCCACCTTGCTTACTGATGGACGCTTCACTGCGCCATTTTGCCCTGGATGAAGGCGACGATCTCGTCCGGTGCCACGCCCGATGCTTCGGTGTCGCGGCGGCCCTGGTATTCAAGCTTGCCTTCTTTCAAGCCACGTTCGCCGATGACGATGCGGTGTGGCACGCCGATCAATTCCCAGTCTGCAAACATGGCGCCAGGACGCAGGCCGCGATCATCGACGATAACGTCCACGCCAGCGCCTTGCAGGGCCGCGTACAGCTTCTCCGTCTCTTCCTTGACCATCTCGCTGCGGTCCATGCCCATCGGGCACAGCACCACCTCGAATGGGGCGATCGATGCCGGCCAAATGATGCCCTTGTCATCGAAGTTCTGTTCGATGGCAGCGCCCAGGATGCGCGTCACGCCGATGCCGTAGCAACCCATCTGCAGTGGCGCAGGCTTGCCATTCTCGTCGAGGAAAGTGGCTTTCATGCTTTCCGAGTACGCCGTGCCCAGCTGGAACACGTGACCCACTTCGATGCCGCGCTCAATCGCCAGCACACCCTGGCCGTCCGGCGAGGCGTCGCCGGCGACGACATTGCGCAAGTCAGCCACGATGGCTGGCTCGGCTACATCGCGACCCCAATTGGCACCCGTGTAATGGAAACCGGCGTCATTCGCACCGCAAACGAAGTCGCTCATGTGGGCGACCGTGCGGTCCGCCACCACGGTGACCGGTGCTTTGGTGCCGATCGGGCCCAGGTAGCCAGGAATGGTGCCGTAGACTTCCAGGATTTCCGCTTCCGTCGAGAAACGGTGACCGGCCAGGCCGGCAACCTTGCTCACCTTGATCTCGTTCAATTCATGGTCGCCGCGCAGCAGCAGCATGAAATGCTGTTTCGTCACTTTCTCGTCCTTGCCCGTGGTTTCCACCGTCAGGGCGATGGTTTTCACGGTCTGCGACAAAGCCATGCCCAGCAGGGCCGCTACGCTTTCGCACTTGACGGTATCGGGCGTGGCCGTTTTGCTCAGTGCCTGGGTAGCGGCAGGACGCTCGCCCGCTGGCGCCAGCGCTTCAGCCGCTTCCATATTGGCGGCGAAATCGGAGGTCGGGCAATACACGAGCGCGTCTTCACCCGTGTGGGCAATAACGTGGAATTCGTGCGAACCGGAACCGCCGATGGCGCCATTGTCGGCCGCCACGGCGCGAAATTTCAGGCCGAAACGGGTGAAGATGCGCGTGTAGGCATCAAACATGACCTTGTATGACGCTTGCATGCCGGCCAGGTCGCGGTCGAAGGAATAGGCGTCCTTCATGGTGAATTCGCGGCCACGCATCAGGCCAAAACGTGGACGACGCTCGTCGCGGAATTTGGTCTGGATATGATAAAAGTTCAGCGGCAACTGGCGGTAGGACTTGATTTCCGTGCGCACGACGTCGGTGATGACTTCTTCTGATGTCGGCTGGATCGCGTATTCGCGGCCGTGGCGGTCTTTCACGCGCATCAGTTCATCGCCCATCTTGGTCCAGCGGCCCGTCTCCTGCCACAGTTCGGCTGGCTGTACCAGCGGCATCAGCAATTCGATGCCGGCGGCTTTGTTCATCTCGTCACGGATGATGGCTTCCACCTTGCGAATCACGCGCAAGCCCATCGGCATGTAAGTGTAGATGCCGGAACCGAGGCGTTTGATCATGCCTGCACGCATCATCAATTGGTGGCTGACGATTTCCGCGTCGGAAGGTGCATCTTTAAGTGTGGAAATAAAAAAACGGGAGGCGCGCATAACGGTGAATTCTTTTTAAAAAGAGAGGGTTATAATCAACCTAATTTTAAAGGATTAGCTGGCTGATGCGTCCATACTTTACACAAATGCGCTCAATTGGTGCGATTCCGGCGCTTTTCTCACCCCGAAAAGGTCACCGGCTTGCGAAGTTGTGGGTAATTACGTAAATAAGGACGCTCTGTCGCAGAAAGTTTGAGGTGCATTATGCTCGACCGTGAAGGGTTTCGGCCCAACGTCGGCATCATCCTGCTAAACGCCCAGAACGAGGTGTGGTGGGGCAAGCGGGTGCGCGAGCACTCATGGCAGTTTCCGCAAGGCGGTATCAAATATGGCGAAACACCGGAACAAGCCATGTTTCGCGAACTTGAAGAGGAAATCGGACTCAGACAGGAACACGTCAAAATTGTCGGCCGCACCCGCGACTGGCTGCGCTATGAAGTGCCAGACCACTTCATCAAGCGCGAGATTCGCGGCCACTACCGTGGCCAAAAGCAGATTTGGTTTCTGCTGAGAATGTGCGCGCGCGATAACGACGTCAATCTGCGCCTGACCGACCATCCCGAGTTCGACGCCTGGCGCTGGCATGAATACTGGGTCCCGCTCGATGTCGTCATTGAATTTAAACGCGATGTGTACCAGCGCGCCTTGCAGGAGCTGTCGCGCTTCCTGACTTGGCCCGCGCATGGCAACGCACAGCAAGCGCAGCGCCACACCTCGCGCTACCTGCGCCAGCCCCATGCACCACGGGCGCAGGATGCTGTGGCACTGGTCAAGCCTTGCGACGGCATTGCCGCCGATGGGTGCATGCCGGAGCTGCTCTTGCCGGGCAAGGTCTAGCCCAGCGCGATGAACGCACTTTCCCACGCAAAATGGGCAGCCTGAACAGGCTGCCCATTTTTACATTCCGGCAAAGAACTTTTTTGCCGGTCAGACTGACTTAGTTTGCCGCCGGCGCTGGCGCAGTAGCGGGAACATCGAGCGTAATCGCTTTCAAGCCCAGGATGTCGCTGCTGTAGTGGCGGATCTTGTTGGCCAGAGCCGGGTCACTATTCAACTTTTGGCCATACGACGGCACCATTTCCACCATCTTGGCTTGCCATTCCGGTGTCGCCAGGCGGCTCTTGAATGCCGTTTGCAGCACCTTGATCATGATAGGCGGCGCGGTCGAGGCACCGGGCGAGGCACCCAGCAGGGCGACGATGCTGCCATCGGCAGCGCCGACGACTTCCGTGCCGAACTGCAGCAAACCGCCTTTGACAGGATCATCTTTGACGATCTGCACGCGCTGGCCCGCGTTTTGCAAGGTCCAGTCTTCCATCTTGGCATTCGGCAGATATTCACGCAGGGTCTTCAAACGGTCTTCCGGCGTGTTCATGACTTGCTCGACCAGATATTTCGTCAACGGAATATTGTCATAGCCGGCTTGCAGCATGGGTTTCACATTGCCCGCGCCGATAGAGGCAGGCAAGTCGATCCACGAGCCGTTCTTCAGGAACTTGGTCGAGAAAGTGGCAAACGGGCCAAACAACAGCGCTTTCTTGCCATCGATAATGCGCGTATCGAGATGCGGCACGGACATCGGTGGCGAACCGACGGATGCCTTGCCGTAGACCTTGGCCGCATGCGCCGCCACCAGTTCCGGGTTGGTGGTGACCAGCCATTGGCCACCCACCGGCACGCCACCGTAGCCCTTGGCTTCAGCAATGCCCGATTTTTCCAGCAGCGGCAGCGAACCGCCACCGGCGCCGATGAAGACGAATTTGGCGCGCATGGTCTTTTCCTTGCCGGCAGCGAGGTCTTTCACCGTCACGTTCCACACGCCATCGGCGCCGCGCTCGATGTCTTCCACCTGGTGGCGCAGATGCAGGGCCATGCCATGACTGTCCGTCAGGTATTTCACCAAGCCGCGCGTGAGGTTGCCGAAATTGACGTCGGTACCGATTTCCATGCGCGTCGCCGCCACTTTCTGGCCCTTGTCGCGCCCTTGCATGATCAGCGGCGCCCATTGCTCGATCTGTGCCTGGTCTTCCGAGTACAGCATGCCCTTGAACAGGTTTTCCTTTTGCAGCGCGGCGTAGCGCTTCTTCAAAAAGGCGATATTGTCATCGCCCCAGACAAAGGCCATGTGCGGCACATTGTTGATGAAGGTCTGCGGTGCGCCCAGGTGCTTGTTGGCTACCTGATAGGCCCAGAATTGCTTGGAAATTTCAAATTGCTCGTTGATGGCAACGGCTTTTTTCGTCTCGATGCTGCCGTCGGCCGCTTCTGGCGTGTAATTGAGTTCGGCAAATGCCGAGTGGCCAGTGCCCGCGTTGTTCATCGCGTCCGAGCTTTCGGCGGCCACGGAATCGAGGCGCTCGACCATTTCCATCGTCAGCGATGGATCGAGTTCCTTGAGCATGCTGCCCAGGGTGGCGCTCATGGTGCCTGCGCCGATCAGCAGCACGTCGACCGGTTTTTCGGACGAGGCAGGAGGGGTCTTGTTACATGCCGCCAGGATCAGGCACGACATCAAAAGTAATAGCGATTTACGCATACGTAACTCCGTTTATGAATACTGAAGGATGATTCTTGCGCGCCACCGTGGCGACACCATCGCAGCTACCGGCTGATCTGACGAAAAACAGTCTGGCCTGCGGCGCGCCATGGCGGCCGAACAGCTCAATGTCGATGGTGATAGGCATGCTGCCGCGCTCCGGAATATCCCAAGAGCAATATCTGGTGGCAAAGGTGCGGGCAATGGATAGCGCAGACTGCGTTGCCGGCTGAAAAGCCGGCAATGAAATCGCCGTCATGTCCAGTGCGAATATCAAGAGTGGCGATTTTATCACCGTTATTTGGCGCCGCTAGGCCCACACGATAGTGGATAACACTTACTGCAGGGTAATAAATTGCCCCAACTATCGGGGCACGCAAACAGGCGCCAGACGGCAAGCATCCCCGATGCCCTTTGTCTATGTACGCGGTACAATGCCGGCTACCCCTTAGCCAGACTCCTTGAGCCATGTTCAACCCCTCTTCCGACGATGTGCGACGCTTCTTTTGCGAAACATTGCGCAAGCACCGCGCCCATGAAATCCTCACGCCGATGGAAGCCATCGCGCTCGACTGGATCCTCGAACACCCCGAATATGAAGACGCCTTGAGCGACGTCGAAGCGGCACTGGCGCGCGATTACTCCGTCGAAGGCGGACAGGCCAATCCTTTCCTGCACCTGTCCATGCATCTGTCGATCACGGAGCAAGTCCAGGTCGACCAGCCGCGCGGCATCCGCCCGGCAGTGCAGCAACTCACGCAACGCCTCGATTCAGCCCATGCAGCGCAGCACGAAGTGATGGAATGCCTGGGTCAGATGATCTGGGCATCGCAGCGCTCGGGCTTGCCGCCCGATACCGACGCCTACATCGACTGCGTGCGCCGCCGCTAAACCAGGCCAGCGCTGACGCCCTTGCCGGTATCGCTGGCCGAGAGCGAGCGGCTCGGCCGCGCGCCAAGCGCAAGGACAGCATGCGCTTGAACACGGCTATGTTCGATCTCGGCGCGCGCGACGCCGGCTGGCTAAAAACCTGGCGCGGCGCTACAGCTCAGCGGCGCACCACCAGGGTGGTCGGCAGGCTGTGCAGGTAGGCGGCCAGGTCCTTGATGTCTTGGTTGCTCAACGGTTTCACCTGGCCCGTCATGATGGCGTTGTTGCGGCCATTGGCCTTGTCGCCGCGTTTATACGCCGTCAAAGCATGTTCCAGGTAATCCTTGTGCTGGCCCGCCAGTTTTGGATACGATGGATCGATGGGCGAGCCGTAATCCTTGCCGTGGCAGGTCGCGCAGCTGTATTTTTCAGCCAGGGCCTTGCCAGTGTTGATATTGCCGGTGGCGCCGGCGCCGAACGACACCGTGGCGCAAACGAGGGCGGCGAGTAATGTTTTCATCGGGCTAGTCCTCAGTTCGGCTTGGCTTGTTGCGCATAATATGCGGCGACATCGGCGATATCCTGCTCGGACAGGCTGCTGGCGATACCCTTCATGCTGGGATGCTTGCGCTCGCCCTTCTTGTAGGCTAACAGGGCATTTTCGATATATTTTGCCGTCTGGCCGCCGATCATCGGTACCTGGAACACCTCGGGAAAGGTCGCCTTGTAACCGGGAATGCCGTGGCAACCAATACACATCTCCACCTTGGCAGTGGCTGCCTTGGCGTTTCCTACAATGTCAGCCGCTGTGACGGCATTTGCTGTGCCGGCAAGCACGAGAAGTGCAAATATTTTTTTCATAGTGGCAATGTGAACAAAGCTAATCGGAGAAACGCCAGAGCTGGTTTTTATTGATCTTCTCTATTGTATTGACAATTAAGATTGACAATTAAGGTTAACAATTAATCTGCTGCTTGCCGATTCTAGCCAAGATATTCTTGCAAGTCCACCTATAAAACCCGCATTGTCGGCCGGCAAGCACTGGCCATCCGCGTGGCGGTGCGCCACAGTTCTGTTTATACTCAGCATTTCCCTATTTTGGCAGACCGCTCATGCAAGCAAAGCACCCCCAGCAAGGCCAACGCTTCGAAGGTTCCGACAGCTATGTCGCCACCGCCGACCTGAAACTGGCCGTGAATGCGGCGCTGACCCTGCAGCGCCCGCTGCTGATCAAGGGCGAGCCGGGCACCGGCAAGACCATGCTGGCCGAAGAAGTGGCCGCCGCACTGAACATGCCGCTGATGCAATGGCATATCAAATCGACCACCAAGGCGCAGCAGGGCTTGTACGAATACGATGCCGTGTCGCGCCTGCGCGATTCGCAGCTGGGCGACGAGCGCGTGCGCGACATACAGAACTATATCGTCAAGGGCGTGCTATGGCAGGCATTCACAGCGCCCGAGCCGGTGGTGCTGCTGATCGATGAAATCGACAAGGCCGACATCGAATTCCCGAACGACCTGCTGCGTGAACTGGACCGCATGGAATTCTATGTCTATGAAACGCGCGAAATGGTCACGGCGCGCCATCGCCCGCTGGTCATCATCACCTCGAACAACGAGAAGGAATTGCCGGATGCGTTTTTGCGCCGCTGCTTCTTCCATTACATCAAATTCCCGGACAAGGACACGATGGAGCAGATCGTCGCCGTCCACTACCCGCACCTGAAACAGCAATTGCTGGCACAGGCGCTCGACACCTTCTATGCAGTGCGCGACGTGCCGGGCCTGAAGAAAAAACCGTCGACCTCGGAATTTCTCGACTGGCTCAAACTGCTGCTGGCCGAAGACATCCCCTTTGACGCGCTGCGCAGCAACGATAACAAGGCTGTCGTGCCACCGCTGCACGGTGCGCTGCTGAAAAACGAACAGGACGTGCATCTGTTCGAGCGCCTGATGTTCATGTCGCGCACCAACCGCTAAGGAGCGCAGGTGAACGACATCAGCCCGGACAAGGTCTTCGTACCCCTGGAACTGCACGGCATCGCCCTCGAAGCGCTGGCGCCGCACCACGCGCCCGGCTTGCGCGCGGCGGCCACGGATGGCGAACTGTGGAATCTGCGCGTCACCTCGGTGCCGGAACCGGAACAGGTCGACCAGTACATTTTCAAGAGCATCGAAATGCGCCCGGCGCGCTTCGCCTTTGCCGTCATCGACGTGGCCAGCGGCGAGGTGCTCGGCAGCACCAGTTACCACGACGTAGTACCCGCCATAGGCCGCCTGGAAATCGGCTACACCTGGTACGCGAAACGCTGCCAGCGCAGCCACGTCAACACCACCTGCAAATTGCTGCTGCTGGCGCATGCCTTCGACACGCTCGGCTGCGCTCTGGTGGGTTTTCGCACCGATAATTTCAACCATGCCTCGCAGGCGGCCATCGAGCGCCTGGGCGCGAAAAAGGATGGCGTGCTGCGCCACCATGCGCTGCGCCGCGACGGCACCGTGCGCGACACCGTCATGTACAGCATCACGCGCGGCGAGTGGCCGGAAATAGCCGCCCATCTGCGCGACAAGCTGGCGCAGCGCCGCATCGCCGCACTGCCCCGCGCGCAAGGGCAGACGCCATGCTGATCGATTTCTTCTTCACGCTCAAGGACGCAAAGATTCCTGTCTCGATCAAGGAATTTCTGACCCTGCTCGAAGCATTGCAAAAGAATGTCATCGACGCCTCGATGGACGATTTCTACTATCTGTCGCGCCTGACCCTGGTCAAGGACGAAGCCCATTTCGACAAGTTCGACCGCGCATTTGCCCAATACTTCAAGGGTGTCAACGCAGCCTTCGAGACGAACGCGGCGATTCCCCTCGACTGGCTGCTCAAGCGCATGCAGCGCGAGCTGTCCGAAGAGCAGAAGGCGCAGCTGGAAAAATTCGGCTACGACAAGCTGATGGACCGCCTGAACGAACTGCTGAAGGAACAGAAGGAGCGCCACGAGGGCGGCAGCAAGTGGATAGGCACGGGCGGCACGTCGCCGTTCGGCAATGGCGGCACGAATCCGGAAGGCATCCGCATCGGAGGCAAGGGCGGCAACCGCACGGCAGTAAAAGTATGGGAAGCGCGCAGCTACAAGGATTACGACAGCGAGCGCGAACTAGGCACGCGCAACATCAAGGTGGCACTGCGCCGCCTGCGCAAATTCGCGCGCGAAGGTGCGCAAGACGAGCTGGCGCTCGATGCCACCATTGCCGCCACGGCCAACAACGCGGGCTATCTGGACATCAAGATGCGGCCAGAGCGCAAGAACCGCATCAAGGTACTGATGCTGTTCGATGTGGGCGGCAGCATGGACGACCATATCGAGCGCACCGAAGAACTGTTTTCGGCGGCGAAAACGGAATTCAAAAACATGGAGTTCTTTTACTTCCATAACTGCGTCTATGACACCCTGTGGAAGAACAACCGGCGCCGCAACGCCGAGCGTTTTTCCACCTGGGACGTACTGCGCAAGTATGCGCCAGATACCAAGCTGATTTTTGTCGGCGACGCCACCATGAGTCCCTACGAAATCCTGCAGCCGGGTGGTTCGGTCGAATACAACAACGAGGAAGCGGGATCGACATGGCTGGCGCGCTTTACCCAGGCATTCCCCAAATTCATCTGGCTCAATCCCGAGTCGGAGGGCTTGTGGCAGTACCGCCAGTCGATAGGCGTGATACGCCAATTAATGAACAACCGCATGTTTCCCCTCTCGATCGACGGGCTGGAACGGGGCATGCGCCTGCTCAGCAAATAAAGAAATACGCCAAAAAATCCATGGCGGCGGACGGGCCGCCATGGCGCACACTGCGACACTGACCTACCGTGCAGGGCCTGTGCGCCGCGCTCGAGTACTATACGCTGATACCAGCCCTGCCATACCCTAACCTGCTGCATCCTGTGCGCGGCCGCCATGGCCGCGACACTGTTCGATTGCGCACATCGTGCACGCCTTCTGCTCCGGTAGAATCGGCGCATCGCTGTGCGCAAACTATGCACCATCGCTGCACCACGACATGATCGCGCCAGCCTCCATGCTGGCGCTTGGTGCCAGCGCTATTTCAAAGGAATGAGCATGCAAAGTCTGATCTCGATCGCCGCCGACCTGTCCTGGCCATTCGCCATCACCGTGGCCTGGGTGGTGGGCGAATTCGGCCACCGCTGGACTGGCCTGCCGCGCATCAGTTTTTATGGCGTCATCGGCTTCGTCCTGGCGCAAACGCAGGTCGGCATCTTGCCGCAAACGGACGCCGGTCCCATGCTGGTGCTGGCCGACGTGGCCTTCGGCCTGATCCTGTTCGAAGTCGGCTACCGCATCAACCTGCGCTGGCTAAAGAACAACCCGTGGATTGCCGTCACGGGCCTGGCAGAATCCTTGCTGACCTTTGCCGTCGTCTACTTCATCGGTATTGAATTTGGCAGCACCTCGATGACAGCGCTGCTGCTGGCGTCCTTGGCCATGTCCACCTCGCCAGCCACCATCATGCGCGTCATCAACGAAGAACGCAGCTCGGGCCAGGTGACGGAACGCATCGTCCACCTGACGGCGCTGAACTGCGTGTTGGCCGTCTTCACGTTCAACATCATCGTCGGCTTCTGGATGTTCCAGAGCGCCACCGACCTGGTCCAAGCCACTAGCAGCAGCGCCGCCGTGCTGGCCGCCTCGGTCGCCGCCGGCACCGTCTTTGGCATCGTCGTACCGGCCATGCTGCGCCGTCTGGGCAATATGGCGCAGGACGCCACCGTCGCCTTTGCACTGTCGGTGATGCTGCTCGTCGCCCTGACCTATTCCACCAGCCTGTCGCCGCTACTGGCCACCCTCACATTCGGCCTGGTAGCGCGCCACCGCCGCGTCGCCTTCAGCCAGGCGCAGCGTAATTTCGGCGCGCTGGGCGAACTGCTGACGGTGCTGCTGTTCGTGTATGCCGCCTCGACCCTGGAGTGGGCCAGCGTGACGGCCGGCGCGGCCCTGGCCCTGGCCGTCGTCGGCGGTCGCTTGCTGACGAAAGTCGTCGGCGTGGCCGCGTTTTCGCACGTCAGCGGCATTTCCTGGCGCAAGGGCGTGCTGACGGGAATGGCCCTCACGCCCGTTTCCGTCTTCATCATCCTGCTGCTCGAACACGCGCGCCAGCAAGGCGTGAACTTCGGCGACGAATTGAACGCCCTGGCCGCCGTCACGCTGGGCCTGGAACTGGTCGGCCCGGTGCTGGTGCAGCGCGTGCTGATGCTGGCCAAAGAAACCCACGAAATCAAGGAGCGCTAAATGCCACTGGAACCCTTTGGCCAATCGGCCGCGCTGACCTTCGGCGTCGAACTCGAACTGCAACTGGTGAATCTGTCAGACTATGATTTGACGGCAGCGAGCCCCGATCTGCTGCATCTGCTGAACAAGAAACCGTTTCCCGGCAACGTTACGCCGGAAATCACCGAGAGCATGATCGAGATTAACTCTAGCGTGCACACGCATCACGGCCCCCTGCTGGCGCAGTTGCAAGAAATCCGCGACACACTGGTCACGGCCGGCGACAAGCTCAATATCGGCATCGCGGGCGGCGGCACGCACCCGTTCCAGCAATGGTCGTCACAAAAGATCTTCTCCAAGCCGCGTTTCCAGGAAATCTCGGAACTGTACGGCTACCTGGCCAAGCAGTTCACCATCTTCGGCCAGCACGTGCACATCGGATGCGCCTCGGGCGACGACGCCATGTTCCTGCTGCATTCACTGAACCGCTACATCCCCCACTTCATCGCCCTGTCGGCTTCCTCGCCCTACGTGCAAGGACGCGATACGCTGTTCGACTCGGCCCGCCTGAACTCCGTATTCGCCTTTCCCATGAGCGGGCGCGCACCGTTCACCCTCAGCTGGGAACAATTCTCCAACGAATATTTCGCCAAGATGGAGAACACGGGCATCATCAAGAGCATGAAGGACTTTTACTGGGATATCCGTCCCAAGCCGGAATTTGGCACTATCGAACTGCGCGTGTGCGACACGCCGCTGACGGTGGAGCGGGCCGCCGCGCTGGCCGCCTACCTGCAAGCGCTGTGCCGCTACCTGCTCGAACGCCGCGAAACCCCGCCGGTGGAAGACGATTACCTCGTGTATAACTACAACCGCTTCCAGGCTTGCCGCTTTGGCCTCGATGGTGCCATCACGCATCCGAAAACCTACGAGACGATGTCACTGCGCGAAGACATCATGACCACCCTGCGCAAAATGGAACCGCACGCCGAGGCGCTGGGCAGTACGCCAGCCTTGAAACACCTGTCTGAGGTGGCCAAGCAATGGAGCGACGCACAATACCTGCGCAAGCAGCACAGCCTGCAGGGCAGCGCCGAGGGCATGGTCGATGCCGCCATTCGATGTTTTCGCGGTGAGCCCATGAATTACTGACGCTGCCCAGCCTGGAAACATCGGTCGGCTCAAAACCGCGTCTCGCGCGCCGCGCGCAAAAAGTTATCGAGGATGGGCGTGCAATCGAGCAGTTCGACCCCGCCTGCCGAATGAAATTCCGGGTGCCACTGCAGGCCCATGACGAAGCGCGCCCGCTGGTAGCGGATGGCTTCGACGATATTATCGCCTTGCGAATACGCTTCCACGCTGATGTCGCGCCCCAGGTCCTTAACCGACTGGTGGTGGATGGAATTGACGAGCGCCTCGCCCGCCTTCGGGAACATGCCCGCCAGCGACGAGCCTTTCGGGAAGACGATGCTGTGGCGATGGCGGTCGTACAGGTCGTTGACGTGCGAGGTGGCGCCTTCCACGTCCGAAGCGATGTCCTGGTACAAAGTGCCGCCAAAGCCCACGTTGATGAGTTGGCAGCCGCGGCATATGCCCAGCACGGGTTTGCCCGCGTCGACAAATTCATGCAGCAATTCCAGTTCGTACAGGTCGCGCGCGCGGTCGCCGCTCCATTCGGGGCGCGTAGCCGCCTCGGAATACGTCTGCGGGGAAACGTCGGCGCCCCCCTGCAGCACCAGGCCGTCCAGGTGGCGCGCATAGTGGCGCAAGGTGATATTGCTCGGGTGTAGCAAGCCGCTGGTATTGACCGTCGGGATCATGAACACCAGCACGTCACGCGACATGACCCACTGCGCAATCGACTCCTCCAGGTATTGCAGGTTCTTGCTGCGCAGTCCGGTGGCGCCCGGCTCGGGATGGAAAATGCGCGCCGAGATGCCAATGCGCAGGGTGCGCCGCATGAAATCGCGGCTGGCCTTGTCGCGCATGGAACGGTAGCGCGACGAGATCACCCTCCACGCCAGCGCCAGCGGCGTGTCGTTATCCTTCAGATAACGGGGCACAGCATCGTGCGCACGCTGCTCATCATCGGGTGCCCTGCCGACCCGCTCGGGCCGGGCCGGCGTTGCAGGATCGGTGGCCGGGAGGTGCTGGAGATCTTTTTCGTCTGACATGGCAAGGCTGACTGAAAGCGGAGACGTTTTCAATATAAACCCCTGCCTGCCAAAGCACGATTCAATTTTGTAACAAAAGCACAGGCGCGCCGCATCCACGCAACACGCGGGCAGAAAAATGCGGCCAGCGCTGCATACGGCGCGTTTACGCGCGCGGTCCCGCTTTTTAGAGAATCTTTACGCCCCCGCTGCTAATCTTGAACGTACCTCAACCACCGCTGCAAAGCTACCATGGAACCCCATTCACGCCTGCCTACGCATCAAGCCCATCAAGTCCATCGAGCACTGCCCCACCGCCATCCGCGCCTGCCCACATTCCTCATGCATATCACGGTCGACAAGTCTTGCCTGGCCGAGCTGCGCCAACTGGTCGTCAAGACGTGCGGCGGCATGCTGTCATTCATGCGCATCGAGGCGATCGAGCATGCCGAACGCATGAAGGTTTGGCTGTGCGTGACGGAGCCGGCCCTGCGCCTGACCATGGATGCCGTCATGCGCCTGCTGCCGGCGGCGGAATTTGGCCGTATCAGCCAGGGGAAATCGCTATGAACCAGTATTGCTGCGAGCAGGCGATGTCTTCATCGCGCATCACCGCGCACTTCCAAGGCATCTGGGTACCGATGGTCACGCCGTTTTGCGAAGGCGAACTCGATCTAGCCGCAGCACAGCAGTTGGCCAGCGAGCTCGCTAGCAGCGGCGTCGATGGCCTGGTGGTGTGTGGCACCACGGGCGAAGCGGCCATGCTGAGCGCTGCGGAGCAAAGCATGCTGCTCGATAGCGTACTCGAAGCCGTCGGCCCCCGCTTCCCCGTCGTGATGGGTATCGGCGGCAGCGATACGCGCAGCGTCGTCGCTGCGGTGCAGCGCTATCACGACCATCCGCTGGCCGCTCTGCTGATCTCGGCACCGTCGTATGTACGCCCTTCGCAGGACGGCATCGTGCGCCACTTCCAGGCCATCGCCGACGCCACCGACCATTCCATCGTGCTATACAACGTGCCGGCCCGCACGGGGGTCAATATCGAACCGCAGACGGCGGCACTGCTGGCGCGCGACTCGCACTTCGTCGCCATCAAGGAAGCGGGCGGCAAGCTGCAGCAATTGGCGGAACTGCTGCTTGAGACACGCCTGGACGTGCTGTGCGGCGACGACACTGTGCTGCTGGCCAGCCTTTCCATGGGCGGCCACGGCGCCATGTCGGCCGCCGCCCAGATAAGGCCGGATCTGTATGCGCAGCTGTACCACCTGGTCAAGCAGGGCCGCCACGGCGCCGCAGGCGCCCTGTTCAAGACCATGCTGCCCCTTATCCGCCTGCTGTTTTCCGAACCCAATCCTGGGCCATTGAAGGCGGCGCTGGCCATGCAAGGCAAGGTGCGCGACGAGCTGCGCCTGCCGATGACGCCGATGTCCCGCGCCGGCCAGGACAGTCTGGCCGAAGCACTCGATGCATTGATGGAACTGCCCACATGGACAGCCAGCGACAGGGACGCGCCACGCGAAGGCTGTGTGCTGCAACTGGTCTGCGCCGCCAACCTCATACCAGCCGTGCGCCAAGATGATCATCGCCATCACGGATGAAAGCGGGGGCATCGAGAAATCCATCCTGGCCGGGCGACTAGCCGCCTCGCGCGCGCTGGCCGGACGCAAGGTATTGCTGCTCGATGCCGATCCGCGCCAGGGAGCCATGGCGCAGGCGAAAAATATGCACGACATGGCCATGCACGGCAGCCCGACGCGGCCACGCCTGATGGCGCGCGCCATCAGCGCCAAGGGCTTGCAGCCGGAACTGGAACACCTGGTGACCTGCTACCACGACATCGTCATCGACAGCGAAGGGCGCGACTCCATGGGTAGCCGTTCAGCCCTGATCGCCGCACGCGTGCTGGTGGTGCCGCCGAACGGCGTCGTGGATGGCGCTGCGCAGGCTGGCCTGGCGCGCCGCATCGCGTATGCACGCAGCATCAATCCGGAGCTGCGCGTCCTGCTGGCAACGGACACACAAGCGGCACCTGCCCACGCCCTGGCCGCACAGATTCCACTGGCCCGCGTGGTCAGCCTGGGACAATTGTATTGCGCCGTTTTCAACCTGCCCCGCTAGCACGGCTCGAAAAAAAGGCGGCGCATGCGCCGCCTCTCCTTTTATCTCCGTCAATTAGAACGTTTTGCCAACTGTCAGTTGCAGCGCCGTCTTGCCCATGAATTTACCATTCACCGGCGAAGCATAGGCCGACTTGTCAGCGTTCGTGCCGATCACGGCCAGCGCGCCCGTCACCACGCCGAAATCGCGCGTGATGCCCACTTTCCAGTCCGTGTAGCTGGCCGCATCATTGTTTTTGACCTTCTGATGGCCCGCGTGCAGGTTAGCGGTCCAGCCGTTGCTCAGGTCGATATTCGCGCCGATGTCCAGATAGCCACTGTTTTTGCTGTTGACGAGGCCGAACAGATTGGAAACGGTGTGCGAATACTTGATATAGGCGGGGCCATACGACAACTGGCCGTAGACTTCCTGCGTATCGGCGTCGGCCAGGCCGGCGATGTACTTCAAGCCATTGTCCGCATACACATACGCCAGCACGCCCACGTCGTAAGCGACATCGGCCGTCAACTGGCCGCGCTTGCCCGCATACAGATCCACTTCAACGTCGCCGCTGCCGCCCGCATCCTTGGTCCATTTGATGGTGGAGGCCCAGGCGCCCGCGTACAGGCCGGTAGGATTGTTGACGTAGTCGACGCCACCCTGCAGCGCCGGCTTCAAGCGCGTCTGCGAAATGCCACGAAAACGGTAGTCGGACACGCCGGCCACGTTGAAGCTGATTTCATTGTCAGGCTTGGCTTCTTCTGCGTGAGCCAGGCTGGCCGTAAAGGCGCTGAAGGGGGTGGCTAGGGCGAGTGCAAGGAATAATTTATTCATGGTTTCTTCTTCTTCATGGGTAGTATGGGCCTTTGCCAATATGGCGCAGCTGGCCCGCCGCTGCAAAATTGTAGGTAAAGCGTCCCCCCGGCGCGCGCAGCGCCCGTTTTCCAACAGGGGAATAAAGCTGTTTAGAGAGGCAGCAGCAAGCGGTAGCCGACCGCCGTTTCCGTCAGCAGGTACTGCGGCTGGGCCGGATCGGCTTCCAACTTCTGGCGCAGATGGCCCATGTAGATGCGCAGATAGTGGCCGTTTTCACTGTTCGACGGCCCCCATACTTCGCGCAGCAGTTGCGGATTGGTGACCACCCTGCCAGCGTTCTTCACAAGCACCGACAGCAAGCGAAATTCAGTCGGCGTCATGTGCACCAGTTGCTTGTTGCGCGTCACCAGGCGGTCCTTCAGGTCAACGCGCACGTCGCCGAACTGCACCACGCCATCATCGCTGGCGGCAGGTTGACGCTGGCGGCGCAAGGTGGCGCGCACGCGGGCCAGCAACTCGCCAACGCCGAACGGCTTGGTCAGGTAATCGTCGGCACCGGCGTCCAGCGCGCGTATCTTGTCCTCTTCATCGACGCGTGCCGACAGCACGATGATGGGCACGGCCGACCATTTGCGGATGTCGGCGATGAAGTCGATGCCGTCGCCGTCAGGCAGGCCCAGGTCCAGCACGATCATGTCGGGCCGGCGCGTGCCGGCATCGATCAGACCGCGCTGCATGGTGGCGGACTCGAAAATCTGCCAGCCCTCGTCTTCCAGCGCGGCGCGCACGAAGCGGCGGATTTGCGGTTCATCCTCGACCAGCAAGGCGGTGGCGGAAGGTTCGTTCATGATGGTTTTCCTGTTTCATAATCGTTGGCGTCATCGAGTTCGATCTCCGGCGGCGCAGGGGGCGTGCCCAATGGCAGGCTAAATGCAATGGCAGCGCCCTGTCCCGGCACATGCGGCTGCGCGTGTATGCTGCCGCCGTGGGCTTCGACGATGGCACGGCAAATGGCCAGTCCCAGCCCGACGCCCGGCTTGTTCGATTCGCGCTCGCCGCGCGTGAATTTTTCAAAGATGGCCTCTTCGCGACCGGGTGGCAGGCCCGGACCATCGTCAAACACCCTCACCTGCAGGAACTGGCCGTGCACCCCGGCCGCGACAGTAATGGTGCTGCCGGGCGGCGTGTACTTGGCCGCGTTTTCCAGCAGGTTGCACAGCACGCGCTCGATCAGCACTGCGTCGTAGCGTACCAGCGGCAAATCTGGCGCCAACTGCGTCTGCACGGCATGCTGCTGTAATTGCGGGCCGCTGGCGCGCAGCGCGCTGCCCACCACCTCTTCCAACGCCTGCCATTGCAAGTTCAGGCGTACCTGCCCGCTTTCGATGCGCGCCATGTCCAGCAAGTTCGCCACCAGAGCGCTCATGCGCACGGTTTCAAACTGCAGCGAGCGCGCCATGTCCAGCTGCGCAGGCGACAACGCTGGCCTGGACAGCGCCAGCGATTCGGCCAGCCCCACCAGCGACGTCAATGGCGTACGCAAGTCGTGCGAGAGGGCCGCCAGCAGCGAATTACGCAGCCGCTCGGACTCCATCTGCAGCAGCGCGCCCTGGGCGACGTCGATATAGTGCACGCGCTCGAGCGCGATAGCGGCCAGTGCGGCAAAGGTATCGAGGTGCTGCCGCTGTTCCGGCACCAGCAGCCAGCGCCCGTGCTGGGCAGCCTCCAGCGGCAACAGCGCCAGCACGCCCCGCGTACGCATCGGCGCGATCAGCGGCAGGTAGAAAATGGGCGAAGCGGGCAAGGTATCGGTGCCCGTACCGGCTGCCTGCGCATGGTCGAAGGCCCACTGCGCGATACCCATATCGAGCGGCTCGCCGCCGTTCGGCGGCAGCAAGCTGCCCTCATCATTGGGCAGGAGCAAGGTGGCGCGCGCACGGAAAGCGCGTTCGATGGCGCTTTTCGTGATATCGAAAATCTGCTCTGTCTGCAGCACGCCGGACAGCTCCCGCGAAAACTCGTACAGGGCACGGGCGCGTGCTTCGCGGTGCGATGCCACGCGCGCCTGGAAGCGCAGGCCGGCCGTCAGGTGGCCCGTGATCAGGCCCACGGCCAGCATCACGCCAAAAGTAATTATGTACTGAAAATCGCCCACGGCAAACGAGAAGCGCGGTGGCACGAAGATAAAATCGAAGCAAGCCACGCCCACGAGGCTGGCCAGCGCCGCCGGTCCGCGCCCCAGGCGCACAGCCACCAGCACCACCGTCAGCAGCGACAGCATGGCGATATTGGCCAGGTCCAGATAGGGTTGCAGGGGGACCGAGGCGAGGGCTGTGCCCAAGCTGACGCCGGCGGCCAATAGGTAACGCCAATGGCGCGATGACCTGCGCGGCACCTGCGCATCGTCGCCCGCCGCGCGCCGCAGCGCCGTATCGGCAGGTGGCAAGCCGACCTCGATCAAGTCAATATCGGGCGCCAGACTGGCCATGCGCACGGACGGAGGCGTATGCCACAGGCGCAGCAGCGCACCGCAGTTGGCACGGCCGACGATGACTTTCGAGATATTTGCGCTGCGCGCATACTCGACCACGGCACCGGCAATGTCGGCGGACGGCACAATAGCCGTGCGCGCCCCCAGGTCCTGCGCCAGTTTCAGCGTTTTCAGGATGCGTTCGCGCTCACGCGCCGGCAGGCGCTGCAGGCGCGGCGTTTCCACGTACAGCGCGTGCCATTCGGCATTGAGCTGGCTGGCCAGGCGCGCCGTGCTGCGGATCACGTGTTCGCCACCCACGTACGGGCCCACGCATGCGAGCAGCGCGGCGCCCGTCTTCCACACTGGATTGATGGATTTCTCGACGCGGTAAGCCTGCACGTCGTCCTGCACCCGGTCCGCCGTGCGGCGCAAAGCCAGTTCACGCAGGGCGATTAGATTACCCTTGCGGAAAAAATGCTGGGATGCCCGCTCGGCCTGCTGCGGCTGGTATACCTTGCCCTGCTTCAGGCGGCGCAACAGTTCATCGGCGGGGATATCGACCAGTACCACTTCATCGGCGCGGTCGAACACCGTGTCGGGCAGGGTTTCAGCCACGCGCACGCCGGTGATGCCACCCACCACATCGTTCAGGCTTTCCAGATGCTGCACATTGACGGTCGACAGCACGTCGATACCGGCCGCCAGCAATTCCTCGACATCCTGCCAGCGCTTCGGATGGCGCGAACCGGCCACGTTCGAATGGGCCAGTTCATCCATCAGTATCAGCGGCGGCGCGCGCAACAAGGCCGCGTCCAGGTCGAACTCGAACAGGGTCTTGCCACGGTATTCGATGGCCTTCAGGGGCAGCAGCGGCAAACCGTCCAGCTGGGCCATCGTATCCTGGCGCCCATGCGTCTCCACCACGCCCACCAGCAGATCCTGGCCATCGGCCAGCATCTTGCGGGCGGCGGCCAGCATCGCATAGGTCTTGCCGACGCCTGCCGAGGCGCCGAAGTAAATGCGCAGGCGGCCGCGCGCGGCTTTCTTTTCCTGCGCCTGCACTTGCGCCAGCAGGGCATCAGGGTCGGGGCGTTGGCTGTCGTTGGGGAGCATGTTGTATTTTAATCTTCTTGGGCATTGTAGGTCGGATTAGCGCGTCCGAAGGGCGCGCGTAATCCGACAACATCGTTGGCCTGCGTACCGTTGGCAGCTTACTTTGCCAGGGCATCAAGCGCCAGATTGAGTTCCAGCACATTCACCCGTGGCTCGCCGAAAAAGCCGATATACGCGGTTTTCTGCACCTTGGCGATGGCGTTTTCCACCTGCGCCAGCGGCACGGCGCGGACGCGGGCCACGCGCGGCGCCTGGTACAACGCTGCTGCCAGACTGATTTCCGGGTCCAGGCCGCTGCTCGACGCCGTTACCAGGTCGACCGGAATGGCGCGCGTATTGCCGGGATCTGCTTCCTTCAGGGCGGCGATGCGCGCCTTCACGGCGTCCACCAGGGCCGGATTGCTCGGTCCCAGATTCGAGCCGCCCGAACCGGCACCGTTATTTGCCATCGGCGCGGTGGCCGATGGCCGGCCCCAGAAATACTTGGGCGAGGTGAAGGACTGGCCGATCAGCATCGAGCCGACGGGGCGGCCAGCGCGCTCGACGATGCTGCCGTTGACTTCATCGTTGAAGGCCAGCTGCCCGATGCCGGCCGTGGCAAACGGATAGACGACGCCGCAGATCACGGTCAGCGCGGCAAACAGGACCAGGGCGGGACGTACGATAGTGCTCATGATGGTTCCTTTAAACTAAATTGAGAGCGGACAGCAGCATGTCGATCAGCTTGATCCCGATAAACGGCAAGATGATGCCGCCCAGGCCGTAGATCAGCAGATTGCGACGCAACAGGCTGGCCGCGCCGATGGCCCGGTATTGCACGCCCTTCAGGGCCAGCGGAATCAGCACGACGATGATCAGGGCATTGAAGATCACCGCCGACATGATGGCCGAGGCGGGGCTGGACAGGTGCATGATGTCGAGCGCCTTCAACTGCGGATAAGTGCCCACGAAGGCAGCCGGGATGATGGCGAAGTACTTGGCGATGTCGTTCGAAATCGAGAACGTCGTCAGCGAACCGCGCGTCATCAGCATCTGCTTGCCGATTTCAACGATTTCCAGCAGCTTGGTCGGATTCGAATCCAGGTCGACCATATTGCCCGCCTCTTTCGCCGCCTGCGTACCGGAATTCATGGCCACGGCGACATCGGCCTGCGCCAACGCAGGAGCATCGTTGGTACCGTCGCCCGTCATTGCCACCAGGCGGCCTTCGGACTGGTAGCTGCGAATCAGCTTGAGCTTGTCTTCCGGCGTCGCTTCGGCCAGGAAGTCATCGACGCCCGCCTCGGCTGCGATGGCCGCTGCCGTCAGCTTGTTGTCGCCCGTGATCATGACGGTCTTGATGCCCATGCGGCGCAATTCCGCAAAACGCTCCTTGATGCCGCCCTTGACGATATCCTTCAGTTCCACGACACCCATCACGCGGCCATCGTCGACCACCACCAGCGGCGTGCTGCCACGGCGCGCAATATCATCGACAGCGCGCGATACCTCGGCCGGATACGGCTGGCCCAGCGCTTCCACATACTTTTTCATGGAGTCGGCTGCACCCTTGCGCAGCTGGCGCACTTGCTGTTCGCCAGGAATATCCACGCCACTCATGCGCGTTTGCGCCGTGAAGGGCACGAAGGTGGCGTTCAAGCTGGCCATCTCGCGTTCGCGGATGTTGAATTTCTGCTTGGCCAGCACGACGATGCTGCGTCCTTCCGGTGTTTCATCGGCCAAGGAAGCGAGTTGCGCCGCATCGGCCAACTGCTGCTCTGTCACGCCGGGAGCGGGCACAAAACTCGACGCCTGGCGGTTGCCCAGGGTGATGGTGCCCGTTTTATCGAGCAGCAGCACGTCCACGTCACCCGCCGCTTCCACCGCGCGGCCCGAGGTGGCGATCACATTGGCTTGCATCATGCGGCTCATGCCGGCCACGCCGATGGCCGACAGCAGGCCACCGATGGTAGTCGGGATCAGGCACACCAGCAGCGCGATCAGCACGGTGATGCTGACGGGCGTGCCGCTGCCGGCTGCCGCTACGGAAAACAGCGAGTACGGCAGCAAGGTCACGGTGACGATCAGGAAGACAATCGACAGGGCGACGAGCAAAATCGTCAGGGCGATTTCATTCGGTGTCTTCTGGCGCTTGGCGCCTTCCACCATGGCGATCATGCGGTCGATGAAGGCTTCACCCGGATTGACCGAGACGCGTACCAGCAGCCAGTCCGACAACACGCGGGTGCCGCCCGTCACGGCGGAAAAGTCGCCGCCCGATTCGCGGATCACGGGCGCCGATTCGCCCGTGATGGCACTCTCGTCGACCGAGGCCACGCCGGCCGTGACTTCGCCGTCGGCGGGAATCACGTCACCCGCCTCGACCAGCACCGTCATGCCCTTGCGCAGATCGGTTGCCGGCGTAGGCAGCCAGGAGGTGCCGTACTTCGGTGTTTGCATTTTCTTTGCCATCACCGTCTGCTTCAGGGCGCGCAAGGAGGCCGCCTGGGCCTTGCTGCGCCCTTCGGCCAGCGCTTCGGCAAAGTTTGCGAACAGCACCGTAAACCACAGCCACACGGCAACGGCGGCGATGAAGCCGAACGGCGCTTCACCCTGGCCGTTGATGGCCTGGATAGCCAGCAGGGTCGTGATGATGCTGCCCACGTAGACGACAAACATCACGGGGCTGCGCCACTGCGTGCGGGGGTCGAGTTTTTTGAACGCATCGACGATGGCGGGGCCGATCAATGCGGAATCGAACAAGGTCAGGCTTGTGCGTGACATGGTAGCCTCTTATTGTGTGAAAAGTTGCAGGTGTTCGACGATCGGGCCGAGGGCCAGCGCGGGAACGTAATTGAGCACGCCAACGAGCACGACCACGCCGATCAGCAAGCCGATGAACATGGGGCCGTGGGTGGGCATGGTGCCGGCGTTGGCCGACAAGCGCTGCTTGGCTGCCAGCGAACCGGCCACTGCCAGCACGGGCACGATCACGCCGAAACGGCCGAACCACATGGCAATGGCCAGCATCACGTTGTAGAACGGTGTGTTGGCGGACAGGCCGGCAAACGCGCTGCCGTTGTTATTGGCCGCCGAGGTGAAGGCGTACAGGATCTCCGAGAAGCCATGCGCGCCTGGATTGGCGACGCCGATCTTGCCCGGTTCGACCATCACGGCGATCGCCGTACCCGTCAATACCAGGGCTGGCGTAATCAGAATGGCCAGCGAGACCATCTTCATTTCATAGGCCTGGATTTTCTTGCCCAGGTATTCAGGCGTGCGCCCTATCATCAGACCGGCGATGAAGACGGCCAGGATGGCGAACATCAGCATGCCGTACAGGCCCGTGCCCACGCCACCGAAAATCACTTCGCCAAATTGCATCAGCAGCAGTGGCACCATGCCGCCCAGCGGCATGTAAGAGTCGTGCATGGAATTGACGGCGCCGCAGGATGCCGCTGTCGTCACCGCAGCGAACAGGGTCGAGGAGCTGATGCCGAAGCGCGTTTCCTTGCCTTCCATATTGCCGCCCGATTGCAGGCTGCTCACTTGCTGGTCCACGCCCAGCGCTTGCAAGGCGGGATTGGCTTGCTGCTCGGCGCTCATCACGCCAGCCGTCATGACGACGAAGATCAAGGTCATCGCGGCCAGCACGGCCCAGCCCTGCCGCAGGTCACCCACCATGCTGCCGAATGTAAAGCACAGACCGGCGGGAATGATGAAAATGGCCAGCATCTGCAGGAAGTTCGACAGCACGGTGGGATTCTCGTACGGATGCGAGGAATTGGCGTTGAAGAAGCCACCGCCATTCGTGCCCAGCAACTTGATCGATTCCTGCGACGCGACGGGGCCCATGGCGATCGTCTGCGTGCTCGCTACTTGGGCTTCCATGACGGGTTTGCCGGCAGCGTCCAGCACCGGCTGGCCATCGGCAGTCATTTTCGGCGTTTCATACGCCACTTGGTCGAGCAGGGTCACTTCCTTGTAGGCGGAAAAATTCTGGATCATGCCTTCGCCCATGAAGACGACAGACAGGGCCAGCGACAGCGGCAGCAGGATGTACAGCGTGGAGCGCACCAGGTCGACCCAGAAATTACCGATCGATTTACCCGAGCGCGAGGCAAAGCCGCGCACCAGCGCGAAGATCACGGCGATGCCGGTCGCTGCCGAAAAGAAGTTCTGGCATGCCATGCCCAGCATCTGGGTCAAGTAGCTCATGGTCTGTTCGCCGCCGTAGCCCTGCCAGTTGGTATTGGCGACGAAGCTGACGGTGGTATTGAACGAGGAATCGGGGCTGACGGCGCCCAGGCCCTGTGGATTGAGGGGCAAGAAGCCCTGCAGGCGCTGCAGGCCGTAGACGAAGACGGCGCCCACGGTGTTGAAGACGATCAGGGCGATGGCATAGCTTTTCCAGCCCATGCCCTTGTCGGCGGGCAGGCCGGACCAGCGGTACAGCAGGTTTTCCAGCTTTTGCAACCAGCCCAGGCCGCGCACGGGGCCATCGCCGGCCACCCTGGCCATGTACAAGCCGAGCGGATAGCCGGCGGCCAGCAATACGACCAGGAAGGCCACCAGCAGCAATATCGATTGCGTCGTCATCACAGTTCCTCCGCCTTCAGCAGCGCCACCAGCAGGTACACCAACAGGCCAGCCGAGACCACGGCGCCCAGCACATAAAACGCGTTCATTTGACGCTCCCTAATTTGTCGCAGGCGACGGCAAAGCCGGCCGCTACGACGAAAAAAACGGCAATCAAGCCGAGATACACGATATCCATTCCCACCCTCATTCAGGTTTGTTTTGATGCTGTGCAGATTAGCCAAAAGGGTCTAAAAAATTTGTAAAGACTGGAGAGGTGCTTGTAAACAAGATGTAAAAACGACGGCTTTGCCGCATAAAATCCTTCACAATGGGCGTCAAACCACGCGTACGGCGCACTCTTGTTGCCCTGGAGTAGCGCTATTGCTCGCTGGACAAGATAGAATGCGCGAGCGTCCGCACAAGGACGCCATGTCTGCCGCACTGCCCTGTGCCAGTGACGCTGGACGGGATATACTGTATATTCATACAGTTATCATCGCCGCTGTCATTGCGCCCCGCAGTGCACTGGCCTGGCGTTCCAACCACTGTCTTTACTTAGCTTGAACACGTATGGCCACTAAAAAACCAGCATCCGACTACAGCGAATCATCCATCCGTGTCCTGAAAGGACTGGAACCCGTCAAGCAGCGCCCGGGGATGTACACCCGCACTGAGAATCCGCTGCACATCATTCAGGAAGTGATCGACAATGCCTCCGACGAGGCGCTGGGCGGTCATTGCACACATATCGCCGTGACGCAAAACACGGATGGCAGCATCACCGTTGAAGACAATGGCCGCGGCATTCCCGTCGGCATCCACCCGGAAGAAGGCGTGCCGACGGTGGAAATCGTGTTTACACGGCTGCACGCGGGCGGCAAGTTCGACAAGGGTTCGGGCGGCGCCTATGCGTTCTCGGGCGGCTTGCACGGCGTCGGCGTGTCCGTTACCAATGCGCTGTCGACGCGCCTGGAAATCACCGTCTGGCGCAAGGAAAGCGACGGCAACGGCCTGCATCACATGGTGTTTGCGAATGGCGACGTGATCGAACCCCTGAGTTCCCGCCCCGCCCCGCGCGACGGCAAGAAGTCGGGCACGCGCGTCACCGCCTGGCCCGACGCGAAATATTTTGATTCCCCCAATATCTCGCAAACCGAGCTGCAGCGCCTGCTGCGTTCGAAAGCCGTGCTGCTGCCCGGCGTGACCGTCACGCTCACCAACGCCAAGACGGGCGATACGCAAACCTGGCTTTACGCGGAAGGCTTGCGCGGCTACCTGACCGAATCGCTGGCGCAGGTATCGAATGGCGAAACCCTGATTCCCCTGTTCGAAGGCGCGCAGTACGCAGGCCCGGATTCAGAAGGCTTTGCCGAAGGCGAAGGCGCGGCCTGGGTCGTGGCGTGGACAGAAGAAGGCGCCATCGTGCGCGAATCGTATGTCAACCTGATTCCCACCTCGAATGGCGGCACGCACGAATCGGGCTTGCGCGACGGCCTGTTCGGCGCCGTGAAAAACTTCGTCGAAATGCACTCACTGCTGCCAAAAGGCGTGAAGCTGCTGCCGGAAGACGTGTTTGCGCGCGCTTCCTTCGTGCTGTCGGCCAAGGTGCTGGACCCGCAATTCCAGGGCCAGATCAAGGAACGCCTGAATTCGCGCGACGCCGTACGCCTGGTCTCGACCTTCACCAAGCCGCCGCTGGAACTGTGGCTGAACCAGCACGTCGATTACGGCAAGAAGCTGGCCGATCTCGTGATCAAGCAGGCGCAGTCGCGCCAGCGTTCGCTGCAAAAGGTAGAAAAGAAAAAATCCTCGGGCGTCGCCGTCCTTCCCGGCAAGCTGACCGACTGCGAATCGTCGGACATCACGCGCAATGAACTGTTCCTCGTCGAGGGTGATTCGGCGGGCGGCTCGGCCAAGATGGGGCGCGACAAGGAATTCCAGGCCATCCTGCCGCTGCGCGGCAAGGTCTTGAACTCGTGGGAGACAGACCGCGACCGCCTGTTTGCCAATAACGAGATCCACGATATTGCAGTCGCCATCGGCGTCGATCCGCATAGCGTGGGCAGCTCGCCCGACCTGTCCGGCCTGCGCTATGGCAAGATCTGCATCCTCTCGGATGCGGACGTGGACGGCTCGCACATCCAGGTACTGCTGCTGACCCTGTTCTTCAAGCACTTCCCGGCCCTGATCAACAAAGGCCATATCTGCATCGCCCGCCCGCCCCTGTACCGGGTCGATGCACCGGCGCGCGGCAAGAAGCCAATGCAGAAAATCTATGCGCTCGACGACGGCGAACTGGTCGCCATCGAGGACAAGCTGCGCAAGGAAGGCGTAAAGCAGGGCGCCTGGTCGATCTCGCGCTTCAAGGGCCTGGGCGAAATGAACGCAGAACAGCTGTGGGAAACGACGATGAACCCGGACACGCGCCGTTTGCTGCCCGTGACGCTGGGCGAAATCGATCATATGGCTTGCGCCGCCCGCTTCAATATGTTGATGGGCAAAGGCGAAGCGGCTGGGCGCCGTGCCTGGATCGAGGAACACGGCAATGAGGCGGAGGCCGATATCTGATGATCATCGGTATCGACCTGGGCACCACCAACGGCCTGGTCGCCATCTGGCGCGACGGCAAGGCTAGCATCATCCCGAATGCGCTGGGCGAACACCTGACGCCATCGTGCGTCAGCATCGACGCTGACGGCAGCGTGCTGGTGGGCCGCGCCGCGCGCGAGCGCCTGCAGACGCACCCGCCGCCTGGCCACTGGTGATCACGCCCGCGGCCGCCACCTTCCTGCTCGCCAGTGAGCCCGATGGTCCGCCGCAGCTGGCCATCGTCAAGCTGAGTGTCGTACTGGCGCTGTCCGTCCTGTATTTCACCGTGCGCCATCTGTGTCTGCGGCAGCGCAGGTCCGCACAAGCGTCCGGGCTGTCATAATCAGCTCAATAAATTTAACCGCAACAACCTAACACCGAAACAAGCGCCATGTCCACACAAACCAATTTATTTGACGATACCAAGCCAGAGCCGACCCTGCCGGATGAACCGGTATTCGACGGCGAAGCGCTGACTCTCTCTACCTTCGCCGAGCGCGCCTATCTCGATTACGCCATCTCGGTGGTCAAGGGCCGCGCCCTGCCCGACGTGTGCGACGGCCAGAAACCGGTGCAGCGCCGCATCCTGTATGCGATGAATGAGCTGGGCTTGAATTCCACGGCCAAACCGCGCAAATCGGCGGCCGTGGTCGGCGACGTGCTCGGTAAATTGCATCCGCACGGCGACCAGTCCGTATATGACGCGCTGGTGCGCATGGCGCAGGATTTCTCGCTGCGCTACCCGCTGATTGATGGCCAAGGCAACTTCGGCTCGCGCGATGGCGATGGCGCGGCGGCGATGCGCTACACGGAAGCGCGTTTGACGCCGATCGCCAAACTGCTGATGGATGAAATCGGCATGGGCACGGTGGACTTCCAGCCCAACTACGACGGCTCGACGGAAGAACCGAAGCTGCTGCCAGCGCGCCTGCCGATGGTGCTGCTGAACGGCGCCTCCGGCATCGCCGTAGGCCTGGCCACGGAAATCCCGTCGCACAACCTGGCGGAAGTGGCGAAAGCGGCCGTCGCCATGATCCGCGATCCGAAGATGACGCACGCCGAGCTGATGGCCATCATTCCCGGCCCCGACTTCCCCGGCGGCGGCCAAATCATCACGCCGCCCTCGCAGATCGCCGACATGTATGCGAGCGGGCGTGGCAGCATGAAAGTACGCGCGCGCTGGAAGATCGAAGAGTTGGCGCGCGGCCAGTGGCAAGCCGTCGTGACGGAACTGCCGCCCGGTACTTCGTCGCAAAAGGTGCTCGAAGAAATCGAAGAACTGACCAATCCAAAGATCAAGCTGGGCAAGAAGGCGCTGTCGCCGGACCAGGTGGCCCTGAAGGCGCTGATCCTCAATTCGCTCGACACCATCCGCGACGAATCGGGCCGCGCCGCCCCCGTGCGCCTGGTGTTCGAGCCGAAGTCGAAGAACCAGGACCAGACAGAATTCATGCTGATGCTGCTGGCACACACCTCGCTGGAATCGTCGACTTCGATCAACCTGGTGATGATAGGCGGCGATGGCCGTCCGCGCCAGAAAGGCCTGGGCGACATCCTGCGCGAGTGGATCGATTTCCGCTTCGAAACCGTCACGCGCCGCACCGGCTACAAACTGGGCAAGGTCAAGGACCGCATCCATATCCTGGAAGGACGCGAAGCGATCCTGCTCAATATCGACAAGGTGATCCAGATCATCCGCAATTCGGATGAACCGAAAGCGGCCCTGATCGACGCCTTCAAACTGTCCGAGCGCCAGGCCGACGACATCCTGGAAATCCGCTTGCGCCAACTGGCGCGCCTGGAAACGATCAAAATTCAGCAAGAGCTGGCCGAACTGCGCAAGGAAGAAAAATCCTTGCAAGACCTGCTCGACAACCCGGGCTCGATGAAACGCGCCGTCATCCGCGAAATCGAAGCGGACGCCAAACAGTTCGGCGACGCGCGCCGTACCCTGATCGAGGAAGCGCAAAAAGCAGTAGCGGAACAAAAAGTAGTCGATGAACCGGTCACCGTCATCATTTCGGAAAAAGGCTGGGTGCGCGCACGCACCGGCATCGGCCACGATGCGGCGCAGTTCACCTTCAAGGCGGGCGACACACTGCATGGCGCCTTCGAATGCCGCACGGTCGACACCTTGCTGGGCTTTGGCAACAACGGCAAGATTTACTCGGTTCCCGTCTCGGCGCTACCCAACGCGCGCGGCGATGGTGTGCCGATCACGACCCTGTGCGACCTGAGCGGCGGCACGCCGGGCAATGCCGTGCGCATCCTGCATTACTTTGCGGGCAATGGCGCCACTAATTTGCTGCTGGCCTCGAGCGCCGGCTATGGCTTCATCGCCAAGGCAGGCGACATGAGCAGCCGCCTGAAAACCGGCAAGGCCTTCATCACCCTCGATGAGGGTGACCTGCCATTGGCGCCGAAAGTCATCGCTGAAGCGGCCAGCGCCCTGGCCTGTCTGACGGAAGGCGCGCGCCTGCTGGTGTTCGGGCTCGATGAAATGAAAATCCTGACCAAGGGCGGCACCGGCGTCAAGTTGATCGACTTGGACGCCAAGGACAAACTGTTGGCCGTGCAGCCTATCACCCAGCGCGGCGTGGTAGTGTCGGGCATCGGCCGGGCATCGAAACCGCAGGATGCGTCGCTTGGTGCGACCGCCCTGGCCGAGCATTTCGGCAAGCGCGCAAAGAAGGGAAAGTCGCTGGCGGCCAAGCTGAAACCGGTCTCGATGGCAGCCATCGGCTAAGCCTCACCCGCTCAATCGAAAAGACAGGTTCGCCTGTCTTTCGTCCATCGGCGCGTAGCGGCAACAGGTAAAAGTAATTTGCAGATAGTTTTATGGATATTTTATAGACGCTGCCGCACTTTCGTTATCCCTGCAGGCATGAACAATACAGGCGAGCTGCCATGCAGCGCTTGATCCCGGCCGAGCGGCTGGTAGCGAGTATGGCGGCCCGAGGCTTGCCGCATAAAGCATCGCCAGGGAACTGGACAAGTCGCCGGCCAACGGACGCAAGCGCTTGCATGCGATTGACGAGAAACTCGGCGTGGGCAAGCGCAGCGCGCTCGCGTACACGCTGCGCGCCTAAGCTTAACGCCGCGACAGACGCAGCACCTCAGGCGTTGCTTCGACGATGTCGATCACGTCCTGTGTCCCGACGCCATCGCCCAAGATATAACGCCCCATGCCCAGGGGCCGCAGCCGGGTAGCCGGACCGGCGCGGGGGCGGTCATCGGGGCCGGGCGACATGCTGGTCATGCTCGCCTCCCCGCCTGCCATGGCCCCGGTTGCACCGCCGAATTCCAGCACCTTGCGTCCCTTGCGGCTGGGAGGAAAGACGAACGTCGCCGAGGGCCGGTACACCTCGATACCGTCTGCATCCTCCTCGAAGGAATGCGTCCAGCTACCGCTGGGCAATGCCATCGTCATGCCTTGCATGGTGCCCCCTGTTTAAATAATCGCATCAAAAGCACGATACCACGCCGCCCAGGCTTTCGTAGCCGCTCACGGAGGGCGACCAGGTCGTACCATGCCATGCCTTGTGCAACAGGGCGCCATTCGTGCCTGTGACAAACACGTCGAGCCGATTTGCGCCCCAGGCCGTGGCGCGCGGCCGCGAGGTGCACACGCCGCCCAGGTTTTCAAAACCCGTCAAGGATGGTGTCCAGGCAGAGCCATTCCAAGCCTTGTGGTACAGGGCGCTATCGGTGCCGATGACAAACAGGTCGAGCCGGTTGGCCGCCCACGATACGGCTTCCACCTCGCCCACGCAGATGCCGCCCAGACGCTCATAGCCGTCGATGGAAGGTCCCCATTTCGCGCCGTCCCACCATTTATGGTACAGCGCGCCATCGGTGCCCGTGACAAACACGTCGAGCCGGTTCGATCCCCACGCCACCGCCTTCGGCGACGAGGTGCAGACGCCCCCCAGGCGCTCATAGCCCGTCAGCGACGGTCCCCAAGACGTGCCGTTCCACCACTTGTGGTACAGCGCATGGTCGGAACCGATGAGGAAAACGTCGAGGCGGTTCGGTCCCCAGGCAACCGCTTCCGGCTGTCCCAGGCAGATGCCGCCCATGGCTTCGTAGCCCGTCAAAGATGGTCCCCAGGCGGCGCCATTCCACCACTTGTGATACAGGCCGCGGTCCGTACCGACGACAAACACGTCGAGGCGGTTCGGCCCCCAGGCGACGACACGCGGGTCGCCCACGCACACGCCGCCCATGGCTTCATAGCCTGTCAGAGACGGTGCCCAGGCAGTGCCATTCCACCACTTGTGGAACAGGCCGCTGTCAGTGCCCGTGACAAACACATCGAGCCGGTTCGGCGCCCACGATACCACCTGCGGCGCACTGGTACAGATGCCGCCCTGCCCTTCGTAATCAGTCAGCGGTGGCACCCAGGCCGTGCCATTCCAGGCCTTGTGGCACAGTGCACGGTCCGTGCCCAGCACGAAGACGTCGAGGCGGTTCGCCCCCCAGGCCACGACAGGGGAGGAACTCTGGCGCGGCAGCGCGCCAGTGCCGCCCGTCCCACTGCCGATGCTGGCACGCGGACCGTCGAGACAAGCCTGCATGCGCGCCACCTGGCCCGCCGTGAACATCAACATGGCCGTATCGTCGACATAATCCATGTAATTCATGAACATGTCGCCATTTGGTCCATTGCTACAAGAAACATGCGGGAACGAAGGCTGGCCGGTGTTCGGCCCGCCCTGGTTAGGCGTGTCGGCCACATTGTCCGTGCCCGAGCACCCCGTGCCGTCATCACCCCAGATATGGTTCAGGTTCAGCCAGTGTCCAATTTCATGCGTGGCCGTGCGTCCCAGGTGGAACGGTGGCGCTGCCGTACCGGTCGTGCCGAAAGCCGATTGCAGTATCACCACGCCGTCGGTGGCGGCCGGGCCACCGGGGAACTGCGCGTAGCCCAGCAAGCCGCCGCCCAGCTGGCACACCCAGATATTGAGGTAGGTATCGGCCGGCCAGGCATCCATGCCGCCCGCCGCCTGCAATTTGACGCCATCGTCCGCGCCAAACGATGGCAGCGTCGTCTGGCGCCGCTCGATGCCGCTGGTAGCTGCGCCCTGCGGATCGGTCGTGGCCAGCGCAAACTCCACGCGCGCGTCGGACGCCAGCGGCAGGAATGGCGCCGGCGTACCGTTGACATCCGGGTTGACGCGCCGGAAGTCACGATTGAGCACGTCGATCTGGCTGACGATCTGCGCATCCGAAATATTCTGCGCTGCGGTATGCCACACCACGTGCACGACTACCGGTATCTGCGTCACGCCGGCACGACCGGCAATGCTGCTGTCGCCCGCATAGAGTCCGGCCTGATTTTCAATGTCGGCGCGGACATGCGCATAGGACGGATCTTCGCTCAGCAGGCGCCGGTGCACATCCATGGTGGCGCAGGTACGCACTTGCGGCGTGCCGCCGCCCTCGCCCTGTTCACCTCCCCCACCTCGACCACCTCCCCCGCCTCCCATGCCTTCCATGCCTTCCATGCCACCTGCACCGCCCGCCCCGCCCGCCCCGCCTCCCCCGCCTCTCATGCCACCTGCACCGCCCGCGCCATCGCCGCCGCCCCCCATGCCGCCGCCATCGCTCACGTGCATGCAACTGGCGCCGGCCATGCCCTGTGATACCTGCTGCATGCCGCCGCCGGGCATGCTGGCGTCGGTGGCCGTGGCGCCAGCATGGACAACGGCCTGGTCCGCATACGAGACGCCAAGGCGCGGTCCCGGCATGACATCGTCGCCGGCCGCATCAGCGTCGGCCTGAATATCACCTTCGACCGGCATGGCCT
The DNA here is from genome assembly GCF_051380805.1 of Janthinobacterium paucivorans. Taxonomy (NCBI): domain Bacteria; kingdom Pseudomonadati; phylum Pseudomonadota; class Betaproteobacteria; order Burkholderiales; family Oxalobacteraceae; genus Janthinobacterium; species Janthinobacterium paucivorans. Next base: position 94,799 of record NZ_JBNYXR010000004.1, read on the forward strand.
GCATGAGAGGCGCGGCGGAGCTGCCGACAGCCATGCCGGGAGTTGGTGAATTTTTCGTTTTAGCGGTACTCATGATGTCCCCTTCGTCTATTTGCCAGTTCACTATGGCACGGCAAAAGGACGAGCATTTGCGCCAGATCAAGGCTGGCAAGCCACGCCAGAGAAAAAACGAGGACGAAAAAAAAGACAGCCGAAGCTGTCTTTGCGGTTTGCGGGACGTCACCCGCAAACAGGGAATTACTTGGCCGCGGCGGCCTTGACTTCAGCGTCGGCCTTGGCTTTGGCTTCTGCCGTCTTGGTGGCGGCGAGGGCCTTGTCGGCGTTCGCTTCGACTTTTTCCTTGGCGACCTTGACGTCGGCTTTCACGGCAGCCTTGGTGGCTTTCGCATCAGCCTTGGCGTCGGTTTTATCTGCCTTGGCTTCCATTTTCAGTTTATCTTCCGCATCGGCATTGACGACTTTATCGTGGGCCTTGGCCTTGGTTTTATTCGCCTTATGATGGGCGTCGGCTTTCTTTTCGTCGGCTTTCATTTCTGCCTTGGCGACGTTGGCGTCAGCCTTGGCGTCGACTTTGGCTTGCGCAGCGGCAGCCTTGTTGACGTCTTTTTGTGCGCCAGCCTGGGCTTTCACGACGGCTTCCGTAGCCGGTGCGGTTTGAGCGAAGGCTGCGGTAGCAAACAGGGTAGCGATCAGGGCGGCGAGTAATTTGTTCATGATGAGACCTTTCAATATGGATTCGAGTTATTTTTACTAAAGGCGGGCAAGATGTGCCAAATTTGCCAGGCATCGGGCTGTTGCTGTCAGCAACCCGATGGCATGACTTCATCCTAAAGAAAAAACTAAAACCAGACTGTACGCTATCGCACTCAATACGAAATAGGTGCAATTCGGCAAATTCCCATGGGGTGCGATGGCATCGTCAGATCCTCATGCGCTGACGGCCAATATCGCATGGCGGGCGGCCACCCATTCCTCGTTAGCCGGTTCCACGCCCACCACAATGCGGCTGGCATCGGTGGAAATACGGCTGGCGTTGCGCGCATTGGCCTGCGCCTCAAGCACGGGGCCGATGAAACCGAGTTCGGCGCAGATGCGTTGGCGCAGTTCAGCGCTGTGTTCGCCGATACCGGCCGTAAACACCAGCATATCGAGCCCACCCAATACGGCCGTCAGGGCGCCGATTTCGCGCACGATGCGACGGATATACAGCGCCAGCGCGGCGCGGATGCGCTCGCCCGTGGCATCCTGCCGGTCCTGCTGCGCCAGCAACACCGGCGGATCGGCCGACACGCCCGACACGCCCAGCAAGCCCGACTCGTGGTACAGCACATGCGCCACCTTTTCCAGCGACAGCTTCTCGATTTCCATCAGATAGATCACGGCACCCGGATCGAGCGAACCGCAGCGCGTGCCCATCATCAGGCCGTCGAGCGCGGAAAAGCCCATGGTCGTGGCCACGCTGTGTAAATTATCCATGGCGCACAGGCTGGCGCCGCTGCCCAGATGGGCAACGATGACCTTGCCGCGCGCGACGGGGCCGTAGCGCTGCTCCAGCACCAGCGACTGATATTCGTACGACAGGCCGTGGAAGCCATAGCGGCGCAAGCCCCGCTCCCACGCATCATAAGGCAGGGCCAGCATCTGCTCGACCTGCGGCACCGTGTGGTGGAAAGCGGTGTCGAAGCACGCCACCTGGGCAATATCGGGATGCGATTCGAGCAACACCTCGATCGCCTCCAATGCAAAAGGCTGGTGCAGCGGCGCCAGCGGAACAAAACTTTTCAGGTCCGCCAGCACGCTCAAATCGATGCGCACAGGGGCGAAATACTTGCTGCCGCCATGCACCACGCGGTGCGCCACGGCGCGCAGCGGGCGTCCCGCCAGTTGCGCCACGACTTGCGCGCGGATGGTTTCGAGGGCCGCGTGGTGCGGCTGCTCTGCATCGAGCTGCAAGGCGACTGGGGGCAGGCCAGCGGCGCGGTAAGTGGCATTTTCGCGGCCGATACCTTCGACCTTGCCGCTCCATTGCGCCTGCTGCGGCAGTACACCGCCGGCTTGCTCGAACAGGGCGAACTTGATGCTCGATGAGCCGCAATTGAGCACCAGGATCAGGGGGCCATCGGTCTGTTCTTCTACGTGCAGGACTGGCGCGTTCATGGCGGCGTACTGCGGTAATGATTAGCCAGCATCACGGCGATGGCACACGAGGCGATACGGCTGGCGCGCGAGTCGGCGCGGCTGGTGAGTATCACGGGAACCTTCGCGCCCAGCACGATGCCGGCGCTGTCCGCGTCACCCATGTATTCAAGCTGCTTGGCCAGCATATTGCCGCTTTCCAGGTCGGGCACCAGCAAGATATCGGCGCGGCCCGCCACCTCCGAGACGATGCCCTTGACGGTGGCGGCGGCGATCGACACGGCATTGTCGAAGGCCAGCGGACCGTCGAGGATGGCCCCGGTGATCTGGCCACGATCAGCCATCTTGCACAGGGCGGCCGCGTCCAGGGTGGCCGGCATGTCCGCATTGACCGTTTCCACGGCGGCCAGGATGGCCACGCGTGGTCTGGCCACGCCGATCACGTGCGCCAGGTCGATGGCGTTGCGCACGATGTCGGCCTTCATGGCCAGGTTCGGCGCGATATTGATGGCCGCGTCCGTGATGATGAAAGGACGCGGATACGCAGGCGTCTGCATCAGGAAGCAGTGGCTGATGCGGCGCTTGGTGCGCAGGCCGGCGCTGGCAGCGAGCACCGCCGACATCAATTCATCCGTGTGCAGGCTGCCCTTCATCAGCGCCTCCACTTCTCCCTTGCCCGCCAGTTCGGCACCGCGCGCCGCTGCCGCATGGCTATGTTCGACGTCCTCGATGGCGATGCCGGCCAGGCTCAGGCCAGCCTCCAGCGCTACCGCTTCCAGGCGCGCGCGCGGCGCCACCAGCACGGGCGTGATCAGGCCGGCCGCATAGGCGTCCAGCGCGCCCGACAAGCTCAATTCGTCGCAAGGATGGATCACGGCCACCTTGATCGGACCCAGCGTGCGCGCATGCTCGAGCAGGCGCCGCGTGCCGTCGCCGTTATGCAGGCGCACTTCCGGCAAAGTGGCGCGCACTCTTTCGATCTGCTCGGCGGGCGCGATCACCTGCGCTTCGCCGTCGAGCACTACGGCACCATGCTGGTTGACGCAGCGGCAGGCCAGGGTCACGTGGCGGTTGCGCGGATCGAGCGTGGTGACGGTAACGCTGATGGCCAGCGTATCGCCTACGCGCACGGGCTGCAGGAATCGCAGGGTCTGGCCCGTGTAGACCGTGCCGGCGCCGGGCAGGCGCGTGCCCAGCACGGCAGAAATGAGGGCTGCGCCCCACATGCCGTGGGCAATGACGCCCTGATAGCGGCTGGAGGCGGCAAATTCAGCATCCAGATGCTGCGGGTTGTCATCGCCCGACATCACCGCGAACAGGGAGATATCGTCCATGCTCAGGGTGCGCGTGATGCTGGCAGTGTCGCCGATGGCGATCTGGTCGAAGGTGCGGTTACGCACGATATGCAAATCATCGTCTGGGGGAGTAGTCATCTTGGTCTTTTAGGCAGGGGTAGTGTTTTTGGCAGGTTTGCTTGCGGGCCTGGCCTGCGGCAAGGCCTTCGCCTGCGCCTTGGTCGCGCGCTCGAAGCGCGCCAGCATCTGCTGCAGGCTCGCTTCCTCGTCCGGCGTCGGCGCTACGGGCACTTGCAGCACTTGCTGCAGCCAGTCGGCCAGCGCGCCGATGTCGTCCGGGTCAGCGCGCGATAGCAAGACCGGCAAGGCGGCGATGGCGGCATCGAAATCGTGCAGCATCAAACGCGCCTGCTGGCGCACGATGCCGCGGAATTGCTCCATGCTAAATTCCTGCCGGTATTGCGGCTCAATCAGCTTCAAGGCCAGGTTGAAACGGCGCTCGTCGGCGATCATGCGGAAGCGGTAAATATAGAACAGCGCGCGCACGGCTGCTTCCACCAGCCCCCCGCACTGCATGTCCTCATCCATCTTGCGCGTTTCGCAGCGCACGTATTCGCAATGCTCGGGCGAGATGCCAGGATGGGGGCGCGGCGGCGCGGCGGCGCCCATGGTTTGTCCCGTCAGCGCTTGCACCAGGGGCGAGCCATAGATCATGTCGAAAGTCGTTTCCTGCAGCGTGTCGCGCCAGTTGCTCCAGCTGTTCAAGCCAGCGCTCATGGCGCCGGAGAAGGCTTCCTGCATGGCCAGCAGCGGGTTATCCGGTGCCACGGGGTGGCGATGGGAACGCACTTTTTCCGCCTCTCTGGCCACCAGCTTGGCCAGCGGATTGTGGTCCGTCCAGCGCTCGTACGAGACGCGCAGCGGGTGCGTGAGCTGCAGCAAGCGTGCCGACTGCGGCGTAACCATGGCACGCACCCACGGTTGCGCGAAGCTGCGGTACAAAGCCAGATTCACCTCGGATACGCGCGCAGCGGCGGCGAACTTGCGGTCGTTTTCCACATCCGGCTGGACGATGGCGCGCACATCCTCGATGCCGCGATGCTCGACCTGCAGCACATAGTCGCCGCTGGCCAGGTCGGCGTTCGGCGTCTCGGGCGTCTTGTCGACGATCCTGGCTTCGTAAATGCCGGCCGGCAGCAGGTTGATCAAATCGATATTACTGGCGAATTTCTGGTGCTCCTTGTGCCCCACCTTGGCCGATACGAAAATACCCAGGTGACCGATACTGTCATGCACCGCATAGACGATGGTCTGGTCGTGCATCAGCACATCGTTATCGTCGCGGTACAGGTCCGTGATCCAGCCCAGCGCCTGCGGCGGCGGCGTAATGTTGTCGCCGTTCGAGCAAAACACGACGATGGGCGAACGGATATTGCGCAAGTCCAGGCGCACGCCGTCGGAAGTGATCAGTTCCGCCGTGGCCAGGCGGTTGCCGATGAACAGATTGTCGACGATGTACTGCATCTCGACGTCATTGAGGAACACGTGGCCGCCCCAGTATTTTTCAAATTCCAGGTAACGCGGCGCTTCCGTATCGATATTTGCGTACAAGTTGTACTGCTTGCTCCACAGCGTGTTGGCCGGATTGAGCTTCTCGAAATTTTGCACCAGGCTGGCGCCGTCGAAGCGCCCATTGCCCAGGTCGCCCGCCAGCGCCGTAGCCCAGCTACCGCCCATCAGTCCGCCCCCGTAGCGCATCGGATTGCGTCCGTGCCAGCCGGCCCAGTACGACACGGGCGCGCCGGCCACGATAATGGGACCGAATAGTTCCGGACGCATGGCCGCCGTCATGAGGATTTGCCAGCCTGCCTGGCAATTGCCGATGACGACGGGCTTGCCCTCACTGAGCGGATGCAGGGCGATGACTTGCTCCAGGAAGGCCGCCTCGGCGTGCATCACGTCTTCCACCGTCTGTCCCGGCACGGGATCGGGCAGGAAACCGATGAAGTAGCACGGATGGCCGGCGCGCAAGGCCACGCCGATTTCACTCTCGGCCTTGAAGCCGCCAATGCCGGGACCATGGCCAGCGCGCGGGTCGACGACTACAAAAGGACGCTTGCCCGGATCGGGCGGCGGCGCATCTGGCGTCAATATGCGCGCCAGGCCGTAATTGACGGGGCGCGCCAGGTCCAGCCCGGACAGCACCAGTTCGGCGGGGAAGTCCAGTACGTTCGGCACTTCCTCGGCCAGATGCTCCTGGTACTGATTGCCGCGCCGGCGCATCACGTCCGCGTACAGCACGATGCGCTGCCAAGAGTCGCGCGCATAGTCGCCCAGCATGCCCATGGATGGCAAGCCGCCGGTGGAGAAAAATGGAGCAGATTCGATCTTCATGGCTATCCTTTTCATGCAAACAGGCGACGGAACATTCCGGCGCAGGGCCTACGCCATTTGGCTGATGGTCTTGCGAAAGCGCGCCAGCGCAAAGGTAAACAAGGCCGTGCCGATTGCCAGCAGGGCCAGGAACGGCTTCCACACCACGTCGATGCCCGCACCACGGTACAGAATCGCCTGGCTTAACTCGACGAAATGCGTGGTCGGTGCAATCAGCATGATGTTCTGTACCAGCTCGGGCATGCTTTCGCGCGGCGTGCTGCCGCCCGAGAGCATCTGCAGCGGCAGCAGCACGAGGATCAGCAGCATGCCGAACTGCGGCATGCTGCGCGCCACGGTGGCCAGGAAAATACCCATCGAGGTGGTGGCGAACAGGTGCAGGGCAGCGCCGCACAGGAACAGTGCGATGGAGCCTTCGATGGGCACGTGCAGCATGCCACGCACCACCAGGTTCAGCGACAGGGCGGCGGCCAACAGCACCACCAGGCCCATCGACCAGACCTTGCCCAGCATGATCTCGGCCGGTGTCACGGGCATCACCAGCAGATGCTCGATGGTGCCGTGTTCACGCTCGCGTATCAGGGCCGCGCCCGTGAGGATGATCGACAGCATCGTCACCTGGTTGATGAGTTCCATCAGCGAGCCAAACCAGGCCTGGCTCAGCGAAGGATTGAAGCGCGCGCGCATCACCAGCTCCACCGGCGAGATCGTCGCGCCACGATAGCGTTTGACGAATTCTGCCACTTCGCCGGCGACGATCTGCTGAATGTAGCCGCTGCCGCTGAAAGCCTGGCTCATGCGCGTGGCGTCCACGTTCATCTGCAGTTCCGCATGGCGCCCGCCCAGCACGTCGGACTGCAGCTTGGGCGGGATCGTCAGCACGAAGGTGTACTGGCCCGCATCGAGGCCTGCATCGATCTGACTCTGGCTGATCATGGCCGGCGGCGTGAACTGCGGCGGGAAGAACGCAGAGGCGATGCGCGCGGACAGGGGCGAGCCATCCTCGTCGACGATGGCGATCGAGGCCATGTGCAGGGTTTCCGGCTTGGCCGTGGCAGCCACGTAAATGGCTAAGGTGAAGGTATAAAGAATCAGGATCAGCATCATCGGATCGCGAATCAGGCTCCAGATTTCTTTCACGCCCAGGCGGTAGATATTTTCAAGGTGACGCATACGCTTATGACTCCTGTTTCTTCAGCAGCGCCACCGTCACGCCGAGGATCACGGGAATGGCGACAATCAGCGGCCAGAACGAGGCCTGCAAGTCGCCCAATCCCAGTGCCTTGTTAAATACGCCGCGGCTGATATTGAGCATGTGCGTGGCCGGGTACATCAGGCCAATCGCCTTGCCCACGCCTTCCATCGACGAGACGGGATTGAGCAAGCCGGAAAACTGGATGGCCGGGATCATGGTGCCGATCATGGTCACGAACAGGGCCGCGATCTGGCTGCGGGTAAATGTCGAGGCGAACAAGCCGATACCGGTGGCGCAGATGTTGAAGATGAAGGTGGCGCCGATCAGGGTCGGCAAGCTGCCCTTGATCGGCACGCCAAAGGCGGTGACCGCCAGCAGCGCCATGAGCACGAAGTTGAGCATGGCCAGCAGCACGTACGGCACCTGCTTGCCGAGCAAAAATTCCAGGCGTGTGACAGGCGTCACGTACAGGTTGATGATGGAACCGAGTTCCTTTTCGCGCACCACAGAAAGCGCTGCCAGCATGGCCGGCAGCATCAGCAGCAACAAGGGAATCACGGCCGGCACCATGGCTGGCAAGCTTTTCACGTCAGGGTTGTAGCGATAGCGCGTCTGGATGGCGACGGGGTTAGCCATCTTGATGCCATAGCGGTGCAGGGCCTGGTCGGCCAGCCACAACTGATGCATGCCCTGCACGTATCCCTGTACGGTTTCGGCGCGCATCGGCATGGCGCCGTCGATCCACGCCCCCACTTGCGCTGGTGCGCCGCGCTGCACGTCGCGCGCAAAGCCGGGCGGAATCTCGATGGCCAGCGACAACTCGCCGCTGCGCATGCGCTTGTCGATATCGGCATAGTCGCGTAGCGGCGCTCGCTCGACGAAGTAGCGCGAGCCCGCCAGATTGTTCGTGTAATTCTGGCTCAGGCTAGTCTGGTCATGGTCGAGCACTGCGTAACTGAGGTCTTCGACGTCCAGGCTGATGCCAAAACCAATGACGAACAACAGCAGCACGGAGCCACCCAGCGCCAGCGTCAGGCGCACGGGGTCGCGGCGCAATTCCAGCGTTTCGCGCCACATGTAGCTGAGCATGCGCCCCAGGCTGAAGCGACTGCGCCGCTGCTGCGGTAGTGGCGCCTGCGCTGGTGCTGCCTGCACGGGTGCCGCCGCTTCCTGCGCGTCCTCCACGGTCGCCGCTGCCGTGCCGCCACCGGCTTCTTCCAGGTAGGCGATGAAGGCCGCTTCCAGCGATACTGCGCCCTTCTTGCGTACCAGTTCGGCCGGCGCATCGCTGACCAGCACTTTACCCGCATGCATCAACGAAATGCGGTCGCAGCGCTCGGCCTCGTTCATGAAATGGGTCGAGATGAAGATGGTCACGCGGTCACGCCGCGCCAGCTCGATCATCAGGCGCCAGAAGTTGTCGCGCGCGATCGGATCGACGCCGGACGTCGGCTCGTCGAGGATCAACATCTCCGGCTTATGCACCATGGCGACGGCCAGCGACAAACGCTGGCGTATGCCCAGTGGCAGGCTATCGGGCAAGTCGTCCATTACGGCGTGCAAGTCGAAGCGCTGCGCCATTTCATCGATGCGGGCAGCAATTTGCGCTTCCGGCACGTGGAACAGGCGCGCATGGAGCACCAAATTCTGGCGCACCGTCAGTTCGCTATACAGGGAAAATGCCTGCGACATATAGCCAACCCTGCGGCGCGTGTCGATATCGTTGGAATCGACTTCCTTGCCGAATAGCCAGGCCTTGCCCTCGGTGGCCGGCAGCAGGCCAGTGAGCATCTTCATGGTGGTCGACTTGCCGCAGCCGTTCGAACCGAGAAAGCCGAAAATCTCACCGCGACCGATGCGGAAATTCACATGGTCGACGGCAGTGAAATCGCCGAAGCGCATGGTCAGGTCTTGCGCCTCGATGGCTACATCCTGCGCGCTGGCGGCATCGAGCGGCGTGATGACCACGGGCTGGTGACCGGCGCGCTTGGCTTCCGGCAGCAGCTTGATGAAAGCCGCTTCCAGGGTATCGCTTTGCGTGCGCTCCAGCAGTTCGGCCGGCGTACCGGTACCGCGCACCTTGCCGTCATCCATGGCCACTAACCAGTCGAAGCGCTGCGCCTCGTCCATGTAGGCGGTGGCCACCATCACGCTCATCTGCGGGCGCTGCACGCGGATACTGGCGATGAGGTCCCAGAACTGGGCCCGCGCCAGCGGATCGACGCCGGTGGTCGGCTCGTCGAGAATGAGCAGGTCGGGATCGTGGATCAGCGCGCAGCACAGGCCCAGTTTCTGCTTCATGCCGCCCGACAGCTTGCCCGCCGGGCGCGCCAGGAAGGTATGCAAGCCCGTGCTGCGAGTGAGCTGGTCGATGCGGCGGCGGCGCTCGGCGGCATCATGGCCGAACAGGCGCGCAAAAAACTGCAGGTTTTCCTCGACCGACAGGGTTGGATACAGGTTTTTTCCCAAGCCTTGCGGCATGTAGGCGATGCGCGGACAGACATCGTCGCGATGGCGCGCATCGCGCATGTCGCCGCCCAGCGCCATGACGCTGCCTTGCTGCACGACGCGCGCACCGGCCACCAGCGACAGCAGGCTCGATTTGCCCACGCCATCGGGCCCGATCAAGCCCACCATGCGGCCGGCCGGCACGTCGAGGTCAATGCCGTCGAGCGCCACCGTCTTGCCGTAATGCTGGCTGACGCCCTGGATGCTGACGACAAACGGGTTCACGTCCATGCTCACTGCGCTACCTTGGCAGTCAGTTCAGCCGGCCATGGCTGCTTTGCATCGAGACGCACCCACGCCACGCCGGGCAAGCCCACTTTCACCAGCGCCAGGTGCTTTTGCAGCAGCTCGCGGCTGATCTGCGCCTTGACGCGGAACATCAACTTCTGGCGCTCGCTGGCCGTCTCTACCGTCTTCGGCGTGAACTGCGCGCTGGCAGCGACAAAGGAAATCGTCGCCGGAATCACATAATTGGGCGCGGCGTCGAGGATGATGCGCACTTCGCTGCCCATCGCCACCTTGCCGGCCGCCGTTTCGGGCAGGAAGAAGGTCATGTAGACATCCGACAGGTCGACCAGGTTGAGCACCTTGCCGCCACCGGCCAGCACTTCGCCCTGCTGCGCCACCAGGTACTGCACGCGACCATCGCGCGGCGCCGCCAGTTGGCCATCGGCCAGGTCGGCGGCTATGCGCGCAGTAGTTGCTTCGGCGGCCGTCACGGCGGAACGCGAACCGACCACTTGCGCCTTGGCCGCGTCGATGGCCGCCTGCGCCGCCGTGACCTGCGCCTTGGCCGCATTCAGGGCGGCAGCCACGCTGCGCACGCGAGCGCGGTCATCGTCGAGTTCCTGCACCGAGGAAGCGCCTTCTTTCGACAGAGTTTCGGAACGCGCCAGACGGCGCCTGGCCGCATCGAGTTCGCTTTCACGCTGCGCCACCAGGGCCTGCGTGGCCGCCTTGTCGCTCATGCGCACGGCCACCTGTGCCTGCGCCCCGACCACCGCGTCGGACGCCTGCTGCTGGCGCGCGCGCGCCTCGTCGCGCTGCGCCGTCAGCGAGTCCACCTGCATGCTCGCCAGCGGCTGGCCAGCCTTGACGAAGTCGCCCTCGCGCACGAGGATATCCTTGACGCGGCCAGCGAGCTTGGTGGCGACATCGATCTCGGTCGCTTCGATGCGGCCATTACCACTGACGAAACCTTCACCGGGGCCGGTGGGGCGCATTTTTTGCCAGGCCACAAAGCCCAGCACGAGCATTGCCGCGACGAGCGCAGCGGGAATAAGTTTTTTCTTCAGTTGTGGAGTCATGGTGTCGGCAATCGCAATCAATCGGGGAACGTCAATAGGTGAACGTGGCGGCAGCGGGTGCGCCGCCACCCAGGGCGGCGTACAGGCTGACCTGGCTGGCGAGCAGCGCGCGGCGCGTCTGCACCAGTTGCTGCTCGACCGTCAGCAAATCGCGCTGCGCATCGAGTACTTCCAGGTAGGGCGCGGCGCCATTGTCGTAGCGCAGCTTGGCCAGGCGCGCCCGCTCGCTCTGCGCGGCCAAAGTGGTCTTGCCGATGTCGACCTGCAGCGCCAGCCAGCGCCGGTTCGACAACGCGTCGGCCACTTCGCGAAACGCGCCCTGCACGCTCTTTTCATAATTGGCCACGGCCACATCGCGGCGCACCTCGGCCAGATCCATATTGGCGCGGATGCGGCCGGCGTCAAAGATCGGCAGCACCAGGCGCGGCGCGAAATTCCACGCGCCACTGCCCGAGTCGAACAGGCCACTTAATTGCGCGCTGGCAGTGCCGTAGCCAGCCGTCAGCGAAATACTCGGGAAGAAGGCAGCGCGCGCCGCGCCAATATTGGCTTGCGCTGCGCGCAGCTGATGCTCGGCCGCCACCAGGTCGGGGCGCTGCGCCAGCAAGGCCGACGGCAAGCCCGCATGCAGCGGCTGCAGCACGCTGGCATCGTCGAAGCGGCGCACCTCACCAGCCACCGGCGTCAGGTCGAGCACGCCACCGACCAATTGGGCCAGCGCATGCGCCTGCACGGCGCGCGCCTGCTCCAACTGCGCCGATAGCGACAAGGCCTGGCTAAGCAGGGTTTCCACCTGCGTCAGGTCCAGCTTGGAAATCGAACCGACCTCGAAGCGGCGCGTAAAGATGCGCAGCGACTCGGCGCGGCTATCGACCGTGGCGCGCGCCAGCGCCACCCGTTCATCGAGTTCGCGCAAGCCCAGGTAGCCATTGGCCACCTGGGCCACCAGGGCAACACCGACGGCGCGGCGCGCCTCGTCGCTGGCCAGCAGGGTTTGCAGCGCGCTATCGTTCAGACTGCGCACGCGGCCCCAGAAATCGAGCTCCCATGCACTCACGTTCAAACCCGTTTGGTACTGCGTACTCGTCATGGGGCGCCGCGTCAGGCTAAGATCAGCAGGCACGTGCGCGCGACTGCCGGAGGCTCCCAGCGCAATGGTGGGGAATTGCTCGGCGCGTTGCATGCCGTATGCGGCGCGTGCCTCTTCCACCCGCAGGGCGGCGATGCGAATATCGCGGTTGCTGGCCAAGGCCTGCGCAATGAGCGCCTGCAAGCGCGCATCGGTAAAGTAGGCTTGCCAGCCGATATCGGCAGCATGCGCGCCGGCAGGATCGGCTTCCGGATACTGCGCCGCCACCGGTAGCGGCGGTGGCGCATACGGCGGCGCCATCGAGGCGCAACCGGCCAGGGCCAGCGTGGTGGCCAGAGCGGTGGCCAGCGCAGCGCCCCTGGCGCACGCTGGTAAAGCGGGAACAGGCATGATCATCTTCTTCCAGTCAATTCAGAATGTTGTAGCCACCGTCGACATACAAGGTGCCGCCCGTGATGGCGCGCGCGCCGTCGCCGGCGAGGAAGGCGCACAGCGCGCCCACGTCTTCGATGGTGGCCAAGCGCCGCATGGGCGAGCGTGCGATGGCGTCAGCCATCAAGCGGTCGAAATGGGCAATGCCGGAAGCGGCCCGCGTCTCCAGGGGCCCGGGCGAGATGGCATTGACGCGGATACCTTGCGGGCCAAGCTCTGCTGCCAGGTAGCGCACCGATGCTTCCAGTGCGGCCTTCACGGGCCCCATCAGGCCATAGTCGGCGATGACTTCCTCGGCCCCCAGATACGTCATGGTCATCAGGCTGCCGCCGTCGGGCATCAGGGGTTCGGCCAGCTTCGCCATGCGCATGAAGGAGTGGCACGAAACATCCATCGCTTGCGCGAAACCATCGGCGGAACTGTCCGTGACGCGGCCATGCAAGTCCTGTCTGGGCGCGTAGGCAATGGAATGCACAACGAAATCGAGCCGCCCCCACTGCTGCTCGATCTGCGCAAACAGCGCTTCGAGCTGGCCCGGCACGGCCACATCGAGCGGTGCCATGATGGCCGCCTGCACTTGCTGCGCCAGCGGTTCCACATGCGGGCGGGCCTTGTCATTGAGCCAGGTCACGGCCAATTCGGCGCCGGCTGCGCGCAGCGCGCTGGCGCAGCCCCAGGCAATGCTTTGCGCGTTGGCGATACCCACCACCAGCCCGCGCTTTCCCTGCAATGTCAGTAACGGCGGCATGGACGTCGTCATGCTTTATTCGGCCGCAGGACGGGCCAGGGCGTGGCCGCGTCCAGGCATTGCAGCGCAGCGGTGAGCGCGCATGGCAAGGCGATGCAAGTGGGGGGAGGTAAGCTACTGCACGCGTCAGGCGCGGGGATCTGCATCTTCATGTATCGGGCTTCCATCACTGAAATTCGAGGCCGGCACCAGTGCATTCTCGGGGAACTGGTACGGGGCAAAATTACTCTACAGCATTTAGACGCGTGCCTCATAAAGAGTCCAATCCGCATTCGATGACGCTTTGAGTGAGGTCAACTATAAGCGCGATTGCGGCAATGCAACATTGATATAGATCAAATTCTACCCCAATATTATTTAAATGAATTATTTTTTATGCAATCGCGCGGACGTGCCTATCAGACAACTCTGCCGGGCTGAGGGAAAGAAAAGAACGTTTGCCAGCTTGCATGAAAAACAAACAGCGCTGGGCGATGGCGGACGGCAGACGGCGCGGTAGAGACAAAATGGGGGCCATGCTATTGCATTGCAACATGCCCCAGCATCCCTTGCACAATTGAGCTGACCGGCCTTATTTGCGAGGCGCCGCAGCGGGACGCGAATACAGGTCGATGATGCTGCTGATACCATCCTGGCATACGGTGCAGAACGCCTCGCTACGGTCGAACATGATGCACTGCAGTTCGGGCCGGTAGTAGCCGGACGACTCGTAGTTGGCGCCTTCGAAGGCGCCAACGGCATGGCGCTGCGGCGCCGTGGAAAACAGTTGCTGCGTGTATGCCAGGTCGGCCTTGAACAAGTCGCTCATCTCGCTTTCCGGGCGGTTGGCCGCGCGCAGCGCGGCGCGCTGCTTCTGATACTCGCGCGCATGACTGTCGTACGCTTGCTTCGGCCACGGGGTAGGCAGCGGCGTGCCGGCCTTGACGTGGTGCTTCCATTTCAGCCTGGCCGGATCGCGCAGCGCCGTGGCGTTCGGCTCCCACGGTTCCTGCCGCTCGCCATTCGACTGATAGGCCACGGGCGAGGTGTAGTACTCGTCGGCCAGGCCGGCGAAATGGTGGCCAAATTCATGCACAAACAGATATTTTGCCCAATCGCTATTCGCTGCCGCCGTGCTGAACTGGCCGAAGATACCGCCGCCACCGTAGGTGTCGTTGTTGACCAGGATTTCAATGAATTCATACGGCGCATACTGCGCCAGGTCGCGCAGGGCGCGGTTATCCGTCGTCAGCACATAGCGCTCGCTGCCAAAGATATCGTAGCGCGTGCCCAGCGGCGACGCGTGATGCACGCCGGTCGATGGGCGCGATACGCCCGATTCCTGCGTCGGCGCGGCCATGGCCCATACATTGAAATCATTGGCCCGTTCGCGAAATGGCGACACCGTAAACAGGTGCTCGGCCAATTTGCGCGCCGTCGCTTCGAACTTGCCCATGTCGGCGGCCGTGTAGCCGTCGCCCATGATCAGCAGGTCGACCTTTTCGGACGATGGGCCACTGATGCGGATCGGGATCGGCTTGACGGGTGCCGGTGGCTGCTTGCGAATCACGTCCTGCGCCGCCGGGTCGACGTCGGTGCTCCATACAATGGAAAACAGGCCGCGCTCGTCGCGCTTCAAGATGCGCACGCGCGCGGGCTGCTCCGGCTGCGGGAAGCGCACCGATTCCTGGAAGGCGCGTGTGGTGGTTTTCGCTTCATCGGTGCTGGCCCATTCGCCAAAGATGGTGGAAAAACCGCGCGAGTACAGTAGCTTGCCCGACTTGATATCGACCACTTCCAGCAGGTTGTTGCCGCGATTGCTATCGTCGATGGGACGCGCCGGATTGCCCGGCCATGGCAGGGGCTCGACCAGCACGCGCTCGATCGCATAATGTTCGCCCAGTGCATTGCCGCTGTGCTGGTAATCGAGGCGCATGGTCGCTGGCAACGGCGCAGTGTCGGCCTGCGCGATAGGCAGCAGGCCGGTGGCCAGCGTCAGCGCGCAGAGGAGGGGGCGAATCGGGGTCTGCTGCATGTGATTCCTAAAACGATAGAAAAACAGGTGAAGGGTACGGTTTCCCAAACAATCCGCATGCCTGCCGGCAGGCACGGGAACAAGCGCTGCGGCACATTGTAGCGACAGGAAGCGAGCGCGCAAAGCGCCCATTTCACCCGCTGCACTTGACCATGCCATCCAATCGCTGCATATTAAATCGACTAGTCAATTCATTGTATATTTAAAAGGACCGCAAGCCGCCATGCGCACCATCGATCCCGAGAAACACACGGCCCGCCGTGACGCCATGAGCAATGTACCCAGCACGCCATGCCCACGCATCGCCGACATCGACGCCCTGCGCGGCTGCGCCCTGTTCGGCATCCTGGTGGTCAATATCGGCGCCTTTGCCACGCCCTGGTTTGGCCTGGGCTTGAGCGATCCGGCATTTCACGGCAGCGTGGACCGCGCCACGCACTTCCTCGTCGCACTGCTGTTCGAGACCAAGTTCTATCTCTTGTTTTCCTTCCTGTTCGGCTACAGCATCACCTTGCAGATGCAGGCTGCCGCGCGCGCCAATGCGCCGTTCGTGCCGCGCATGCTGCGCCGGCAAGCGGGCCTGTGGCTGATCGGTGCCCTGCATGCGGTGTTTCTGTTTCATGGCGACATACTCACCACCTATGCCGTGCTGGGCATGGTGCTGCTGGTACTGCACCGCTGCGGTGAACGCCGGGCACTATCGCTGGCCTTGATGCTCGTCACCGTCTGCATCGGGTTCTGGGGGGCCATGGCCTGGCTGCAAAGCCTGCAGCCAGCGCACGCCGCCGCCCAGCAGGCCGTGTCCATGGCGCAGAAGGCGGCGAGCGCGCTAGCCGCCTACCGTGCCACGCCGGCCACCGTCATCGCCCAGCATGTGCGCGAACTGAATGACATCTGGATCGTCTTGCTGCTGGTGCAGGCGCCCTGTGCGCTGGCCATGTTCCTGTGCGGCATGGCCGCCGGCAAGCGCGAGATGCTGCTGCACGCCAGCGATTATCTGCCGCTGCGCCGCCGCCTGCTATGGGCCGGCGCGCTGGCGGGATTGCCCTGCGCCGCATTCTATGCGTGGACCTCGGTGTATGCAGACAGCCAGGCATGGCAAGTGGCGGGACTGGCCGTGGGACTGGCGAGCGCACCGCTGCTGGCGGGCGCCTACCTGGCGCTGGCGCTGGCCCTGTTCGGGCGCCTGCGTAATGGCACGCTGTTCGCCCTGCTAGCCGAGGCGGGCCGCATGGCACTGTCGAACTACCTGCTGCAGTCAGCCGTCTGCGCCTGGCTATTTCTCGCGTATGGCCTGCGGCTGATGGGCAGTGTCTCACCGCTAGGCGCCCTGGCGCTGGCCGTCATCATCTTCAGCCTGCAACTGCCACTGAGCCACTGGTGGCTGCGCGGCCATGCATATGGCCCTGTCGAGTGGCTGCTCCGGGCCTTGACGAACGCCGCGTGGCCACGCTGGCGCCGCGCCAGCGCCAGCACTGGCTATTTGTAGCGGTACAGCGGCTGGCGCAGCTGGATCGGCCGGATATCGAGGCGCAGTTTCAACACCGAATACGCTTCCGCCTCGGTCGAGCTGTAACCGACGCTGTTGACCGTTTTACTGAAGCGGAACTCGAAGCCCAGGTCCGGATATGGATCGCGCGGGTTGCCGAAAGCGATGCCGATGGCTTCCTGCTGCGCGTTGTCAATCAGGTTGCCCATCAGGTCGAGCACGGCGTTATTGCCGAGAATATCGTTGGTAAACACCGGCTCGCGCATGTCGGGCTGGTTCGGATCGAGCTTGTTGTCAGCCTTGTCCGGCGAGGGCGTGAACGCACGCGTAACGAGATTGAATTTGTCGCCCCGGTCCAGATAACTGATGGCAGCGTTGCTGATATTGAAGTTTTTCACGCCACGGTCGCTGATGGCGCCCGACAGGTCGATCAGCAAGGCACCGCTATAGCCGATGACTTCCACGTCGCGCATGGCGTCAACCACCATGGCGCTGTTTTCATCGATGCCCAGTCCCAGGTGATAGCCTTTTTTCAGCATCACGGGAATCATGCGCGCAAAGCGTCCGCGCACCAGCAGATGCTGGTCCACAAAAACATCGCTGCCGATGAAGCCCAGTCCAGGTGCGATCTCGCGGCCATCTGTCACGCCCATCTTGAGCATGTCCAGCACGGGCTTGGCGTCATAAAACATGGTGGTGCTCATGATGGCGGCGCCGGCGCTGGAACCGGCGATCACGCCGCCGTTGCGATAGACCGACCAAATAGCTTCCAGCGCGGCCGTCCGGCTGCCGTCCGCGCGCAGCAGCGCTTGCGTGATGCGCCCCTGGTCGCCGCCCGCAAAATAGATGCCGGTGGCCGACTTGATCTGCGTGACGATGGCCGGATCTTCGGCTGCCTTGCGGTAATCGCGATTGGGCAGCTTGACGGCAAGCGGTACGAAAAAGGCATCGGCACCATATTGATTGAGTTTTTTAATGATGCTTTCACCCGATTTTTCCGGGTTCATCGCGGCCGAGGCCAGCACGGCGATGCGCGCGCCTGGCCCGCCCGACAACTTGACGATGCGCTGCCAGACTTCGGCATTGTCGGCGCGCAGGCCGCCGCCGATGATGACGAGGGTGCCCTGCGGAGCGCTGCCGATGGCACTGGCGCCAGGCGCCGCCACGGCATGGATGCTGCACAATGCCAGCGCAAACAGCAGCGCGGCGAGGAAGGTCT
Source organism: Janthinobacterium paucivorans (assembly GCF_051380805.1). NCBI lineage: Bacteria > Pseudomonadati > Pseudomonadota > Betaproteobacteria > Burkholderiales > Oxalobacteraceae > Janthinobacterium > Janthinobacterium paucivorans. Next base: position 112,626 of record NZ_JBNYXR010000004.1, read on the forward strand.
GATACAGGCTTGAAGATGATTTCATGATGCCTCTCGAATACAAGAAAAGTGGCGCACGCTTGTTGATACAGGCGCGCGCCCTTGCTGCCTATGCTGCTTGCAACCCAACTCCATCGAAAACGATATTACCGTCTGCATGTGACAGCGGTATTGCGGTATCTCCTGCTCTTCGGCCCTATTTGAAGCTGTAATTGGCACTGGCATAGAAACGCCGGCCACGCGGGTCAGAATAGCTGGGGTCATAGCCAGACAGGAAAAAGTACGCCTGGTTCGAGTAGGGCGGGCTGGTGTTGAATAGGTTCTGTATGCCCGCGCGCAGCTTGAACTGCTTGCTGACCGCATACGCAGCCGACATGTCCCACAGCGTGTAGGCCTTCACCCGGTTCGGCTTGACGACGCTGCCGTCGTCCGTGTTGATGGCCGAATTCTGGTCAGCATAGCCGCTCGAATAGGTGTTCGACAGGCTGGCCGAATACGCGCCGTTATCCCAGTCCAGCGTGATCGTATGGCGCCAGCGCTGTACCACGCCATCCGTGACGAAGGCATTCAGATTGCTGATGAAATCGTCTCCCGGGCTGGTCTGGATTTTCGAGTCGAGCACATAGGTGCCGCTCAGGTGTCCGCCAAAACGCCCCCACGCTGTTTTCACGCCATGCAGATCGGCCGTAATATCGAGACCCGCAGCCTTTTGCGCGCCGCGGTTTTCCTTGCGCAGCTCGATATAGTCGATTTCATTGTCAGCGTTGCGGTGGACAAGGTCGCCGTATTTGGCCAGCTTGCCCAGAATGATATCGTCGCCGATTTCGCTGATCAGGTCCGTGCGCTTGATGTTCCAGTAATCAAAGCTGAAGGTCCAGTGCTGGCTCGGTTCCAGCACCATGCCGGCCGAGAACTGGCGGCTGCGCTCCGGTTTCAGCTTATCGTTGCTGTAGCGGCGCGTGTCCCAGTTTTGCGCGCAATCGGCATAATTGTTGTCCACGGTGGCGCACAGCACGGGATCCGGCAAGGTCGCCGTGCTGCTGTAGACGGTAGGACGGTGCAGGTCCGACATCGACGGCGCGCGGAAGCCCTTGCCGGCCGAAGCGCGCATCAGCACTTGCTTGCTGGGCAGATAGGTCAGGCCCACCTTGGGGCTGAGGGCGCCACCGACCTGCTGGTAGTGATCGTAGCGGCCCGACAACTGCGCCTGCCATTGCTTGGTAAACGGCAGCAGCAATTCGCCGTAGACGGCTTGCACATTGCGACTGTCGCTAGTGGTCACGCCCCCTTCTGGCGCTTCATCGTTGGTAATATTATTACTCATCAACAATGCGGATGGCCGGAAATCCGTACGCTCGCGGCGCACTTCGCCGCCCACGGCCAGCGCCATGTCGCCACCGCCCATGGGCATCAAGGCACGCGATACCTTGAAATCCAGGGCATCCATGACGCCGCGCGCATGCCGTACTTCGTCATTGACCTGGATGCTCTCGAGCAGCGCCTTGCCGGCCGCGCCAGACGGGCCGAATGGATTGATGGTGCCATCCGTGATGCCCTTCTGTAGCTGGTCGGCCAGTAAGTAGCCGTGCGTGTCCTTGTCCCTGACCACGTTGACGCTGTGATTCAAGCCCACATCGTAATCCCAGCCGCCGACAGTGCCAGTGGCGCCGACTACATAACGCTGGCTTTCGCTGGTCAATTCGCTGGTGCGCATGCCAGCTTCGTTCAGGCGTATGCGCAGGGCCAGCGTGCCAGTCAAGCCGACGGCGTTCAACTGCGGCACCATGCTGGCGTCGATTTCGCCGTCTGGCCGCGCTGTCGATCCCACGTAATAGCTGCGCGAGCGGCTCAACGCCACCTCCGCATACAGCTGGTGATCGTTGTTCAACTTGAGGACGCCGCGAGTCAGTAGATTCTGCTTGTCCGTTTTCGGATACAGTTCGGTGTCGCCCATGTAGTTATAGGTACATGCATCGACACCACCCGTTCCAGCCGGCAGGTACACATTGGCCGGTCCGCTACAGCCTGGAATCGACAGATTGATCAAACGATTCGTGATCGGCTGGCCATTTAGCAGGAAGCCCTTTTCCTGCAGGTAGTCGCGCTGGTCGCGGCTCAGGCGAATATTCGCCGGACTGGTGTAACTGGACAGCAAATGCCCCAGGCGTTCCGGCACATGCAGGTTCGGAATGAACTTGCGCTGCGAGGTGTTCAGGCGGTCGGTTTTTTGCAGGTCGAGCACGGCAAATATATTGTAGCCATCCACAGCCAGGTCGCCCGTGCCGGCCGTGATGCTGGCCGTGCGCTTGCCGGCACCGCCCTCCTGCGTGCCGCTGCCGTAAGCGTTCAGTTCCACGCCCTGGTAATCCTTGCGCGTTATAAAATTGATGACGCCGCCGATGGCGTCCGTGCCATACAGGGCCGAAGCGCCGTCGAGCAGCACTTCCACGCGCTGCAGGGCAGCGGCCGGGATGTTATTCAAGTCCACGCCCGCATCGTCGCCGGGCGAGGCGAAGTTCGCCATGCGCCGGCCATTGAGCAGCACCAGCGTGGACGAGGTGCCCACGCCGCGCAGATTGGCGCTGTTGAAGCCGCGCTGGTCGCCGCCCACGTTGATGCTGGCGCCATCGGTCAAGCCCCCAACGTTGGCCGAGACGCGCGCCATCAGTTCGGCTGCCGTCGTCACGCCCGCCTTTTCGATATCGGCGCGCGTGATGACTTGCACCGGCAGCGCCGTCTCCGATTCCAGCCGCTTGATGGCTGAGCCCGTGATCTCCACGCGCTGCATCTTTTTCTGCGCCGGCTCCCCAGCCTGCTCCTGCTCCTGAGCCTGTGCGCCGCTGGCCAGCATGCCCAGCGCCGCCGATACGCTCAAGGCGCCCAGCGCCAGGCGCACGCCTTGCGCCAGCGCAGATTCGCGTGGCAATACGCAAGCACCATCTTGTCTTTTAATGTGCATGGAAACTCTCCCCAATCGTCTATATTTAATTTTTGTCATAATTTTTGTACTGCCTTGCGTTGCCTCGATACTGCTTTCCGAGGCCCCGGCACGCCATGCTCGCCGCCGTATAGATAGGCGGCGATGACTTCGCTCAGGCGGGCCGCTTTTTCAACGTTCTTCTTGTTCGACACCATCAGCGCCACGGCCAGCGCCTCGATCATGGCCAGCGCCGTGCTGGCACTGCTGGGCAGGACAGGGTGCGTGCTTTGCGCATACAGCGCGTGATCGGCCAGTTCGGCCAGCGGCGACGCGGGAGAGTCGGTCAGCGCGACGATGCAGGCGCCGCGGTCGCGCGCGAAGCTGGCCAGGCCGATGCAGTCGAGCGTGTAACGGGGAAAGGAGATCACCGCCAGCACGTCTTGTGACGTCAGGTTGAGCAGATGCCCGGCCGCCACTTCCGAACCACCTGTGCCCACCACTTCGACCACATGCGGGCAAAACGGCTGCAGATGCTGCACCAGCATGCCCGCCAGGTTGGCCGACAGGCCAAAACCCATCACGTACACTACCCTGGCGCGCGTCAGGCGCCGCACCACGGCCTGCATGGCGGGCGGCGACAGGGCATCGGATGTGGCGGCGATGTTCGCAGCCGCATACTCCAGACTTTCCGTGATGGGTGATGTGGCGCGCACGCGCCGTTCTATCGTGCGGCGCAATTTGTCGACTGGCTGCAATAGCGATTGCAGCGTTTCAGCCATGGCGCCACGCATGGCCGAATAATTCTTCTGGCCGATGTCACGCGCGAAGCGGCTGATGGTGGCCGTCGATACCTGGCAACTATCGGCCAGTTCCTCGATGCCCAGCGCCGTCACGCGCATCTGGTTGCGCAGCAGGTAATCGGCGATCTGGCGCTGCGAAGTCGAGCCGCTGGTCAGCACGTGCATCAGCGTTTGCCCCAGCGACGATTGCGCGAAGGCAGCATCGGGCGACGACAGGGTGGAGGCCACTGGCATGCGGGAGCTGTTACGGGCAGCACTGGCGGATGATTTCATGTCACTGGCGGCCTGTGTTCTTGTGCATCGAGAAAAAGGGATAAAAAGGCGAAAACGCGTCGCTGCGACTCACTCTACGCATATCAAAAAGAAAACTCAACAATTATTTGTAACAGGATTTTCATTGATTTACTTCGTGAAAATAATGCTACATAATCGACCGAAATCCATCAACCGCGCTCCGTTTTGGGGCGAATTCACCATGCAAGTACGACAGCACCCCATCTCCACCGCGCACGCCAGCGTATCCTGCCAGTTGAGCAGCTTTCACTTTGGCACGGCGGCGGCTGACAGCCGCAGCGGCAAAAAGGTCTATATTCAGGCGGCGCTGCACGCGGACGAAGTGCCGGGCATGCTGGTAGCGCAATTTTTGCGCCGCGAACTGCTGGCGCTGGAGGCGGCGGGCAAGATCCACGGCGAAGTGATACTGGTACCGGCTGCCAATCCCATCGGCCTGGCGCAAGCCATCCATGGCGCGCCGTTCGGTCGCTTCGACCTGACCACTGGCATCAACTTCAACCGCGCCTACCGCCACGTGGCAGATGAACTGAAAACCACGCTCGATGGCCAGCTGGGACAGGATGCAAAGGCCAACGTGGCGCTGATACGCCAGCACGCACGCGACGCTGTCGCTGCCTGGCGACCGGGCACGGATGCGGAGACGCTGAAAAAGACCTTGCTGGGCATGGCTATCGATGCCGACATTGTGCTTGACCTGCATTGCGACAACGAAGCGGCCCTGCATATCTATACAGGCACGCCGCTGGCGGCGCAGATCGCGCCCCTGTCCGCACTGCTAGGCGCGCGCGCCGTGCTGCTCGAACTGGCAGCCGGCGAAGAACCGTTCGACGAAGCCTGCAGCCGCCTGTGGTGGGACCTCGACGCACATTTCAAGGGACGCTATCCGATTCCCGCCGCCTGCCTGTCGAGTACCATTGAATTGCGCGGCGAAGTGGAAGTGAGCTATGCGCTGGCAGAACGCGATGCCACCGCCCTGCTGCGCTTCCTCGCCATCGAGGGCGTGCTGGAGCTAGCCGGCGCCGGCGACGACCTGCCCGCGCCGCAATGCCAGCCGACGCCGCTGGCCGGGGTGGAGCCTATCCTCGCGCCACATCACGGCGTACTGGTGTATCTGCGCGAAATGGGCGAAGTGCTGGCCGCCGGCGATGCGCTGGCCGACCTGATCGATCCCGTCAGCGGCACGACGACGACCTTGCGCTGCAGCGTCGCCGGTGTCTTCTTTGCGCGCAGTGCCCACCGCCACGTCTTGCGTGGCATGAACGTCGGCAAGGTCGCCGGCGCCGTCGCCTTCCGTGGCGGTAGCCTACTGAGCCAATAAATGACACCCATGAAAAAATTCAAGCTCCCCAACACCTTCGTCCTGCTATGCGCCATCCTGGCCATGATCGCCGTAGCGACATGGCTGGTGCCAGGCGGGAAATTCGACACGCAACTGGTCAACGGCAAGCAGCTGATCATTCCCGGCACGTTTCACTATGTGGATAACAAGCCGCAAGGTCTGGCCGCGCTGATGATGGCGCCCATCAAGGGCTTCGTCGACGCCAGCCTGATCATCGGCTTCGTGCTGATCGTCGGCGGCGCCTTCGCCGTGCTGCAAAAGACGGAAGCGTTCGATTCGCTGATCAAGGCCATCGCCAAGGCGCATACCAGTTCGCGCTTCGTGCGGGCCGCCATCATTCCCGTCTTCTTCACCATGTTTTCCCTCGGCGGCGCCACCTTCGGCATGAACGAAGAAGCGATCCCCTTCATCCTGATCTTCGTGCCGCTGGCGCTGGCCCTGGGCTATGACACCATCACGGGCGTGTCGATCCCCTTCATCGGCTCGCAGGTGGGGTTTTCAGCCGCCTTCCTGAACCCGTTCAACGTCGGTATCGCGCAGGGTATCGCCGGCGTGCCTATCTTTTCCGGTATCGGCTACCGCTTGATCGTGTGGGCCATCGCCACCGCTGTCAGCATCGTGTTCCTGATGTGGTACGCGGCGCGCATCAAGCGCCATCCGGAAAAAAGCCCGACCTATCTGCTCGATATCGAAAAACGCAGCGAACACTCGATGGACCTGGACAGCTTTGCCGGCATGACCCGCACGCACCGCGCAGTGCTGTGGATTTTCATGGCGACCTTGCTGACGATGGTCGTCGGCGTCGTCAAGTACGACTGGTTCATCGATGAAATCGCCGCGCTGTTTCTGGTCATGGCCATCGTCGTCGGCCTGGTGGGACGGCTCGACATGGACAGCCTGGTGGCCTCTTTCGTGCAAGGCGCGCGCGACATGGTCAGCGTGGCGCTGGTCATTGCGCTGGCGCGCGGCACCATGATACTGGCGCGCGACGCGCAGATCATCGACACCATGCTGCATGCGCTCACGCCCCTGGTGGCCTCGTCGAGCCCTGTCTTTGCCGCGCAAAAGATGTTCTTCATGCAGTCGGTGATCAACTTCTTCATCCATTCTGGCAGCGGCCAGGCTGCGCTGACCATGCCCATCATGGCGCCGCTGGCGGACCTGGTGGGCGTGACGCGCCAGACCGCCATTCTGGCTTTCCAGTTCGGCGAATTCACCACACCGATGATCCCGACCTCCGGCATCACTGTCGGCGTGCTGGCGCTGGCGCGCGTGCCGTGGATTACCTGGGCCAAGTGGATGATTCCGCTGCAACTGATTTACCTGGCGCTCGCACTGCTACTCCTGATTCCCCCCTGCCTGATGCACTGGCAGTAAAAATCCCGGCCATGACGACACCCAGTGCGCATGGCCTTTTTTACGCCCGACCAGGCGTTGCTGTGTAGCACTACTGCTGCCGCCCTGCCCGTACTACCTGCATTTCCTGGCCGTGCTTACAGTGCGGCTTTTTCTTGCGCAGTCAGTCGCTTGGCGCTGACATGGACGGTGTGCATGGTAGCTTGATCGGCGCTGGCAGCGATCGATGACGGCGCAGCACGGAACTTCGGCACGGCGGCAGTGGCCAGGCTGGTGGCAGCGGCGATGGCGATGATGGCAACGAAGATGGCTTCCATGTTTTTCATGATGTTCATGTTATTTTCCTTCAGGTTAAGGGGCGTTGCCGTTTGTCCTGCAATGCTTGAACTGTAGGCCGATGCTCCTGGAATCACCATCGGCTTGCGACAAAACGCGCACTTCGCGGGACAGAATACAAAAAGAAGGGATGAAACGCGCAATAGCGCCCGCAGCGTGACATTTGAGGCTTGCCAGCCCCATTGCTGACCATTTCAGCGCCCTGCAAGCCCCTAAAAGCCCTACCGCCGGCCAACCTTGTTTATAATCGCCCCACACTAAAGGACTTCTTTCATGACTGATCAATTCTCCAAAAAGGGCGAAGCCTGGTCGGCCCGGTTTTCCGAACCGGTCTCGGACCTCGTCAAGCGTTACACAGCTTCTGTATTTTTTGACAAGCGCCTGGCGCTGTTCGACATCGAAGGTTCGCTGGCCCATGCGGAAATGCTGCATGCGCAAGCCATCATCAGCCCGGCCGATTACGCGCAAATCGAGCGCGGCATGGCGCAAATCTCGCAGGAAATCGCCACCGGCCAGTTCGAATGGCTGCTGGACCTGGAAGATGTCCACCTCAATATCGAAAAGCGCCTGACCGAACTGGTAGGCGATGCGGGCAAGCGCTTGCACACGGGCCGTTCGCGCAACGACCAAGTGGCCACCGACATCCGCCTGTACGTGCGTTCCGCCATCGACGACATCACCGCTCTGCTGGCGACGTTGCGCAGCGCGCTGACGGATCTGGCCGAGCAACATGCCGACACCATCATGCCGGGCTTTACCCACATGCAGGTGGCCCAGCCGATCACCTTCGGTCATCACATGCTGGCCTACGTGGAAATGTTCGGCCGCGATGCCGAACGCATGGCCGATTGCCGCAAGCGCGTCAATCGCTTGCCGCTGGGCGCCGCAGCCCTGGCCGGCACCACCTTCCCTATCGACCGCCTGCGCGTGGCCAAGACGCTGGGCTTCGACGATGTCTGCCACAACTCGCTCGATGCCGTTTCGGACCGTGATTTCGCCATCGAATTTTGCGCCGCTGCCGCCGTACTGATGATGCACGTGTCGCGCATGGCAGAAGAACTGGTGATCTGGATGAGCCCGCGCATCGGCTTCATCGACATCGCCGACCGCTTCTGCACCGGCTCGTCGATCATGCCGCAAAAGAAAAACCCGGACGTGCCGGAACTGGCGCGTGGCAAGACGGGCCGCGTGTATGGCCACCTGATCGGCCTGCTGACTCTGATGAAAGGCCAGCCACTGGCCTACAACAAGGATAACCAGGAAGACAAGGAACCGCTGTTCGATACCGTCGACACCGTCATCGACACGCTGCGCATCTTCGCCGACATGGCCGGTGGCATCACGGTGAAACCGGAAGCGATGCGCGCGGCGGCCCTGCAAGGCTACGCCACGGCGACCGACCTGGCCGACTACCTGGTCAAGAAGGGCTTGCCGTTCCGCGACGCGCATGAAGCGGTGGCCCTGGCCGTGCGCGCCTGCGTCGATGCCGGTTGCGACCTGGCCGACCTGACCTTGGACCAGCTGCGCGCGTTTTCCCCGCTGACCGGTGAAGACGTATTCGAAGTGCTGACCCTGGAAGGCTCCGTCGCCGCGCGCGACCACGTGGGCGGCACCGCGCCGCGCCAGGTACGCGCCGCGATCGCCCGCGTGCGCACCCAGCTGGAAAAATAATCCGCGCTTGCGCGCGCAAGCGCCCCGCTGCATCGCGCAAGCGGGGCGTTTTTCATTGCGCGACGATTTTCGACAATACGGAATAAGCGGCACCCGTCTGCGACGCTTCCAGCAGCAGGGTCAGCTCCGTGTAAGTACAGATAATGTTGATCAGCTTGATGCGGTCCCACGCCAGGGCTAGAGCAAGGCTCGGATGCAAGGTGCCAGGCGCAAGCTCACGGCCGTCAGCCAGCTTCAAGCCGAAAGGCGCGAACTGCGAACTGCGAACTGCGAACTGATATCATGCCCGCATTCCAAATTCAGCATCGAGCAAAGGAGCTTGCATGAGCATAGGTGGCACTTCCATAGAACAGGCATTGGCATCGCTGTCAGACATGACGGGCGGTATGCTTGCTATCAGCAAGGACGAACATGCCCAAGGCATCGCCAAGGCGCAAGCCTTCATGCGCGAACAGGGCATCGCCGCGATCTACCTGAACGCGGGCGCCAACCTCACCTATTTCACGGGCACCAAATGGTATGCCAGCGAACGCATGGTCGGTGCCATCGTGCCGGCCAGCGGAGAGATCGAATACATTGCCCCCGCCTTCGAGGAAACTACCTTGCAAGGCTTCATGCTGGTCGAAGGCCGTGTCAACTGCTGGGAAGAGCATGAAAGTCCCTACCAGCTGTTCGTCGATGTGCTGGCGCGCATGGGAGTGGCGCAGGACGCGCACCAGCGGCCACGCGTGGGCATCTGCGAAAGCGCCGCCTTCTTCATCTACGATGGCATCGCGCCACTGGCCGCCGGCTACGCGCTGGAAAATGCACGCGCCGTCACCGCGTACTGCCGCAGCCGCAAGTCACAGGCGGAAATCGCCCTCATGCAGCGCGTGATGGACATGACCCTGGCCGTGCACGTAGCTACGGCCAGCATGCTGCATGAAGGCATCACGACGCTGGAAGTGGAAGAATTCATCCAGCGAGCGCACCGCAAAGTGGGAGCGCCGCGCTCGTATTTTTGCATCGTGCTGTTCGGCGAAGCGACCGCCTACCCGCATGGCGTGAACTATGTGCAAACGTTGAAAGCGGGCGACACGGTGTTGATCGACACGGGTTGCCAGGTGATGAACTACATCTCCGACATCACGCGCACCTATGTGTTTGGCGCCATCAGCGAGCGCCAGCGCAGCGTATGGAATAGCGAAAAGGCAGCGCAGGCAGCCGCCTTCGCCGCTGCCCAGCTGGGCGTGCCCTGCGGCGACGTGGACCGCGCCGCGCGCGCGTCGCTGGAAGCGGACGGCTTTGGCCCGGGCTACAAGCTGCCGGGACTGCCGCACCGCACGGGCCACGGCATCGGCCTCGATATCCACGAATGGCCTTACCTGGTGGGAAATGACACCACGCCGCTCGACGTCGGCATGTGTTTCTCGAACGAACCGATGATCTGCATCCCTGGGCAATTCGGCATACGTCACGAAGACCATTTCTACATGACGCAAAACGGTCCACGCTGGTTCACCGAACCGGCGCGCAGCATCGACGATCCGTTCGGGCTGCAGGCCTAAGCCGCCCTCGACAAGCCAAGCCGCCGTCCCACCGGCACGCTGGCGATCGGTTCCAGGCTACCTTGCGCCAGCTTGAACACGGCCAGCGCCGTGCCCAGTTGCACGGCCTGATCCTGCAGTGATTCGGCCGCTGCCGACGCCTCTTCCACCAGTGCGGAATTTTGCTGCGTCATTTGATCCATATTGCCGATGGCCACGCCGATATCGCCAATGCCTGCACTTTGCGCCTGGCTCGCTGCGCTGATCTCGGCCATGATGTCGGCCACTTTTTTCACGGAATCGACGATCTGGCCCATGGTCAGCCCCGCCTCGTCGACCAGCTTCGAGCCCACATTTACTTTCGCCACCGAATCGCCGATCAATTGTTTGATCTCGCGCGCCGCGGCCGCGCTGCGCTGCGCCAGGTTGCGCACTTCGGAGGCCACCACGGCAAAGCCGCGCCCCTGCTCGCCAGCGCGCGCCGCTTCCACGGCCGCATTCAGAGCCAGGATATTGGTCTGGAAGGCGATGCCATCGATGACGCCGATGATGTCAACGATGCGTCTGGATGAATCGTTGATCTCGCCCATGGTGCTCACTACCTGGCTGACCACTTGCCCACCTTTGACCGCCACTGCGGATGCCGACACCACCAATTCATGCGCCTGTCCTGCGTTGGCGGCGTTGTCGCGCACGGTCGTCGTCAGACTGTCCATGCTGCGCGCCGTCTGGTCCAGGCTACCCGCCTGCGATTCCGTGCGCGCGGCCAGGTCTGCATTGCCCTGTGCGATTTCGGCGCTGGCCACCTGGATGGTTTCGGCCGACGCCTTGATGTCGGACACCATGCCACCCAATTTGGCGCGCATGTCCTTGAGTGCCGCCAGCAGGCTGCCATGGTCACCCGCTTCGGTGACGATCTGCATGGACAAGTCGCCGTCGGCAACAGCGCGCGCGATCTGGCGCGCATATTCGGGTTCACCACCCAGTTGCTGCCAGATGGCGCGCACGACGAAATGCGACACAGCCACCAGACAGACGATCACGGCCAGCGCCACGGCGATGCTGGTATTGAGCGCATGGCGCACATTGGCCGCGCTGCGTTCTATGCCCTCTTTGAACTGCAATTGCGCCTCTTCGTTAGTCTTCGCCAGATCTTTGTTGAGCACCGCCAGCGCGACTTGCATGCGCGCCACGGTCGCCTGCGGATCGCCCTCTTCCATTTCCAGCATGATGCGCGCTGCGCTCAGCGCAGGCGCGTAGTAGGCATCGAATTCCTTGGCAAGGCGCTGGCCATGCTCGCGCTGGCCGGCAATCGCCGCAAAGTCACCCAGCTTGGCGCGCAGCTTGACTGCCTGGCCGCCGACTTGGCCGATACGCTCTTTGTCGCCTTCACTGACAGCATCGCGCAGGGCGTCACCGACGGCGACCACATCCAGGGTCAGCGACTTGGCCATGTCAAGCACGGGATAGTCGGCGCTTTCGGTGGCGTGGATGGAATTGAGCGCGGCCGTCGACAGATAAGCGCTGACGGCCAGACCCAGCCCAAAAATTACGGCCGAGACGACAGGCAGCGCCCATATCTTGCGTTTGATGCTCATTGCTGTCTCCTGATGTTATCTGGTGCAAAAGACGACATGCGCCAGGGCATGCCGTCGCTACTGCTTTATGGCGTGGTCAGCACCGCTTTCACCGTGCCATCGAGCGCGCTCTTCTCGATGTAGCCGATGGCTTTCGGATCGGCAGCCACGGCCTTTTTCACCTCTGCGCTATTGGCCACTTCCTTCGGCAAGGTCGCCTTGCCCGTGAAAACCAGCTTGGACCACAGGGCTTTCGCTTGCGACGGTTCCTTGTCCGTCACCTTCTTGTAGAACTCTGCGCGCACGGGAGCGCCTTCCGGCTGGTCGATCGGCGTCATGGCCGTCGATTTGCCGAGAAAGAATTGGGCTATCTGATCATTCGTCATGGCGCCAGCAGCGCTCTTGGCATTGACCACCACGACCACTTCGGCCATGGCGGGAACGTTAATCGACAAGGCCAGCAGGGTAGCTACATGCAAGATAAATGGTTTCATGCTGCGCTCCTTAAAAAACGAAATCGATGGCGGCGGCAACCACCGTCACGGGGCCGCTGAAACCTGGCTTGGCTTGTACAAACAAGCCCTGGCCGTTCTTAGGTTTGATGCGGTCGATCTGTACCTTCAACGCCGCCGAGCGGTGGAAGTCCCAGCGCACGCCAATGCTGTCCGTCGATTGCTCCAGCTGATTGCGTGTGTAAGCCATGGTGTTGACGCCGGCCGACAGCGCGCGCAAGGTCGGCGTACAAGCGGCAGGATAGCCGGGCGGGCAAGCTGCCGGTACGGTGTTGTTCACGCGATCATCAGCCTTCAGGCTGGCATGGCTGTAATACGGCAAAAAGGCGCCGATCCGGTAGGCCGCCATCACATACCACGAGGTGCTGTCGCTGACGTAACTATCCGTCTTGCGCTTGGCGTACTCGGACTGCACCAGGATATCGTTCCAGTCCAGGCCCAGGCCGATGGAAGTAAACGAAGCTTTCTTGTTCTTCACCTCCAGCGCATCGGCCAGTACGCCCAACTGGGCAAACTTGTAGCCAGCACCGGCGGCGCGCAAGCCCTCCATCAGCGCATTCTGGCTGGCGGAATCATTGATGGTCAGCTTGGTTTCGGCGCGACCGAAACGCAGGGTCACGGGGCCATGTTCTGCCACCAGATTGAGTGCGACGATGGACTTGCCTTCCACATGCACGGTGGAGTTGGGGCCGGTGGCCAGGGTAGCCTTGGTACGGCCCAGTGCCAGTTGGCTGGTGATGTTGGTGTCACCGAGGCTGAACTGGTAAGTGCCGTCGATGCCGTCGATGCTGTTGAGCGGCACCTGCGAATACATTTCGCCCGGTGGACGCAGCATGGTGTTGGCATAGCCCACGTTACGGTAATCGGAAATCATGAACACGGGCAGGCCCATGCGGCCGACGCGCACGCTGAAGCTGTCCGACACCTTGGCCTTGGCGAAGGCCCATGCCAGTTCGGCGCCGAAATCATCCTCGCCATCCTTGCGCACCAAGCCTTGCACGGTGGCCGACAGCCATGGATTGACTGTGACATTGGCCTGCAAGCCCAGATTGGAATCGACGCCGGTGCGGGCAGTGCGGCCCGCGCCAGCAGCCTGATTCGGACGCGCGAACTGTGCGTTGTCAGTATCGGCCACGGTCAGCGCGGCGGTACCAAAACCGCTGATCTTGACGGTCGGGCCGCTGGCAGCATCTTCGGCATAGGCATGGCTGATGGCCAGAGGCATGGCCAGCAGAAAAATCAGGACGTGTTTATTCATAGTAATTAAATACCCGTAGCAAAGAATGTTAATCGTGGAATTAGGCTCGTGGCCGATGGCTTGCCGGCCATCACGGACCGGGTCCTTTTTTGCACCACCGTCGCTGAGCATGGCGTGACTGGCGATGTGACCTTTTAGCCAGCCCATGCTACAGAGAAAATCGCTACTTTGAAAAGTTTTCCTAAGGCAATTACCGATTTTGCCATTTTTTACCGAAAAAACATGCTTTCTAGAGGATTTTGTCTAAAGAGCAGGCCGGAAAAACCACACTTTCATTGTAATTTTCACATTTTTCAATATATATTTTAATAACTAAATAAACAATTAGCTGTATGCCCGGCATCGACCTGTTCGACAGCCATTTGCCTCGTCATGTCAGCGGCGCGGGCACATTTGCCCAGCGCGCATAACGTCCATAACGCATCTAACGCGGCAGGCTGCCAGTGCTCGTCCCTGCCGGCAGCAAGCCGGCCTGAAGAGCGCCTTGCCGGCCGAATCCGTATACTGGCTCAAGGTGAAAAACTCGGACGGCGCAGGCGGCGCAGGTTCGGGCTTGCTAACGTTTACTCACGCTTCGATACCAGGGTCAAAATGTCGTAGCTGGCGACCAGTTCCTCATTCTGGTTGCTCACCTGCACGTCCCAGGCCACCACGCCCTGGCCCACGCCAAACACGTCCTTGCGGTTGCGGTCAACCTTGCGTTTGCAGGTCAGGCGGGCGCGAATGGTGTCGCCAATGGCGACGGGCGCGACGAAGCGCAGGTTATCGAGGCCATAGTTGGCCAGCACCGGGCCGACACCGGGCGAGACGAACAGGCCGGCAGCGGCCGACAGCACGAAGTAGCCATGGGCGATGCGCTTGCCGAACTGCGATTGCTTGGCCGCGATTTCGTCGAAATGCATATAGAAGAAATCGCCCGAGATACCGCCGAAGGCGACGATGTCCGCTTCGCTGACGGTGCGGCGGTGCGTGAGCAGCGAGTCGCCCGTCTTCAAGTCTTCGAAGTGCTTGCGGAACGGATGGATCGGGCTTTCATTGACATCTGCGCCGCGCACGTATTCGCCCGTGATCGCCGCCAGCATGGTCGGCGAACCTTGCACCGCAGCCCGCTGCAGATAGTGGCGCACGGCGCGCACGCCGCCCAACTCTTCACCGCCGCCTGCGCGGCCAGGGCCACCGTGCTTCAATTGTGGCAATGGCGAACCATGGCCGGTCGAATCGACGCAAGCCACGCGCTCGAGCACGTGCACGCGGCCATGCGTGGCCGCCACTTGCGGCACCACACGCGCAGCGATCCTCGGATCGCGCGTCACCAGGGTGCTCACCAGGCTACCCTTGCCGCGCGCGGCGAGAGCCAGCGCTGCGTCGATATCGTGGTAGCCCATCATGGTGCTGACGGGACCAAACGCTTCCACGTCATGTACGGCGTCGTTAGCGAAGGCATCGCGGCACAGCAGCAAGGTCGGCGAGAAGAAGCTGCCGTCAAGGGCACCATCGCCAAGCGGATTGAAGCCGTCGGCCGCGCCGAACACCACCTCATTATGCTGCGACAGCGTGGCGACACGCTCCGCCACATCGCTTTGCTGTTCCTTCGAGGCCAGCGCGCCCATGCGTACGCCTTCGATGGACGGGTCGCCCACCACCACCTTGGCCAGGCGTTCGCGCAAGCGCGTGCCGACGGCATCCAGCAGGTGCTCAGGCACGATGATGCGGCGGATGGCCGTGCATTTTTGGCCCGACTTGCCCGTCATTTCTCGCACGACTTCCTTGACGAACAGGTCAAATTCCATGTCCTCGGGCGTGACGTCCGGCGCCAGGATGGCACAATTGAGCGAATCGGCTTCGCCGTTAAAGGGTACGGACTGGGCGATCAGGTTCGGATTGGTGCGCAGCTTGGCGGCCGTAGCGGCCGATCCTGTAAACGTGACGAAGTCCTGGCCATTCAAGCGGTCCAGCAGGTCGCCTGTGGAGCCGATCACCAGTTGAATACTGCCGGCCGGCAGCAGGCCTGATTCATGCATCATGCGCACGACGGCCTGCGTCAGGTAACTGGTCGCCGTGGCCGGCTTGGCGATACAGGGCATGGCAGCGAGAAAACTCGGCGCAAATTTTTCCAGCAAACCCCATATGGGAAAATTGAAGGCGTTGATATGCACGGCCAGGCCGCCGCGCGGCACCAGAATGTGCGTGCCGGCAAAGCCGCCTTTTTTACCCAGCGCAATGGCCGGGCCTTCATGCAGCACGTTCGACGACGGCAGCTCGTTGCTGCCCATGCTGGCGTAGGCGAACAGGGTGCCCGTGCCGCCTTCGATATCGACCCAGCTATCGGCGCGCGTGGCGCCTGACAGATGCGAAATCGCATACAGCTCTTCCTTGCGCTCGACCAGATATAAGGCCAAGGCCTTCAGGCGCGCGGCGCGCTGCTGGAAGTCCAGCGCCATGAGCCCCGGCACACCCGTCTTGCGGGCATAGGTGACGGCTTCGTCGAAGTCGATCTTCTCGGCATGCGTGTGATAAATGACGCGGTTATTCAAAGCGTTGTGCAGCGGCACCGCCGCACTTTCGCCCAGCCAGCGGCCGGCGATCAGGCTTTGCAAGGTGGATATTTGAGCCATGTGGTTTCTCCGTAAAACGAGGGTGTTGGTGACGTTGGTGTGGTGTCGGATTACGCGGGGCGCTGCCCCGCTAATCCGACCTACGCCCATATTGTTTATTGCGCTGCGGCGTTCTTGTGCAGGTGTAGCGGCAGTGCGGATTCAAAATTGAGGCGTTGGCGGTTCGCCTCGACTTGCGTCAGGGCGTCCACCTCGCGCATCGTCTGCATCGAGCGAACGGCAAGTTCGTGGTACTGGCCCGTGCCCGAACTTTTCCATTTGATTTCATCGTCTGTCAGCGCGCGGATGATCTTGGCCGGCGTGCCCACCACCATGCTGCGCGGCGCAACGATCATGCCCGCGCGGACGAAACTCATGGCCGCGACGATGGATTCCGCGCCGATGATGGCGTTGTCCATGACCACGGCGTTCATGCCCACCAGCGCATTGCGGCCGATGCGGCAGCCGTGCAGTACGGCGCCATGGCCGATATGGCCATCGACTTCGACCACCGTGTCGCAGCCAGGGAAGCCGTGCATGACGCAGGTATCCTGCAAGTTCGCGCCCTCTTCCAGGATCAATCGACCGAAGTCGCCACGGATCGAGGCCAGCGGGCCGATATAGCAGCGCGGGCCAACGATGACGTCGCCGATCAGCACGGCTGACGGGTGCACATAAGCGCTGGGGTGGACGACGGGGGTGACGCCATTGATTTCGTAGACTTTGACCATGTTGCTCTCCAAAACATTATTGCCAGCCGTAGCGGCTGATGTCGGATTACGCGCAAGCGCTAATCCGACCTACGTCTTCACATACCCAGGTAGGCGCTTTGTACTTGCTCGTTGTGCAGCAACTCGGGACCGGGGCCGGACAAGATGATCGCCCCAGTCTCGATCACATAGCCCACGTCGGCGATCGACAGGGCGGCGTGCGCGTTCTGCTCGACGAGGAAGATGGTGATGCCCTGGTCGCGCAGTTCGGCCACGATGCGGAAGATTTCCGCGATCAGGAGCGGCGCCAGGCCCATGCTCGGTTCATCGAGCAGCAGCAGTTGTGGACGGCCCATCAGTGCGCGCGCCATGGCCAGCATCTGCTGCTGCCCGCCCGATAAGGTCCCGGCCAGCAGCAGCCGCTTTTCCTTCAAAATCGGGAACAGGCCATACATGCGCTCCATGTCGCCCGCCACGTCCTGCGCGGGGCGTGTAAAAGCGCCCAGGCGCAGATTGTCTTCCACCGTCATGGGGCCGAACACTTGCCGCCCTTCCGGCACCTGGCAAATGCCGGCGCGCACGCGCCTGTCGGCGCTCATGCGGCTGACGTCCTCGCCGGAAAAGACAATACTGCCGGCGCTGATCGGCTGCACGCCAGAGATGGCACGCAGCAAGGTCGTCTTGCCGGCACCATTGGCACCCACCAGCGCCACGAGTTGCCCCTGGCGCACCTGCAGGTCGATGCCGTGCAGGGCCTGGATACGGCCATAATGACTGGTCAGCCCTTTGATATCGAGTAGCAGCGGTGTTTGAGGTTTTTCCTGATTTTTTTCGTGCTTCATGCAGCCACTCCCAAATACGCCGCCACCACGTCGGGATTGGCGCGCACTTCGGCGGCGGTCCCTTCGGCCAGCTTCTTGCCATAGTCGAGCACCAGGATATGGTCCGACAGGTTCATCACCAGTTTCATGTCATGCTCGACCAGCACCACCGTCACGCCCGATTGCGCCACCTTGCGTATCAAGGCTTCGATCTCGCCCGTCTCCGTGTGGTTCAGGCCAGCGGCCGGTTCATCGAGCAGCAGCACCTTCGGCTTGGCCGCCAGCGCGCGGGCGATTTCCAGACGTTTCAGCGCACCATAAGACATCTGGCCCGCCTCGTCATCGATATGCCGACCTACGCCGACAAACTCCATCAGGCCCGCCGCCTCGTCGCGGCAAGCTGCGTCGGCGCGACGCACGGACGGCAAACGCAGCATGCAGGCGAACAGGTTCTGGTTCAGGCGCAAATGCGCGCCCACCATCACATTGTCGATGGCCGTCATATTCATGCATACCTGCAGATTCTGGAAGGTGCGGCTCATGCCGCGCCGCGCCAGCGCATCGGGCGACATGGCGGCCACGTTCTCGCCATTGAGCAAGATCTGGCCTTTGCTCGGCGTATACACACCCGTGATCAAATTGAACAAGGTCGTCTTGCCGGCGCCATTGGGACCGATCACGGAGTGGATATTGCCCTGCTTGACGGTGAAGCTCACATCCTGCACCGCGTGCACACCGCCAAAACTCTTGCTCAGATTATTAATCGTCAGCATTTCATGCCTCCTGCACCGGTAGTTTTTCCGCGCCGTCGGGGGCTTTGGGTGCCTGCGGCACTCCTGCCCGTTTGCGCGAACGGCTGGCCAGGCTAGGTACGAGCCCCTTGGGCATAAAGATCATGGTGGCCATCAGGATCACGCCGAAGACCACCGTTTCCCAGCCTTCAAAACTTGACAGCAGCTGCGGCAAAATCGTCAGCAGGGCCGCCCCGATGATGGAGCCGAAGATCGACGCCATGCCACCGACCACCACCATCGTCACCAGCTCGATCGAGTGGAAGAAGCCGGACAGGTTGGGGGTAATAAAACCGATGTAATGAGCGCTGATGCTTCCTGCGATGCTGGCAATGACGGCCGACAGCACGAACACGCGCACCTTGAAGCGCGTAGTATCGACGCCCACCACGCGGGCCGCCACTTCCGAGCCGTGGATGGCCTGCAGTGCGCGCCCGACGGGCGAATCGATCAGGTTCAGGGCCAGCCAGGTGACCAGTAACAGCAGTACGGCGCAGACCAGGTACCACGCTTTCTCACCGGCGATTTCCAGGCCGACCAGCGTGAAGGCGGACACACCTATCCCATCGGGGCCGCCCGTCCATTGCGTCTCGTTGTTGATGACGATGGAAATGATGATGCCCAGGCCCAGAGTCGCCATGGCCAGGGTGTGGCCCTTGAGCTTCAATACGGGGCGCGCCAGCAGCAGCGCCAGCAAGCCTGTGGCGACGGCACCTGCCGCCAGGGCAGCTAGCGGTGGCCAGCTGTAGTGCGTGGTCAGCACGGCCGAGGCATACGCGCCCAGGCCGTAGAAACCCGCGTGACCCAGGCTGATCTGGCCCGTATAGCCCATCAGGAGATTCAGGCCGATAACGACGATGGCGTTAAGCGCAATGCGGATCGCAACGTCATAGTAGAACGCATTCGTGAAGAACAGCGGCAGGATGGCCAGCACCAGCGCCAGCAACAGCAAGCCGCCGTGGCGCGAGCGGGTAAAGAATGTGCGCAACTGCGTCTTCATACACGCTCCGAGTTTTTGGCGCCAAACAAGCCTTGCGGCAGGAAGAACAGGATCAGCAGGATCAGCACGAAAGGCACGGCGTCCTTGTAGGCCGAGGAGATGTAGCCGGCCGTCATGGCTTCGGCAATGCCGAGAATGAGGCCACCGGCAATCGCACCGGCACCGCCGCCGAGGCCACCGAGTACGGCGGCGACAAAGCCTTTCAGGCCCAGCATGATGCCGGCGTCATACGAGGTGTAGGTGATCGGTGCGACCAGGATGCCGCCCGCCGCGCCCAGCAAGGCTGACAAGCCGAAGGAAAATAGCAGCACCTTGCGCGTGTTGATGCCCACCAGTTGCGCAGCGAGCTTGTTGTGCGAGGTGGCCAGCATGGCCTTGCCCATCAAGGTACGGCCGAAGAACCAGCCCAGCACCAGCACGATGACGACCGTCACGCCCAGCACCCACAGGCTTTGCGGCAGCAGGCTGGCGCCCAAAAATTCGATCGGCGCATCGCCGGAAAAGGCAGGCAGCGTATGCGTATCCTTGCCCAGCCAGATTTGCACCAGGCCTCGCAGCACCAGCGAGGCGCCGATGGTGATGATCAACAGGGTGATGACCTGTGCATTTTGCGCCGGTTCGATCACGGTTTTTTCCATCAACAGGCCTACCAAGCCCGTAGCGATGACGGCCAGGATGATGGCCAGCGGCAGCGGCACGCCGGCGGCCGACATCACGGCGGCCAGCATCCCGCCCAGCATGATGAATTCGCCCTGGGCGAAGTTGATCACGCCGCTGGTGTTGTAGATGATGGTAAAGCCCAGCGCCGCCAGCGCGTAGGCGGAACCGACCGTCATCCCCGAATACAAAAATTGCAGAAATTGAGCGACTTCCATGGTGTCTCCATTATGTTCGGCTGTGCGCGGACGGCCTTCGAGGGCAGCCCGCGCGGGTACTTCTGGCTTACATTATTTCGAACATCACTTCGACAATTGCCATTCGCCGTTCTTCACTTCCACCATGCGGAACGCCGACAGGTCCAGGCCCATGTGGTCCTTGGCCGACATGTTGAAGACACCGGTCGTGCCGACAAAACCCTTGGTCTGCTCCAGTGCCGTGCGCACTTTTTCGCGCTCCGTTCCCCCGGCGCGCTTGATCGCATCCACAGACAGGTTCAGGGCATCGAGCGCATAGCCGCCGAAGGTCGACGGATCGATCTTGTAGCGCTCTTTATACGTCTTGTCGTAGCCGACCACGATGGCCTTTTGCGCGTCGCTATCGGGCAGCATGGCACCGATCAGCAGCGCTGGCGTCGGCAGGCGCACGCCTTCGGCGGCCTTGCCCGACAATTTCAGATACTCGTCTGACGCCACGCCATGCGACTGGTACAGCGGCAGCGCGGACATGCCCAGCTGGCCGTAGTTCTTGGTCACCACCGCCGGCCCCTGGCCCAGGCCGAAGACGAATACGGCTTGCACGCCGGCGGTATTTTTGATGCGCGTGAGCTGCGCCGTGATGTCCGTGTCTTTCGGCCCGTAGGTTTCATCGGCCACCAGGGTAATGCCATATTTCGAGGCGACGATCTGCGATTCCTTGCGGCCCGAGGCGCCGAAGCCACTCGTTTCCGACAGCAGGCCGACCTTGCTGATGCCGCGCTTCTTCATGTCCTCGAACACCTTCTCGGCCGCCATACGGTCCGTATGCGGCGTCTTGAAGACCCATTTTTTTACCGGATCGATGATGACCACAGCGCCCGCCAGCGAAATGAACGGTATGCTGGCGCGCTCCACCAGCGGTGCCATCGCCATCGTCGCGCCGGTGGTGGTGCCGCCGATCAGCACATCGACCTTGTCGGACTCGATCAGGCGCTTGGTAAAACCGTTGGCCTTGGCGGCGTCGCTGCCATCATCGTAGTGCACCAGTTCCAGCTTGCGCCCCAGCACGCCGCCAGCGGCATTGATTTTCTCAATATACAGTTGCAGGGTTTTCAGCTCCGGATCGCCCAAAAAAGCGGCTGGTCCCGTGACCGACAGCACGGAACCGATCTTGATATTATCGGCCGCATACGCGCCTGCGGCGGACATGGCCAGCACGCCGGCGATCAGGGTTTTCTTGAAAATATTGGCAATCATTGTGGTCTCCACCAGGTTGGCACTACGGTCAATGTAGGGTTGGCGCTTTTTTATGAGCCTGCGCCTTTTGTATTTTTACTTTGTTTTTACTCGTTTATACGCGTTCAATGACGACAGCAATACCCTGCCCCACGCCGATGCACATGGTGCACAGCGCATAGCGCCCGCCCGTTCGTTCCAGCTGGTTCAGGGCCGCCATCACCAGGCGCGCACCGGATGCGCCCAGCGGATGGCCGATGGCAATCGCGCCGCCATTCGGGTTCACGTGGGCCGCGTCGTCAGCCAGGCCCAAGTCGCGCGTGACGGCCAGCGCCTGCGCCGCAAACGCTTCATTCAATTCGATCACATCCATCTGCTCGATGCTCAGACCCGTCTGTGCCAGCACCTTGCGCGAGGCTGGAGAAGGACCAAAGCCCATGATGCGCGGCGCCAGGCCAGCGGTGGCCATGCCCAGCACTTTTGCGCGTGGCGTCAATTTGTATTTATCCACGGCGGCGGCCGAGGCCAGCAAAATTGCGCAAGCGCCATCGTTCAAGCCCGAGGCATTGCCAGCGGTGACCGTGCCATCCACCTTGACCACGCCCTTGAGTTTCGCCAGCATGTCCAGCGAAGTATCGGGACGCGGATGTTCATCCATCGTCACCATCTTCGGCTCGCCTTTTTTCTGCGGCACGGCGACAGGCACGATTTCGCGATCGAAGACGCCAGCGGCGTTCGCTGAAGCCCAGCGCTGCTGGCTGCGCTGCGCCAGGGCATCCTGATCGGCGCGGCTGATGCCAAATTCCATGGCCACGTTTTCCGCCGTTTCCGGCATGGTGTCGATGCCGTACTGCGCCTTCATCTTGCCGTTGACGAAACGCCAGCCAAGGGTCGTGTCTTCGATTTTCGCCGCGCGCGAGAAGGCGCTGTCAGCCTTGCCCATCACGAAAGGCGCGCGCGTCATGCTTTCCACGCCGCCGGCGATGATCAGTTGCGCCTCACCGGCCTTGATGGAGCGCGCAGCGAGACCCACGGCGTCCAGGCTGGAGCCGCACAGACGGTTGATGGTATTGGCGGGCACCTCGGCGGGCAAGCCGGCCAGCAGCGCGGCCATGCGGCCCACGTTGCGGTTGTCTTCACCCGCCTGGTTGGCGCAGCCGTAGAACACGTCGTCGATGGCGGACCAGTCGACGGATGGATTGCGGGCGATCAGCGCGGCAATCGGCAGCGCGCCCAGGTCGTCCGCGCGCACGCTGGAAAGTGCCCCGCCATAGCGGCCAAAGGGAGTGCGTACTGCGTCACAGATAAAGGCTTCGTTCATGGTCTATCCTGCTTGATCGATGTAGAGAAAATTAGGAGAACATCTTTTGGCGCTGGTCGAGCACGCGGCGGGCCTTGCCCGTCAAGGTGCGTTCGATGCCGGCAGCAGCTACCAGGCGCACGCGCGTGCTTACACCCACGTGCGTCTTGATGCGATGCTCCAGCTCGCGCGCCAAGGCGTCCGTTTCGCTCACCGAGATGCTGGCAGTGAGGTCGAGACGCAGCTCGGCGATCACTTCGAGCTTGTCGAGGTGGCCGTCGCGCGTGAGCACCAGCTGGTATTGCGGCGCCAGCTTTGGCATCTTCAAAATCAGCTCTTCGATCTGCGTAGGGAAGACGTTCACGCCGCGGATGATCAGCATGTCGTCCGAGCGGCCAGTGATCTTGCCGATGCGGCGCATGGAGCGCGAGGTTGGCGGCAGCAAGCGGGTCAGGTCACGCGTGCGGTAGCGGATGACAGGCAGCGCTTCCTTGGACAGCGAGGTGAAGACCAGTTCGCCCTCTTCGCCGTCCGGCAGCACTTCGCCCGTTTCCGGATCGATGATCTCGGGGTAGAAATGATCTTCCCAGATGACGGGACCGTCCTTGCTTTCGATGCATTCGGAAGCCACGCCAGGCCCCATTACTTCGGACAGGCCGTAGATGTCGACGGCGTCTATGCCGGCGCGCGCTTCGATTTCCAAACGCATGGCATCCGTCCACGGCTCGGCACCGAAGATGCCCACCTTCAACGACGATTCGGCAGGATCGAGACCCTGGCGCGTGAATTCCTCGATGATGTTGAGCATGTACGAGGGCGTGACCATGATGATGGCAGGCTTGAAATCCTGGATCAACTGCACCTGCTTTTCCGTCTGGCCGCCCGACATCGGAATGACCGTGCAGCCCAGGCGTTCGGCGCCATAGTGCGCGCCCAGGCCGCCCGTAAACAAGCCGTAGCCGTAGGAGATATGCACCATGTCGCCCGCGCGGCCACCGCCGGCGCGGATCGAGCGCGCCACCACATTGGCCCAGGTATCGATATCGTTCTGCGTGTAGCCGACCACCGTCGCCTTGCCGGTGGTGCCGCTCGATGCGTGGATGCGCATCACTTGCTCGCGCGGCACGGCAAACAGGCCAAACGGGTAATTGTCGCGCAAGACTTTTTTATCGGTGAATGGAAATTTCGACAGATCAGACAACGCCTTCAGATCGTCCGGATGTACGCCCGCTTGGTCAAAGGCAGCGCGGTAATGGGGCACGTTATCGTACGCGTGCTTGAGCGTCCATTTCATGCGTTCGAGCTGCAGCGCCTGCAGTTCATCCTTGCTGGCGCGCTCGATCGGCTCAAGGTCATTTGGGGAAGGCGTACGTTGCACCATCATTGTCTCCTTTAGTAAGGCCTGACCAAACCTGCTGCGCGTCGTGATTTGCGACGGTTTTGTCGAGGCATTTTCAATCTTAAAAAAATATCAAACCATTCCGGCAGTTCAAGCCTGCTCTTGTATGACTTCACCCGCCACGCGGATCGACTTGCCGCGAAAGAGCGCGATGGTGCGCCCTTCCTGGTTGCTGACCTTGACGTCGTATACGCCGCTCTTGCCGGCCAGCGCCTGCTCGACGGCGTCGGCCGTGAGCACGTCGCCTTCGCGGCCCGGTGCCAGGTAATCGATGCTGCAGCCGGCGCCCACGGTATTGAAGTTATAGCTATTGCAGGCAAATGCAAAAGCGCTGTCGGCCAGGGCAAAGATAAAGCCGCCATGGCAGCTCTGGTGGCCGTTGAGCATGTTCGGGCGCACCGTCATCGTCATGCGCGCATGGCCAGGGCCGACCTCGGCCAGCGCGATGCCCATGGCAGCGGTGGCGTTATCGCGCGACAGCATGCAGGCAGCGGCTGCCTGCGCCAACGCTTGTGCAGTCATATTCTGATCTTCATTCGGCATAAAAGCGGGCTCCAGTGGCAAGTTTGCGGCGCAGCAGGGGCGAGACACGGTAGCGATCTTCGCCATAACCCAGCGCCAGGTGCTGCAGCACGGTCACGATGTGATGGACGCCCACCGCATCGGCCCAGGCCAGCGGTCCGCGCGGATAGTTGACGCCTTTCTGCATGGCGATATCGACGGCAGCGACCGTGCACACGCCCTGGTTGACGGCGTCGGCGGCCTCGTTGGCCAGCATGGCGACCGTGCGCATGACGACCAGTCCAGGCACGTCGTCCAGGCGCGTGACGCTAAAGCCGGCTGCCTGGAACAGGCCCACGACAGCGGCGTAGGCGGTATCGCTGCACTGGTCGGCGCGCGCCACGGCGATGCGCTTGGCACTCGCGTAGTCAAGCGCCAGATCGAATAAGACCGTGTCCGGATGCTGATTGTCGTGCGCGCGCTGGGTAGCGCTACGGCCGTCGCTGAGATAAATCGCGGCACCATGGCAATGCAGGGCCGGCGCTTCGTCGTGCACCTGGCCTTCCTGTGTGACGCGGCGGCTAACACTGATGCCAGTGTGCTCCAGGCGCTGTACCAGGCTGCGAATGACGCCGCTGTGGCCACGGCCATCACCGCCTATGGCTGCTGACAAGGCGACAAATTCGGGCTTGGGCTGCGGGCCTTCCGCTTGCACGACCGGTGCAGAGGCACCTTCGCCATAGGCATACAAGCCACGCCCCGACTTGCGGCCCAGGAAACCGGCGTTGACCATTTCCTGCTGCAGCACGGACGGCGTGAAACGGGGATCATTAAAGTAGGCATCGAACACCGATTGCGTGACGGAGAAATTGACATCATGGCCGATCAGGTCCATCAACTCGAATGGCCCCATGCGAAAACCGCCGGCGTCGCGCAGCACCGCGTCGATGGTGGCGGGATCACCCGCCTGTTCGCTGAGCAAACGCCAGGCTTCCGCGTAAAACGGACGCGCAACACGGTTGACGATGAAGCCGGGCGTCGATTTGGCATGCACGGGGTTCTTGCCCCAGACAATCGACGTGTCATACACGGTGGCGGCCACTTGCGCGCTGGTGGCCAGGCCACTGATTACTTCAACCAGCGCCATCAAGGGCACGGGATTAAAGAAGTGCATGCCGACCAGGCGTTCAGGGCGGCGCAGCTTGGCCGCGATGGCCGTGACGGAAATCGACGACGTGTTCGTCGCCAGGATGCAGTCGTCGCTGACAACAGCCTCCAGTTCGGCGAACAGGCCGCGCTTGACATCAAGGTTTTCCACGATGGCTTCCACCACCAGCGCGGCATCTGCCACGTCGGCCAGGCTGTCGACAGCCTGCAGGCGTGTCGTGGCGGCCGCGGCTTCATCAGCCGTCATGCGGCCCTTTTCGGCCAGCTTTGCGTACATCTTGCCGATATCGGCCAAGGCCTTGCTCACCGCTTGCGCGCGCGTGTCGTACAACTTGACACGGTAACCGGCAGCGGCAGCGACTTGTGCGATACCGGCGCCCATGGCGCCGCTGCCGATGACGGCGATGATACTGTTGTTTGCCAATGCGCTCATATCAGTGCCCCTTGAATTGCGGTGCGCGCTTTTCCATGAAGGCGGCCACGCCTTCGCGGTAATCGTCGCTGTTACCGAGTTCGCGCATCATGCGTGCCTCCAGCGCCAGCTGCTGCGGCAGAGTATTGGCGCCACTTAGAGCCAACGCCTGCTTGGTGTAGGCCAGGCCCTTGGTCGGCGCCGCGGAAAAGTGCACGGCCAGCTTGCGCGTTTCTTGCGCCAGCTGCGCATCGTCCACGCATTTCCAGATCAGGCCCCAATCCTCGGCCTTTTCAGCCGTCAGCTTTTCACCGAGCATGGCCAGGCCCATGGCGCGCGCCGATCCGATCAGGCGCGGCAAGAAGAAAGTGCCGCCCGTATCCGGAATCAGGCCCAGCTTGCAAAACACTTCGACGAAACTGGCCGACTTGCCGGCGATGACGATGTCGCATGCCAGCGCCAGGTTGGCGCCTGCGCCAGCGGCCACGCCATTGACGGCGCAAATGACGGGCATCGGCAAGGCTTTCAGGGCCAGCACCAGCGGCGCATAGTTTTTTTCCACCGACTCGCCCAGGTCCACGCCCTTAGCGCCAGGTTCAACGGCGCGGTCGGACAAATCCTGGCCCGCGCAAAAGCCGCGGCCAGCACCCGTCAACACGAACACGCGCACGCAGCTGTCGGCGTTCACTTGCGCGATCGCGTCACGCACTTCGTCGTGCATGGCCTGGGTAAAGCTATTGAGCTTGTCGGGACGGTTCAGGGTGAGCGTGGCGATGCCCTGCTCGATGGTGAAGAGGATGTTTTGGTAGCTCATGGCGTCTCGCTTTTTTAGTTTTCAACCCGCAGCGGAAATCTGGGGTCAGTTCCTTCGGAATCGTCATTCGCCCCACTGGGGCGAATGACCCCGACGGGTCTGACCCCGGCAGTCGCAGTTGGGTTATTCGGCCTGGTCGAAGTCGACCACGACCTTGTCGGTGAGCGGAAAACTCTGGCAACTGAGGACGAAGCCACGCGCCACTTCATAGTCTTCCAACGCGTAGTTGACGTCCATTTCAACCTTGCCATCGAGGATCTTGCAGCGGCAGGTCGAGCATACGCCGCCCTTGCACGAATAGCGCATGTCGATGCCTTGACGCAGACCCGCGTCGAGGATGGATTCCTTATCCTTGTCCATCGTGAAGGTGGTGTGGTTGCCATCGAGGATGACGGTCACTTCGGCTTCCTGCACCGCGCCGGTGGCTAACGGCGCGCGCGGCTTATGAAAGTTTTTAGGGATGCTGGCGGCGAACAGTTCGATCTTGATATGCTGCTTGGGCATGCCGGCCGCCTGCAGGGCTGCGGAAACGCCGAGCATCATGTCTTCCGGGCCGCAGATGAAGGCGTTGTCGTAGTCTTCGACCTTGATCCAGTGCTGCAGGAACTGCTCGCATTTTTCCTGCGTGATGCGGCCGTTGAACAATTCGATATCCTGCTGCTCGCGACTCATCACGTAGATCAGGTTCAATCGTTCCAGGTACACGTCCTTCAAGTCCGTCAATTCTTCCTTGAAGATCACGGACGAGGAAGCGCGGTTACCGTAGAACAGGGTAAATCGGCTCAATGGCTCGGCCAGCAGGGTCGTCTTGATGATGGACAGGATGGGCGTGATGCCGCTGCCGGCCGCGAACGCCAGGTAGTGCTTGCGGTTGACGCAGTCGAGCGGCACGTTGAAGTGGCCCATGGGCGGCATCACTTCGATGATGGTGCCGGCTTTCAAGGTATCGTTGGCCCAGGTGGAAAACGCGCCACCGGGCGTGCGCTTGATGGCCACGCGCAAGGTGCCGTCTTGCACCGCCGAACAGATCGAATACGAGCGGCGCACGTCTTCGGCGTTGATATTGGCGCGCAAGGTCAGGTGCTGGCCCTGCTGGAAGCGGAACTGCTGCTGCAACTCCAATGGCACGTCGAACGTCACGGCGATGGTGTCACGCGTTTCATTGCGCACCTTCGCCACGCACAGCGGATAAAATTTACTCATGCTTCATCTCCAGTTTCTTCGGAACGTGTGCCTGATTTTTTTAGTGGCACTTGAAGTAGTCAAACGGTTCGCGGCAATCGATGCATTTGTACAGCGCCTTGCATGGCGTGGAGCCGAACTGGCTGGTCAGTTGCGTATGCGTGGAAGCGCAGTTAGGGCAAATCACCTCCAGCTGCGGCAAGGGCAGGCGCTTGACGCCACCCGCTGTGCCTCTATGCAGGCCGCTGATATCGATCACCTGCTGCTGCGGCGGGGCGATGCCATAGCCTTTCAGCTTGGCCTTGCCGGCCTCGCTCATCCAGTCTGTGGTCCAGGCGGGCGCCAACTGGTTCACCAGCGTCACCTTGGCCACGCCATGGCTGCGCAAGGCATCCGTGACGGCATCGGCGATCACCTGCATGGCGGGGCAACCTGAATACGTGGGCGTGATCGTCACGATGCACTCGTTGCTGCTGACCACATCGACGGCGCGCACGATGCCCAGGTCCACCACCGAAATGACGGGAATTTCCGGGTCCGGCACGTCGCCCAGCCAGGCCCAGACCTGGGCCGCGTCCAGCGCCGCCGTGGGCGTGTCCATTACCACTGCACCCCGGGATAAGCGCGCTGCAGGAACTGCATCTCGGCCAGGATGAATCCCAGGTGTTCCGTGTGCGTGCCCTGCTTGCCGCCCTTTTGCATCCAGGCGTCGGGCGCCGGCATGCTCAAGGTGGCTTCGGCGAAAATCTCGGCCACGTGTTCGAGGAAGGCCTGGCGCAACACCTCCGATGGCGGTGCGATGCCGGCGGCGAGCATGGCTTGGTCGACGGCGTCGTACTTGAACATCTCGCCCGTGTACATCCACAACTTGTCGGCAGCGGCTTGTGTTTTCGCGTGGCTGTCCGCCGTGCCGTCACCGAGGCGCACGATCAGGTCACCGCTGCGGCGCAGGTGATACGTCACTTCCTTGAGCGATTTTTTCGCCACTTCGACGATGCGTACGTCGCTGGCCTTGGCCAGTTCCAGCAGCTGGAAGTAGTGCCAGGTATCGAAAAAGAACTGGCGCATCATGGTGTCGGCGTAATTGCCGTTCGGCTGTTCCAGCAGCAGACAATTCTTGAAGTCATGGGCGTCGCGCAAAAAGGCGATGTCGTCCTCGTCACGGCCCGCGTTTTCCAGTTCGGCCGCATAGCTGAACCACAACCGCGTCTGGCCCAGGAGGTCGAGTGCCACATTGGTCAGCGCCATGTCCTCTTCCAGCGCCGGCCCCTTGCCGCACAGCTGCGACAGCTGCTGGCTGAGGATCAGGGCATTGTCACCCAGGCGCAGCAGGTAATCGAACTTTTGTTGCGTGAGCTTGTCATCCATTACAGGCGCTCCCATCACAGGTTCTTGACTTCTTCCGGCATCGGGAAGAAGGTGGGAT
This sequence comes from Janthinobacterium paucivorans, assembly GCF_051380805.1. Taxonomy (NCBI): domain Bacteria; kingdom Pseudomonadati; phylum Pseudomonadota; class Betaproteobacteria; order Burkholderiales; family Oxalobacteraceae; genus Janthinobacterium; species Janthinobacterium paucivorans. The sequence goes on from NZ_JBNYXR010000004.1 coordinate 142,401, forward strand.
GGCGATACACCTTGCTGTTCGACGGCTCGAACAGGGCGCCCTTGTCGCCAGGGCTGCTGGCGACGATATCGGCCGCGCGCACCACCCAGATGCTCACGCCTTCATTGCGGCGTGTATAGACATCACGCGCATGGTTGACCGCCATGCTGGCGTCGGAAGCATGCAGGCTGCCTACATGTTTGTGCGCCAGGCCGTGCTGGCTGCGGATGAAAACTTCCCACAATGGCCATTCTTTGCTCATATTGTTCTCCCCTATCTGTCTTATTTCTATTCAGGCTGCCGCTTTGTTAGCGGCTTGCTTGTCGGCGTAGGCGAGCAAGGCATCGCGGAACCACGCGCCGTCTTCATACGCCTTGACCCGCGTTTGCAGGCGCTCGCGGTTGCACGGGCCATTGCCCTTCAATACATTGTTAAATTCGGACCAGTCGATTTCACCGAACTCATAGTGGCCTGTTTCGGCATTCAATTTCAGGTCGGGATCGGGCACGGTCAGGCCCAGGTACTCGATTTGCGGCACGGTCTGGTCGACCATGCGCTGGCGCAATTCGTCATTCGAAAACAGCTTGATGCGCCATTGCGCCGATTGGGCGCTGTTCACGGAGGCGGCGTCGGAGGGGCCGAACATCATCAACGATGGCCACCACCAGCGGTTCAGCGCATCTTGCGCCATGGCTTTCTGTTCCGGCGTGCCCTTGCACAACGACATCATGATGTCGTAGCCCTGGCGCGCATGAAATGATTCTTCCTTGCAGACGCGGATCATGGCGCGCGCATATGGGCCATATGAGCAGCGGCACAGCGGGATTTGATTGATGATGGCGGAGCCGTCGACCAGCCAGCCGATGGCGCCCATGTCGGCCCACGACAGCGTAGGATAGTTAAAGATGCTCGAATACTTGGCTTTGCCAGAATGCAAGGCGGCGAGCAGATCATCGCGCGACACGCCCAGGGTTTCCGCGGCGCTGTACAGGTACAGCCCGTGACCGGCTTCGTCCTGGATCTTCGCCAGCAGGATGGACTTGCGTTTCAAGGTCGGCGCGCGCGTGACCCAGTTACCTTCGGGCAATTGACCGACGATTTCCGAATGGGCATGCTGCGAAATCTGGCGGATCAAGGTCTTGCGGTAAGCGTCCGGCATCCAGTCCTTGGCCTCGATCTTGATGCCTTCGTCGATGCGCGCCTGAAAAGCGCGCTCTTCCTGGCCCATGTCGTCGATGGAACGGACGTTCTTGAGGCCGGTTTCAACCATTTGTGCGTACATGATATGTCTCCCATGTCTTTGATTTTGCACAGCAACGCGGTGCCTTGGATGAATAATACGATACAAAAAACTATTTGCATACACTTGATGTGAGTCATTTTAAAAATTCGTATCTTGTTGGGATTTTTTGTGCGTATGATCTTGCTTATGAGAAAACACTGTGTAGCGCCATCAGCGCTTCCGGCAAATTATTGACGCGCTACCCGCGCAGCCAAGTAAACTGCTGCCTTTATTGAATCGACCGCAACACGGCCAGACCGGAACCACATGAAGAACACCCGCTGCACGGCATGGATAGCCGATTTCCTGGAAAGCGACCCACCGCGCTCGAAGTCCCTGGTGATGACCATCTTTGGCGACGCCATCGTGCCGCGCGGCGGCGCCATCTGGCTCGGTAGCCTGATCGAACTGCTGGCACCGTTTGGCGTCAATGATCGCCTGCTGCGTACCAGCGTATTCCGCCTGGCGCAGGAGGGCTGGCTCAGCTCGCAGCGCGATGGCCGCCGCAGCGCCTATACGATACGCCCGGAGGCGCTGGCCCGCTTCGAGCGCGCCTATCGCCGCATCTATGCGCCGCTGGTGGTGCACTGGGATGGCAGCTGGACCCTGGTGATCGGGCCGGCCGGCAGCATCGGCGCCGCTGAAAGGGGCGCGCTGCGCAAGGAATTATTGTGGGCTGGCTATGGCTTGATATCTCCTGGCATCTTTGGCCATCCAGCCAGCAACGCGGAGGCGCTGGAAGATATCCTCGTGCGCAATGAAGTACAGGGCAAGCTGTATGTGTGCCACACCACGGAGTTGCCCGATGTCAGCACCCGGCCCTTGCGCGACATGCTGGGAGAATGCTGGGACTTGTCGGAAGTGATCGCCGGCTATGAAAAATTCATCGCCCGCTTCCAACCGCTGCTGACCCTGCTGCAAGAAGAGCCCGTGTTCGATACCGAGCAAGCCTTTGTCATCCGCTCACTGCTGACGCACGCCTACCGTCGCGTGCAATTGCACGATCCGCAACTGCCCGTCGAACTGCTACCCGAACCGTGGCCAGGCACGCAAGCATATGCACTGGCGCGCGACCTGTACCGCATCACCCATGCGCCAGCCGAAGAACATATCCTGGCCACTTTGCGGCGCGAGGATGAGCGGGCGCCGGACGTTGCACCGTGGTTTTTTGAACGTTTTGGGGGACTGACGACGTGAACGCCTGAAAAATGTTCAGGGCCAGGCGCGTAGCCGCAGGCAGTACGACTAGTACGCCAAGGCAACGCAACGCCGCCATGGACATTTTCTCAGGTGTTCACTGCTTTGCCACCACCTGCTTCGCCCCAGCCAACAAATCCTGCCCCAGCTTTTCCAGCGCATTCGCTTGCACCAGCATGGTATCGAGGATGGCGGCATTGAAGGTGAATTCGGCCGGTGTGGTGTAGCCGGGGAAACGCAGGATGCGCAACAATTCCTGCAAGGTGGTGCCCTTGCCCAGGTGCGCCAGGGCGTCGCCGAGGGCGCTGACTTTCTTTTCCAGTTCGCGTATGTGTTTGCCGTTGTCATCCATGATGATCTCCCGTTGTTGGAACTTCCACGTTAGCAAAGTACATTCGCCATCGTTTGCGCCAGCACAAAGACATTCGCAAAACAGGTATCATCGCGCCATTGCACACGATGCAAAACCCATACGTTTTTATCAGGAACACTCATGACCATTAAAATCAGCCAGCAATTCGACGCCGGCGCGATCGAGGTGCTGCGCGCCGACGATGCCCACTCCATCGAGCTGAACATCCGCAAGGATTCCCACGCCGACATCACGCAGTGGTTTTATTTCCGCCTGCAAGGCGCGCAAGGCGAAGCGTGCACGATCCGCTTCATGAATGCAGGCAAGTCGGCCTATCCGGACGGCTGGAAAGACTATCAAGCCGTGGCCAGCTATGACCGCGAAACCTGGTTCCGCGTGCCAACCAGCTTCGATGGCAGCGTGATGACCATCGAACACACGCCGGAAGAAGAGAGCGTGTATTACGCCTACTTCGAACCGTATCCGTGGGATCGCCACCTGGCCCTGATCGACAGCGCGCAAGCGTCGCCGCTGGTACGCTTGATCGACCTGGGCAGCACCGTGGAAGGGCGCGACATGAATCTGCTGGTGGTCGGCGACGCCGATGCCGAGAAGAAGGTCTGGGTCATCGCACGCCAGCATCCGGGCGAAACAATGGCGGAATGGTTTGTCGAAGGCATGCTCGAAGCATTGCTGGACCAGGCCAATCCATTCGCCCGCCAGTGCCTGCAAGACGCCGTCTTCTACGTGGTGCCGAACATGAACCCTGACGGTTCGGTGCATGGCAACCTGCGCACCAACGCGGCCGGCGCCAACCTGAACCGTGAATGGATGACGCCGACGATGGAGCGCAGCCCGGAAGTATTCCTGGTGAAACAGAAAATGCATGAAATTGGCTGCGACCTGTTCCTCGACGTGCATGGCGACGAAGGTCTGCCATACGTATTCGTCGCCGGCAGCGATGCGCTGGAAAATTTCACGCCTGCACAAAAGGCCGAGCAAGACCGCTTCATCGCCGACTTCAAGGTGGCCAGCCCCGACTTCCAGGATGAGCACGGCTATGAAGATGGCCCGTTCACGCCGGAAGTGCTGACCATGGGTTCGCCGCATATCACGCACGCCTTCGGCTGCCTGGCGCTGACCCTGGAACTGCCGTTCAAGGATAATGCCAACGATCCTGACCCACAAACGGGCTGGAGCGGCGCCCGCAGCGCTGCCCTGGGCGCGGCCGTACTGCAAGCTATCCTGTCCACCTTGCGCGCCTGAGTAGCAGGGCCAAACCGGCCCGCGTGAGATGCATGCCACGCTGAACACGCAAGACCAGAAAAAAGGCGCCAACGGCGCCTTTTGATCAGCAGGCATGCATCGTTCAGCCGCCCGCTACCACCATGCTCTCGATGAGGATGGAACCGGTCTCTTTGGTGCCACGGCGCAAGGCGTCGGCGCCCACGGCGACGATGTTGCGCAACATCTCCTTCATGTTGCCGGCGATGGTGATTTCTTCCACCGGATACTGGATCACGCCATTTTCCACCCAGAAACCAGACGCGCCGCGCGAATAGTCGCCCGTCACATAGTTGGTTCCTTGTCCCATCAGTTCCGTCACCAGCAAGCCCGTGCCCAGCTTTTTCAGCATGGCATTAAAGTCGTCGCTCGCATGCGTCTGGGTCGAGGTCAAATACAGATTATGCGAGCCACCCGCATTGCCCGTCGTCTGCATGCCCAGTTTGCGGGCCGTGTAGGTCGACAGGAAATAGCCTTGCACCACGCCATCCTTGACGACGTCGCGGCTGACCGTTTTCACGCCCTCCTCGTCGAACGGGGCCGAACCGACACCGCCGATGACGTGCGGATCTTCAAAGATCTGCACGTGCGACGGCAGCACTTGCGTGCCCAGGGCATCCATCAGAAAAGTGGATTTTCGGTATAGGGCGCCGCCCGAGGTCGCTTGCACATAAGTACCCAGCAAACCGGCTGCCAGCGGCGCCTCGAACAGCACGGGACAAGTGCGCGTGCCCAGCTTGCGCGCATTCAGGCGCGACAGGGCGCGCTCGGCGGCATAGCGGCCGATGGCTTCCGGACTGGCCATTTTGGCGGCATCGCGCACGGATGAATACCAGTCATCGCGCTGCATCTTGGCACCCTTGCCGGCAATTGGCGCCACGGACAGGGTATGGCGCGAAAACGGGTAGCCGCCCATGAAGCCGCGCGAATTGGCGGCAACAAAGTGCGATTGCTGCACGTACACGCCGGCGCCTTCGCTGTTCGTGATGCGCGGATCGACGGCAAACGCGGCCGCCTCGGCGCGCTTTGCCAGCACGACAGCTTCCTCAGCGGAAATCATCCACGGATAGAACAATTGCAAGTCGCGTGGAGACATTTCCAGCGTGTCGGCATCGGCCAAGCCCGCGCAATCGTCCTCGGCCGTGAAGCGGGCGATGTTATAGGCGGCATCCACCGTGGCGCGCAGGGCGGAAGGCGAGAAATCGGCAGTGCTGGCATTGCCGCGCTTCTTGCCGACAAACACGGTCACGCCCATGCCCTTATCCTTGTTTTTTTCTATCGTCTCGATCTTGCCTTTTCGTACAGAAACGGACAAGCCGCCGCCTTCACTGACTTCGACGGCTGCATCGGTGCCGCCCGCTTCCCGCGCAAAAGACAACACATCACGGGCTAGTTGCTGCAATTGCTCTTGACTATGGGTAAATACGGAGTCGTTCATGCGCTGTTTTCTTCGGAAAGCCGCTAAAAAGGTTATCATAGCAGTCGTTTACAGTTTACAGGTGCGGCCTACGCGGCCAATCCCGCCTTATCATGCCAAATCCAAACCGGGGAGCTTGCGGCTTCCAATCCACCGAATTCGAACAGGAATATGAACGTCCATCGAAGTCGGAACTCAAGCGTCAAATGACCGTCCTGCAAAAGCTGGGCGAAGAACTCGTCAACGAGGCACGTGACCGCGTCAAGCGCGTCCCGATGCCGGAAGACGTGCGCGACGCCATTCTCGAATGCCAGCAAATCCGGGATCACGAAGGCCGCCGTCGCCAGCTGCAATTCGTGGGCAAGAAGATGCGCACCCTGGATGAGGAAGAAGTTGCCGCCATCCAACGTACCATCGATAGCTGGAAAGGCTTGTCGAAAGCCGACACGGCCAATATGCACGCGATGGAACGCCGCCGCGACAAGCTGTTGACGGATGACAAGGCGCTGACCGTCTTGCTGTCGGAAAACCCGGAATTGGACGTGCAGCACCTGCGCACCCTGATCCGCAATGCCCGCAAGGAGCAAGCCGAGAACAAGCCGCCAAAAGCCTACCGTGAAATCTTCCAGATCTTGAAAGAGATCGCCAAGAAGAAAAACGGCGGCAAGAAAGATGCCGACGAAGATGACGTTGAAGGCGACGAAGACGAATAAACCCCACATGCAAAAGCCGGGGTCGGACCCTCAGGGTCCGACCCCAGTCTTTGCTTAGGGTTGGGAAAAAACCGGGAGCCAACCCGGTTTTTTTTGGTTTTTACGACATAGACAGGTGCCCCATGACCACGATAGAAGACGAATTGATTATCGGCCTCGTGTCGATCTCGGACCGCGCCAGCGGCGGCGTGTATGAAGACCAGGGCATCCCGGCCCTGGAAAGCTGGCTCACCGCCGCCATCCGCACGCCATTTCGCCTGGAAAAACGGCTGATCCCGGACGAGCGCTCGCAGATAGAAAACACCCTGATCGACCTGGTCGACCTGAGCCACTGCCACCTGATCCTGACGACGGGCGGCACGGGCCCGGCACGGCGCGATGTGACGCCGGACGCCACGCTCAGCGTCGGGACCAAGGAAATGCCCGGTTTCGGCGAACAGATGCGCCAGATCAGCCTGCAATTCGTGCCGACGGCGATTTTGTCGCGCCAGGTGGCCGTGATCCGCGAAACGCCCGAGCGCGCCGCCCTGATCCTGAACTTGCCAGGCCAGCCGAAAGCCATCAAGGAAACATTGGAAGGTCTGAAAGACGTGGACGGAAATCAATTGGTGGATGGCATCTTTGCCGCCGTGCCGTATTGCATCGACCTGATCAAAGGGCCTTACATGGAAACCGACCCGGCCATCTGCAAGACCTTCCGCCCCAAATCGGCGCTGCGTCCCGCGCAACCTTTACCTGAGGAAAATACATGAGCACCTTGCTGGAAACCATAGAACTCGACAGCGCCGCCAACCCCACCGTTTCCATCATCTGGATGCATGGCCTGGGCGCCGACGGCAATGACTTCGTGCCGCTGGTCAAGGAACTCGATTTGCGCGGCTGCCCCGCCATCCGCTTCATCTTCCCCAGCGCCGGCACCATGCCTGTCACCATCAACAACGGCTATGTGATGCGCGCCTGGTACGACATCCTCGTGAGCGACCTCGTGCGCCGCGAAGATGAAGGCGGCTTGCGCGCCTCGCAAGCACAAATCGAAGCGCTGATTGCGCGCGAAAAGGCGCGCGGCATTCCCGCCAGCCGCATCATCCTGGCCGGCTTTTCGCAAGGCTGCGCCATGACCTTGCAAACGGGCTTGCGCCATGCCGAGCCACTCGCTGGCCTGATGTGTTTATCCGGCTATCTGCCGCTGGCCGACAAGACCGCGTTTGAACGCACGCCAGCAAGCCTGGAAACACCGGTCTTCATGGCGCACGGCACGGCCGACCCCGTGGTGCCGATGGCCCGCGCCCAGCAGTCGCGCGACATGCTCACCGGCATGGGATACAAAGTGGAATGGCACGAGTACATGATGCAACACTCGCTGTGCCAGGAAGAAATCGACGCCATCGGCGCCTGGCTGAAAAAAGTATTGGCTTAAACAATAACAGGCGCAGTGTGCGCTGCGCCTGTTGTTGTTCGGAACGCCGGGAGCCTAGTTGCTCGCCGGCTTTTTTGCATTCCAGATCGTCAGCATGTCGGACGATGCTTCCGAGCGGATGCCGTTGTCCGTCAGCACCGATTCCGTCGCTGCCAGCATGTCCTTGCGGGGCACGACAAGCATTTCCGCATCACGCTGCTGGAAGCGGAACGTCAACAATTCATCCGTCTGGTCGCGCAGCAGGGCCACCAGGTGTGCCAGGCTGCGCACGCGCACGCCATTGACGGAGTCGACAACCGAAAAGAAACGCGTGCTGTAGCCATTCATCAGCTTGTGCGGAAAGAACGGTGCGGCGATCACCACCAGTTCTTCGCGCTCACCGTCGGGCGCATCGCCGCGCCGCGTGGCAAGGGGATTGCCAGCAAACGCCATGCCGCCCAACATCGCCGGGTTGCCATTCGGCGCGGCCATGAATTCCGTGCTGGCGCGCGAAAACACCATCGGCCCGAAAATGAAATAGGATGGGTAATTGCCCTGCAGGCTGCTAATCAGCATCGGGTGCGCAGCCGAGACGGGCACCTTGATTTTCAGGGACACGCCCTGGCGTACCACCGTCAGCGGCAACTGCTCGTCCTTCGCCAGTTGCTGCACCCGGTACTGAAAGCGTACGCGGCTGTTGGCATTCAGCTTGACCATGCCCTGGTTGTCGATAGGAAATTCACCGATATGCGTGATGACGTCCCACTCCTTGAGCGGATAGGCCGCATCCTTGCTGGCCGGCGTCATCACGACGGCGCCCTCGACACCCTTGGCCAGCTTCAGATATGTGCGCAGGGCGGGATTTTCCAGCGTTTGGGTCACGTCACGCAGGGCCGGCTTGCCCTTGGGCGCGCCACTTTCCTGGTCGCGCAGGAAGAGTTCGATTTCCTCGTTGGGAATGATATAGCCGATGTTTTGCGCATTGAGCATGCCGGCAAAGGCCAGGCCGATCATCTTGTCGCCGGCAATCACGGGGCCGCCGCTATTGCCCGGATTGATGGCCGCATCGATCTGGATGCGCAAACCGGAGACGGGGAAGTTATAGCGCACAAATTCGATGCGCGAGACGATGCCCTTGGTGATCGACAGCGAGGTGCCACCCGTCGGATAGCCATACGCCAGCACGGCATCACGCACGTCCGGCAAGACATTGGCGCGCGGCACCGCTTTGTGGCTGGCGAAAAAACTGTCATCGTCAATTTTCAGCAAGGCCAGGTCCATACCGCGCGAGATGGCCAGCACGGTGGCCGGTATCTTGTCGCCCGCGCCATTGGCCTGGATCTGCACCTGGCTGGCATAGCCGACCACGTGCGCATTGGTGAGGATGCGGCGCCCTTCGATGACGACGCCTGAGCCCGTCACCTCTTGCGGTGCGGCCTTGCTCCAGGGCTTGTACGGATCGGGGCCGCGCAGGGTGGAAAACACCTTGACGACGGAATTTTCCAGGATGGATGCGCTGGTGCTGGTCTCGGCGGCAAGCGCGTCCAGCGTCATCAAGGGGCAAAGGACCAACACCAGCAAGGCGCGGCACATCAGGGTAAAGCAAGAACGAGTTTTCATTGAACTTTTTGGCAATGGAAGAGAAAATTATTATATATAGAATAATTTCAACTGCATTACACTTTATCCATCTTTACCCGAAGAACTGCTCTAATTAAATGGGCAAGGGCGGCACGCCTAATGCCGGCACCGCCGTCTGCGCCCCATTCATCACCATGGCCAGGAAAGTGTAATAGCCATTGATGCCCATCAAGTCAACCACACCGTGTTCGCCAAACAGGGCCAGCGCGCGTGCATAGGTGGCATCGCTGACGCGCTTGTTTTGCTGCAGCTCGATGCAAAAGTCATGCACGGCTTGCTCGTCTTCTTTCAGGGCCGGCGGCGCGCGGCGCGCGGCAATGGCGTCCACGGCCGCTTGCGCGATGCCGTTTTGCACGGCCAGCGGTGCGTGGATGGCCCATTCGACTTGCTGATCCCACTGGCGCGCCGTCAGCACAATTGCCAGTTCCGACAGGCGCGTGCCGATGGCGCTGCGGTAGCGCAGGTACTCGCCCATGCGCTGCGCTGTTTCCATCAGCTCGGGGCTGCGGATCAGCGGCACGAAGGGACCGTACAGGGCACCGCGCGGGCCATCGATGATGGCTTGCGCGGCAGCGCGCTGCTGCGGGTCGAGCTGCGCCAAGGGCAGCGCTGGCAGACGGTCGATACTTGACCGCGCCATCAAGCCGTCCAGGCGAGCACGTCCTGCTGCTGTTCGCCGAGGCCGGCGATACCCAGACGCAGGCTGTCACCCTTTTTCAGGAAACGCTGCGGCTTGCGGCTCTGGCCCACGCCCGGCGGCGTGCCCGTGGCGATGACGTCGCCCGGTTCCAGAGTCATGAATTGCGACAGGTAGCTGACGATCTGCGCCACCGTGAAAATCATGGTTCGCGTATTACCCGTCTGCATGCGCTTGCCGTTCACTTCCAGGTACAGGTCCAGGTCTTGCTCGTCGATGACTTCATCGCGCGTCACCAGCCACGGGCCGACGGGGCCGAAGGTGTCGCAGCCCTTGCCTTTATCCCATTGGCCGCCCCGCTCCAGCTGGAATGAGCGCTCGGAAATATCGTTGACGACGCAGTAGCCGGCCACGTATTTCAGCGCATCTTCTTCGCTCACGTACTGTGCGCGCGTGCCGATGACCACGCCCAGTTCCACTTCCCAGTCGGTCTTTTTCGAGCCTTTCGGCAGCACGATATTGTCGTCCGGGCCATTCAGGCAGGTAATTGCCTTCATGAACACAATCGGTTCGGCAGGAATCGGCATGCCGGACTCGGCCGCGTGATCCGCGTAATTGAGGCCGATGCCGATGAACTTGCCGACTTTCGCCAGCGGCACGCCGAAGCGGGGATTGCCGCGCACCAGGGGCAGCGTCTTTTCGTCGAGCTTGGCCAGCTTGCGCAGGGCCTTGTCGGACAGTTGCGCGCCGTCAATATCCGCGATCACGCCGGACAGGTCGCGCAATTTGCCTTCTTCATCGATCAGGCCCGGTTTTTCCTTGCCTGGACGTCCATAACGAACGAGTTTCATAGTCTTCCTTGGAGTTGATCATTGCCGCTGTGCAAGCTGCCATTTTACCGGATGGCCCGGCACGCCTGTAGCGGTAGATGAAAAACATCGCAAGTCCCGGCAGTTGCAAGGCCACCAGCACGCCAAACGCGACCTGGTACGCTTGCGGCGGATACTGCTGCAGACTATTTAGCGGCCAGCATCCGAGGATCAAGCCAAAGCCTGCCTGCACCAGGAAGGCGCCCGTAAAAATGAGCAGATTCAAGCAGGTCGACGCCCTGCCAGTCAAGCTGGGCGGCATGCTTTGCGCGACGATCGCATAGTCGAGGCCCGTCACCGTGCCCAGCAAGGTAAACAATACCGACAGCAAAGGCAGGCTGGGCAGCACATTGCATGCCATCGCCACTTGCACGGCAATGAACAGGAGCAGGCCGACGCCCGCCACTTGCATGGGTTCGATCGCCCGCCGCCCGGCCCACTGCGTCAGCATGCCCATGCCGATGGCGCCAAAGATGACGGCTGCCATGCCCAGGTACAACAAATACGCCACGCTGTCATCGGACAAGCCACCGACGTCGGATAGCCAGCGCCCAAGCCACAAACCCTGCACGCCAAAGAACACCGTATGCGGCAGCAGGATCAGCGCGATGGTGCGCAGAAAGGCCCTGTCGCGATACACGCGCCAGACACTGGCCTGGCTCACCGTGTGGGCGACAACGGGCACGGGCAGGGCCGGCGACAGCAGGCGGATCAGCAGGCCGATGGCCAGCGCCGCCAGCGCCAGTCCCAGGAACACGCCACGCCAGTCCGTATAGTGCAGGGCCAGCTTGACGGGCATGGTGGCCGTGGCCGCGCCGAGTCCACCCACGGCGATCAGGTAGCCGTGCACGGATGGCAGGCGCGCGGGTGCGATGGTGCACGAGATCGCTTTCACGGCGGCCATGAAACAACCGCCCAAGCCTGCCCCCATGAGTGCCCGCGCCCACATCAACTCGGCAAAGCTGTGACCCCGGCTGAACAGCCACGCACCGAGGGCCGCCAGCGCCAGCAGCCACAGTTGCAGCGTGCGGGGGGCGTAACGGTCGAGCGCCATGCCGATCGGCAGTTGCAGCAGCGCAAAGGCAAGAAAAAAGACGCTGGTCAGCAAGCCCAGTTGGGCCGGCGTCAGGGCGATGGAAGCCAGCAATTGCGTCGTCAGCACGGCATTCACGCCGCGCAGCAGACACGACAGGTAGTGACCGAGCGCAAACGGCAGAAACACCAGGTAAAACACGGCCACGCCGGAACGGGAGGAGGCGTCGGCGCCGTGCATGCTCAAGCGGCCTGTGCCAGGCGGATGATTTTCTGCGGCAACTGCGGCATAGGCTCATCGGTTTCAAAGAAAAACTTCTCGTGGCCAAACGCGGGCTGTAAATCGTCTATCCACGTCGCTTGCGCGTCGAACTTTGCGTAAAACGGCCGGCGCACCCAGTCCGGGTTGCGCGCCTGTAAAAATTGCAGTGCAAACAGTTTTTCGCCATTGATGGTAACGATGCCATCGATGACGATCTTGCCGGGAAAGGCGCTCATGGAGGGCCCGCGCACCGTGCGCGACAAGCCGGACACCTTCTGGTAGGCGGCCTGGAAAATCTCGTGCGCCTTCGCCAGCGGCAACTCGAAATAGCCGCGAGGGCCCGTATCGCGTTCGACAAACATGTAATACGGAATCGCTCCCAGGCGCGTACCGGTCTGCCACAACTCGGCCCAGCTAGCCGGGTCTTCATTGATGTGGCGGATCAGCGGCCCCTGCATGCGCAAGGTGGCGCCGGTCGACACGATGCGCTTGACGGCGTGCTGCGCGATGTCCTGGCGCAACTCCACGGCATGACTGTAATGGCCCATCACGGCCAGATTCTTGCCCGCCTTGACGATGCGCTCGAACAGGCGCAGCAAATCGTCCGCGTCATGCTCGAAGACAAAGCGCTGCGGCCAATAGGCCACCGCCTTGGTGCCGATGCGGATGTTCTGCAGGTGTTCCAGGCCCGGCGCCAGCAGCGGCTCCAGGTAGGCGGCAAGTTGCCGCGTATTCATGATCATCGGGTCACCTCCCGTGATCAGCACATCCGTCACTTCCGGATGCAGTTTCAGGTAGGTAACCAGCTCATGCGACTCGCGCGCGTCAAACTTCATGTCGTCCATGCCGACGAACTGGGGCCAGCGGAAGCAGAAGGTGCAATACGCGTGGCACGTCTGCCCGGCGCTGGGGAAAAACAGCACCGTTTGCGCATATTTATGCTGCAGGCCGCGCACCGGCTCAGCGTTGATCCGAGGCACGTTATGCGTCATCTGCCCGGCCGGATGGGGATTCATGCCCAGGCGGATAGCGCGCACATAGGCGTCGATGGCGGCCTTGTCGCGCTGCACCAGCACGAGGTCGCGCAAGTGCGCGTACTGCTCGGGCGCCAGCATGTCGCGGTGGGGGAAAACGAGGCGATAGATGGGATCGTCAGGGATATTATTCCAGTCGATCAACTGGTCGAGCACATAGACATTAGTGCGAAACGGTAAGACGTGCGAGACCACTTGCACAGCCTCGCGCTGCTCTTCCGGCAACCATTCCCACTGCCGCGCCTGATGAATGGTGTGCCGCGTATACGGCTTGAACTTGGGTGAAAACGGCTCGGTAATAAGTGCGGACACGATGAGCTCCTTGCGAATAAATAGCGATAACTAGCATGAAATTGAACCTATATCGCTCAATTCCAACCTTTTCTCCCACTGCCATGCCAGCTTGGCATGGCGGCAGAAGTCAGCATAATTCTTGCCGTACAGAACCAAATTGCTTCACATCAACAGGCATTCCGATACCTTGTTCGCTGCCTACAAGCAACACCTTAGTTTGTTCTTGCGCAATTTGAGGAAACCTTTGACGACGTAAATTACGACTTGGCAAATCATCCCTCGATTCTCACAAGGAGCTGTCATGCAATACTTAATTACGCGTAGCCTGCTGTGCCTAGCCTTTGCTGGCGGCAGCGTCAGTGCCGCAGTCGAAGCAACGGAAAAAGACGCCATCGCCATGACCGAACGGGGCGCCGCCTTCATGAAGGCGCATGGCAAGGAAGAGATGATGAAGAAAATCACGGCGAAAGATCCCGACTTCGTGCAGGGCTCGCTATACGTGGACATGCGCGACCTCAAGACGGGCATTGTGCTGGCTCACCCCATCAATCCCTCCATTGTGGGCAAGGACTTGACGGACGTGCCTGACGCGAGCGGCAAAAAATATCGCCGTGAAATCATTGAACTGGCGCAAAAACAGGGCAAGGGCTGGGTCGACTACCAGTACAAAAACCCCACCAGCGGCAAGATCGAACCCAAGACCACGTATATCCTGCGCGTCAACGATGTGGTGCTGGAAGCGGGCATCTACAAAAAATAAGGCCGCGATGGCGCACACCAACAGCGTGCGCCACCAGCGCTTGGAACAGCCATAGCCAGGAGTCAAGCATGCTCAATACATTACGCATCGGACCAAAATTATTGCTGGCGCCAGCGCTGGTCTTGCTGCTGCTGATACTCAGCTCGACCGGCGCCTGGTATGGCATGGTGCGGCAAAATGCCTCGCTGGAAAACATGGTGCGCGTGCGCATCACGCATCTGAAGGCGGCCTGCGACGTGGCAGGCGACGCCAAGCACGTACACGGCAATATGTACCAGTTGCTGTCGTGGACCAATGGCAGCTTCGCCAAGGCCCGCATCGATGCGCTGGAGCAACAGATCAAGGCGCGCCATGCGGCCATCGGCAGCCAGCTGGCCGCGCTGCGCGCCACGGCCACGGGCGCCGAGCGCAGCTTGGTCGATGCCGCCATCACGGCCCTGGCCGGCTACCGCAAGGCGGTGCTGGAAACCATGGAAATGGCGCAAATGGACCAGTCGATCGCCACCAATTCCATGCTCAAGGCGGAAACGCAATTTGGCCAATTCAATACCCAACTGGCACAACTGTCGGCCCTCGAAACGAAGCTCAGCAGCAAGGCCCATGCGACGGCCAGCGCCGAGTTTCGCCGCCTGGGCTGGAGCCTGCTGCTGGCCGTCCTGCTCTCCATCGTACTTTCCATCGTGGTGACCATGCTGGTGCGCCGCGCCATGCTGCTGGAAATCTGCGGCATTACTGAGGCCGTGCAAGACCTGGCGGCAGGCAAGCTGATGGCTGGCGCCCCCAAACACGGCAAGGACGAGATCGCCGCCACGTCGCGCGTGCTGGACCAAACCATCGCCCACCTGAACCAGACCTTGCGCACCATCATGGGCGCCGTGCAATCGATCGATACGGCGTCGCGCGAAATTGCCACTGGCAATCAGGATCTGTCGGCGCGCACGGAAATGCAAGCGAGCTCGCTGGAAGAAACGTCGAGTGCCATGGAAGCACTGACGCAGGCCGTCAATGACAACGCCGACAACGCCCAGCTGGCCTGCGACTTGGCGGGGCAAGCGTCGACCCTGGCGACGCAAGGGGGCGCTTCGATGCAGCAGGCGGTGGCGACGATGGCGACGATACGGGCCAATTCGCGCCAGATCGTGGATATTATCGGCGTGATCGATGGCATTTCCTTACAGACCAATATCCTGGCGCTAAATGCGGCGGTGGAAGCGGCGCGCGCGGGCGAGCAAGGGCGCGGCTTTGCCGTGGTCGCGTCCGAAGTGCGCACCCTGGCACAACGCTCGGCGCAGGCCGCCAGGGAAATCAAGACCCTGATCGCCACCTCGGTCACTACCATCGATGGCGGCAGTGTTGCAGTGCAGCAAGCCGGAGCCAGCATGGGCGCTATCGTCGCCTCGGTGCAGCAAGTCAACGAGATCATCGAGCGCGTGAAACAGGCCAGCGCCGAGCAAGCGTCGGGCATCACGGAAGTGAACCAGGCTGTCACGCAAATGGATGACGTCACCCAGCAAAATGCAGCCCTGGTGGAGCAGGCGGCAGCGGCGGCGGCCAGTTTGCAGGACCAGGCCGTCAAATTGTCGGCAGCCGTAGCCGTATTCACCCTGGACGAGCAACCCGCTACGCCGCTCGGCGACAGCGACGACGCGCTCTTCCAGCATCCGGCCAGTCGCATCAAGGAAGAAGGCAAGGACAGGCGCGCGCAGCACAGCGCGCTGCGCAGCCTGCCCGACCTGCGCGCAAGCAAGGATACGCCGCCGCGCCGGCGTGGCCAGATGCGTAATTAAGCCCGGCGCGCGCATCGGCTGGCGCGGATGCGGCAGGTGGGGCGAAGCGTCCGGCATGCGGCGCCACGGCATCCCCAGCGCCCTGGCGATGCCTGTGTCCGGCCCCGAATACAGTTGCTGCACATGCTAGACGCTAGACGCTAGACGCCGCGCCCTTCGCGCATGGCACCAAGACTTGCCGGCGGCGCGATGGCGCCCCTCATACGCTGGCGTTTCCATGCTACGCCCACCCACGCCGTCGAGCATTACGGTCAGACCGCTCAGTGGACGCGCCACGCTAATGGAATCGTCCGAAAAATTGATACCGGCAAGGCGTTTTTCATGCCAGAATTGTCCTGCCGCGCTTCCCTCCGTCCCCTTCGCCACACCTTAAAAATAAATAAAAATTAATCTTCTTGCCATGGCGGCGGCGATGAACATCGTCGTAAAATGACGAAAATATCCGATGAACAAGGTCAAAACGGCGATTTTTTACAGAATATATTGTCGAGTTGAACTATTGCCACGCATAAACAGCGATAATCGTCGGGCATTGCGCCAAACGCTCATGAAGCAGACAGCGCCAGCGCATGACAGAATAAGCACCGGGCACGAAAATAATGATGAAAGCGTGATGATGAAAGCGGCAGCGCAAAAGCAGGCAGTGCAGGAAGATCCGGTTGACGCCTTGATGCGTTCCATCCGTATCCCGCCGCGCCCCAGCCTGCTGGTCGACTTGCAGCGCGAACTGGCCGAAGACGACCCGTCGCCACGCCGCATCGCGCGCATCATCGCCAACGATGTCGGCATGTCCGGCGCCCTGCTGAAACTGGCCAACTCGCCCTTCTATGGCGCGGCACGCAAGGCCAAATCTGTCGAGCAAGGCATCAACTTTCTCGGCGTCAACCAGTGCAGCGCCATGATGACGGGCTTGCTGGCGCGTCAGGCGCTGGAAGCGGAAGGCGTGGAACTGAACAACTTCTGGGATGTGTCGGCCAAGCGCGCGCGCGCCGTGGTATTTACCTCGCGCAAGCTGCGCATCGCCCCGCCCGACATCGCCCATACCTTCGGCCTGTTCTGCGATATCGGCGTGCCCCTGCTGATGAACCGCTTCCCCGACTACGTCAACACGTACGCGGCGGCGGCCAACGATGCGCACAATTGCTTTACCAGCCTGGAAGATGCACGCCACCAGACCAACCACGCCGCCATCGGCTGCTTGCTGGCACGCAACTGGGGCCTGTCCTCCGATGTCTCCTGGGCGATTTTGCACCATCACGACTACTCGGTATTAACGGACACGTCCACGGACGAAGCCATCCGCTCGCTCGTCGCCCTGTCGCTGCTGGCCGAAAAGGGTATTCAACGCTACCATGGCAACAGTACCTCGCTGGAATGGGACAAGGGCGGTGAACTTGCCTGCCAGCATCTCGGCCTGTCGCAGGAAGAAGCCGCCGACCTGCTCGACGAGTTGCACGAGATGTTCGATACCGACCATTAAGGTATCGGGCGGCCACATCCACCTGTATGATCTGTCCCGGCGCCTGGCCTGAGCCTTGGCGCCCGTTCGCCTGACCCGTCTTTCTTAACCTGTTGATCGCCATGCCCAAAAATAAGCGCCCTGTCCCCCGTAAATCCGCCAACACGCCTGAAGACAAGGATGAGTCCGTCACGCGCATGCTGTGCACGATGGCCCTGAACCTGGCGGAGCAGGAAGACAGCGAATCGCAAGGCACGGTACTGGCCGAGCAAGCCGTCGAATTCGGCCGCCTGATCCGCAAGGCCTTGAATCAAAAGAAGGATGAAATCCTGTACGACGCTATCGAGCGCGCCAAATACGAAGACGTGGGTGCCTACCAGTACCTGCGCAGCCATATCGAAGAAGCGGCCTCGATTTCCGTGATCCGCCGCGACAATGCCCCGGCCATGGAAATCAACGCCTTCGTCGTGCCCCTGCTGGTGCAAAGCACGGGCGGCCTGCAGGAAGCCGATTGCTTCCAGGACCAGGACGCGTTCGAAGCGCTGGTGAAAAGTTTCCAGCAGGCGCAGTTGGAAAGCGCCAAGGCCAAGGTGGTCTTGATGAGCCATGCCTACGACCTCGATGAAATCGACCGCATCACTTACAGCCACTTGCATGAGATGGTGCGCGATGCGTACTCGTCGATGACAGACAAGAAGATCGTCGCCACGCCGGGCCTGGAAAACAGCATCGTGGGCTGGAGCGAGACAGCCTTCGGCCCGCAAGACACAGCCGTCGAACTGCGCTTCCTGCTGGGCTTTGCCCTCAAGCGCGTGGACGATCCTTTCTATGCGGAACCGAAGGATGAAGCGGCGCTCGACGCCTGGTTCGACGCGCGCATGGCCCGCTACCAGCAGTGGACGACGGAAGTGGGCGAGCTGGTCAAGCGCTGCCTGGCGCCCGCCAGCAGTGCCCTGGAAGTCAGTTTTTTATACCAGGATTTGTTCCACGGTGGCAAGGAACAAGGCATGAGCGAATATGCGATGCTGCAAATGATGTCGGGCATCAACCACGCGCTGGCGGAAAACAGCGTCGATGCCGCAGATGTCTCGGTCGTCGTCGGTCCGGCCGATGAACACGGCGAAATGCTGTTGCGCGTCAACGTCAGCACGGCGGGCGGTGCGCTGCTGCACAGCGCCGACAAGCCGCTGGATCTGGCCGCCGACCTGCAGGACGAAGTCGACGATATCTGCGATGCACTGGCCACCATCGGTGTAACGCAATTGTCAGTGGCCTTGAAATTCGATGCCAAGGGACAGCCGCTGGAAGCGCAACCGTACGCACCGGCCTGAGGCGCTGGCGCGATCTATATTCTGGATTAAAACGGCTGTAATGTTCTCCATTGCGCCAACTTGGCGCCATAGCCGAGCGTATAGGCAGGGCTGCTCGATGGCAAGCTGACGATGCGGTAACGCTGCGCGTGCTGGCCCAGCACCTTGAGGCCCAGCTTCGCGGCCGTGCCACCGTTAAAGGCGATCGTGTGCAACTGCGGCAAGCTGGCGGCCAGGGCCACCAGGTCGTTGTCGTCGCGGGCGCGGATATTGCTATCCAGGCTGCCCGTGCGCTGCGCCTGCGCCACCACATCCCATAAGCCTACGCCGTGCGCCAGCAAGGTGCTCAAACGCGCTGCGTAAGGCAGGCTGCTCAATGCCACGCCCAGCACCTCGCCCAGCAACATCCAGAATTTGTTTTGCGGGTGCGCATAGTACTGACTGTGCGCCAGCGATTTTTCGCCGGGCAGGCTGCCCAGTATCAGCAGGCGCGTGCCGGCGTCGACGACGGGAGCGAAGCAGCGCTTGCGCGTGTCGACGGCAACGTCTGGCAAGAAGGCTGGGCTATTCAAACGAGAGCTCCGGAAGGGGAAACGAAGCACCATTTTACCCGGCCACGCGACGGTGTAGAATTGCTTGACAAGCTAGCCCACACAAGAGACCACCCATGCGCACCATCGACACCCTGCTGGCCCAGTATGGCGAAAGCCACCGCAACGACGTCAATGAATGGGTACATATCGTGTGCGTGCCCTTGATCGTTTTCAGCCTGCTGGGGCTGCTGTGGAGCGTGCACCCCAGCGTGGCGCTGCTCGCCAGTGTTCTGGCCTTATTCTATTATTTCAAGTTGTCGCGCCCGTTCGCGGCGGGCATGCTGGCGATGCTGGCCGTCATGCTGGGCCTGCTACTGCTGATGCCGGCACTGACCATCGTGCCCGTGTCGGTGGCGCTATTCGTGCTGGCCTGGATCGGCCAATTCATCGGTCACCAGATCGAAGGCAAGAAACCGTCGTTCCTGGACGATGTACGCTTCTTGCTGGTGGGGCCGCTGTTCGTGCTGGGATTTTTGTACCGGCGCCTGCGGCTGGCGTATTGAGCTGCAAGCGCGCATGTGCTCATGCTGGGCCGGTAACAGATTTTTACTCTTCGTAACGAGCTATCTGCGCTAAGTTTCCTTATGATAAGTCAGCACCTTTACTGCTGGTCGACGCAATCGGCAACTAACTTTTGTCCAAGGGAGTCCCACATGAAAGCACCAATTATTGCAGTGGCATTGCTCGCCACCCTGGCCGGCTGCGCCGTACAACCGAACTCGGCAAACGTCTACCCTGCGCGCCAGGCGCAAAATGAACAGACGGTTCGCATGGGCACGGTTGAATCCGTGCGTGAAGTGACCATCGCCAAAGGCGAAACAGGCACGGGCGTACTTGCTGGCGCGGCACTAGGCGGCGTGGCCGGCTCGGCAGTCGGTGGTGGCAAGGGCGCCATTGCGGCCAGCATCCTCGGCGCGGTCGCCGGCGGCATCGCCGGCCAAAGCATTGAAGCGAACGCTTCCAACAAGCGCGGTCTGGAAATCACCGTGCGCCTGGACAATGGCGACATGCGCGCCATCGTGCAAGAGGCGGACGAACTGTTCCGTCCGGGCGAGCGCGTGCGCCTGCTGTCGGACGGCCGCAAGACCCGCGTCACGCACTGATAGCACGGCCGGCGCGCAGGCATCAGGCGAAGGCGCAGGTCGCCAGCAACAAAACCGAGGGGTGCAGCCAGACGGCAACCGAGGTTGCCACGATAACGTAGACAAGCAAGCTCCAGACTTTGACATGCAGTGACGTTGGCATGGCGCCCCTCCTTTCAAGATGCAATTCAGAACATATTTAATTGATAATAATGTAAATATTTTTATAAATTTAATATTTTCCAGCAGCACTGCGCTGGCTCAATGCCTGAGGGTATCTGGCCGCGCATATGGCCCATCCATTTGCCAAGCTCGACCGGGACGCGCAATGCCCTTATACTCGGGCGATGTCCTCTCCTCTCCTGTTCATCATTGCCTGCTTAATCTGGGGCTCCACCTTCTGGGCCATCACCTTGCAGCTGGGCGATGTCGCCCCCGCCATTTCCGTGGTCTACCGCTTCGGCCTCGCCTGCGCCACCCTGTTTGCCTGGTGCGCATTGCGCGGCGACACCTTGCGCCTTCCCTGGCGCGCACAAAAATGGATGCTACTGCAAGGCCTGGCCTCGTTTGCCCTCAGCTATGTCTGCACCTATAGCTCGGAGCAATACCTCGTCTCTGCCCTCGTCAGCGTACTATTTGCGTTGATGGTGTTCTGGACACCATTACTCAACCGCATCGCCTTCGGCACACGCCTCACCTGGAGCACTTGCTGCGCGGCGTTTGTCGCCCTCTGCGGCATCGTGCTGCTGTTTTACCAATCCATCGGCGCGGCGCTGCACGATATTGTCGGCGGCGGCAATGGCCGCAATGCACATTTCCTGCTCGGTTTCATGCTGGCCCTGGTGGCCACCGTTTCGAGCACGCTCGGCAATGCCCTGGTCATGAAGGTGCGCGAGCATTCCAGCAACGTGATGCTGAGCATGGCCTGGAGCATGCTGTGGGGCACGCTCATGGTGGCCGTCTGGGCCATCGCCACGGGCCAGTCCTGGCAAGTACCCACACGCCCCAGTTACTGGATAGGCTTGCTGTATCTGGCCATCTTCGGCTCGGTGATCGCCTTCAGTGCCTATTTCACTTTAATCGCGCGCATCGGCACGCAAAAGACCGTCTATATCGGCGTAGTCACGCCCGTCATCTCGGTGCTGCTGTCGGTGCAATTCGAACACTACCGGCCCGCCGCCATCGAATGGGTGGGCATGCTGCTGTGCCTATCGAGCGTGGCTTGGGCCCTGACGTCAGGCGCGCGCAAGACGGCTGGCGTTTCCGCCATTTCCACCACTTCATCAGTAAAGGCAACATGAACACTTCCAACGCCACCCTCGCCATCCGTCCCGCCCTGGCAAGCGACGTGGCCGCCATCTTCGGCATGATCCATGAACTGGCCGTGTTTGAAAAACTTGAACACCTGATGATCGCCAAGGAATCCATGCTGCACGACAGCCTGTTTGGCCGCCATCCCGCCTGCGAAGCACTGGTCGGCGTGGAAAATGGCGAAGTGGTGACGTTCGCCCTGTTCTTCCACAACTTTTCCACCTTCCTCTGCCGCAAGGGGCTGTACCTGGAAGACCTGTACGTGAAGCAGTCGGTGCGCGGCAAGGGCTATGGCAAACAGATGCTGGTGGCGCTGGCGCAACTGGCCGTCGAACGCGATTGCGGCCGCTTCGAATGGTCGGTGCTGGACTGGAATGAAAACGCGATCAACTTCTACAAGGGCATGGGCGCGGACGTGATGCCGGACTGGCGCATCTGCCGCGTGGCTGGCGATGCCTTGACGCAATTGTCGGCTGGCACGCCCAAACCCGCATAAGCGATTGCCAAAAAAAATCCCCGCGGGCTAGCGGCACCGCGGGGTGAACCCATTGTCAAGTGGGAGGGGGAGAATGCAATCAACGGTGATCACTATAAACGCTACAACTTGTCACCGCGCCGACCTTTACATTTGCTTACCGGGCCTTACATTTTCCTTAAAGCACTCACGTCACTGCCCATCGCTTGCCACAGTTTATTTCCGTGGTTCAATCAATATCCCGTGCAAGCCTATCTGTTGTTGCGCAACGCGACTATCAGCGTGCGCATTCGTATAAAGTTGGTACACTGTCAGGCAGGCGATGCCAACAGCAAACACGGCAAAAATGACCATACGACGCTCCTTGAGTATGCTTGTCGGCATCAGCAATATCAGCGATATCAGAGCCTGCGGCCGCTGATGGCCAGGCAGGGAAGAATCAGTGTGACATCTTCTGCTGGTAGGGCCTTGCGCAAGATCAAATGCGCCAACGTGAGGACACGCTGGCGTTTGATGCGGCGCAAAATGGCAGCCATGTGCTCACACACAATAAACGCATTAATGAATGCATCGTCGTGCATACGGGAGCCGCATCATGAATGTCTTTGCCAAACCACTGGTCATGAAAATCTACCGCACCTACCTGCGTTTTCGCCTGGAACGCTACACACGCGACCTGCAAGCCATCGCTGAACAGCGCGAAAACGACTTCCAGGCTGAACGCATCCTGCACCAGGCGGTCGTCTCTGTGCGTTCGAAACTACACTCGCTGTAAGCAGGCGGACGTCAATGCTGCCGGCCGGCCACGGCCCAGCGCTCCAGCAGCTCGAACAGGCCTTGCGTCAGCAGAGCCAACACGGCTGCGGGGATCGCACCGGCCAGCAACATGTCATTGTCGTTCAGCGCCAGGCCGATGGTAATGCGTTCGCCGTAGCCGCCCGCGCCGATGAAAGCGGCGATGGTGGCCGTGCCCACGCTCATCACGGCCGCCGTTTTTACGCCGGCCAGCATGACGGGCAAGGCCAGCGGCAATTCCACGTGTAGCAGGCGGTCGCGCCAGTTCAAGCCCAGCGCCAGCGCCGCCATGCGCAAGCCTTGCGGCACTTGCATAATGCCGGTGCAAGTATTGCGCACGATGGGCAGCAAGGCATATACGAAGAGGGCTACCAGCGCAGGCACCGTACCGATCATGCCCAGCAGCGGAATCAATATCGCCAGCAGAGCCAGCGACGGTACCGTCTGCAGTACGCCCACCATGGCCAGCACCGTTTGCCGCAGGGGCGCCGAAAACGCCGCCAGCACGCCCAGCGGAATGCCGATCAGGCAGGCCAGCGCCACCGACAGCAGCACCAGGGTCACGTGCTGGCGCGTCAGCGTCCATACATCGTCGCCGATGACTTTATCGAGCAGATTGCTGCGCGCAGCGCTGGCTGGCTGTGATACCTTCGCAGCGCTGGCCAGCCACTGCCGCGCCACGCCGGCAAAGCTCTTGCCATCGATTTCCACGGCCGCATTCATGGCGATCATATCGTCCTCGCTGATGCGCCCCTGCAGTGCTTGCAGTGCCTGCCAAGCGGCAGGAAAGCGCGGCGGCAAATCGAGCCGGAACAAGAGCATGGCGTCATAACGAGGGAAATACTGCTGCGTGTCGGCCAGCACGCGCAAGCCGTACTGGCGGATCTTCGCATCCGTCGAATAGATATCGATCACGTCCACCTGGCGCTGCGCCAGCGCTTCATAGGCGATGCCGTGATCGAGCCCGCGCGGGCGCTGCGGCAAGCCATAGCGCGCGGCCAAGCCTGGCCAGCCATCGACGCGGCCGATGAATTCATGCGACAGGCCAAACTGCAAGGCGGGATGCTGCGCCAGTTGCCCCAGGCTGGCGATGCCCGTTTCATCACCACGCATGGCCAGCGCATAAGTGTTGTTAAAACCCAGCGGCACGGCCACGCCCAGGCCCAGCAGCGCCAGCTCGCGTCGCATCTGCTGCAGATCAATGGCTTTGTCGTGCTTGAGGATTTCGCTGCCGATCGTACCCATGTATTCGGCATATACGTCAATGCTGCCCGCCTGCAGCGCGGCGAGCACGATGGCCGTGCTACCCAGCCCCTGGCGGTGCTCCACCATGACGTGCGGCGCGGCGCTCTGCTTGAGAATTTCGCCGAGGATGTAGGATTCCGTAAAGCGCTTCGAGCCCACCTTCAAGGTGCCGCCCTCCATGGCGGGCGCGGGCGCGGCCGTAAAAACAAGCATTAACAACAGGTAGACAACACGCACGCGGCGCTCCAGGATGGCTGATCAATCCGTCAAGCTTACCACCGGCGCGCGCCAGACACCGCCGTGTACCGCGCCCACGCACGGGTTCAGGCCCAGCGCATACGCCAGGTCGGCCGGACGCGCAATGCGCCACAGGGCGAAATCGGCGCGCTTGCCGACCACCAGGCTACCGGTCTCATGCTGCAAGCCCAGTGCGCGCGCCGCGTGGAGCGTGCAGCCGGCCAACGCTTCCTGCGGCGTGAGGCGCCACAGGGTGCACGCCATATTCATCGCCAGCAGCAATGACGTCATGGGCGAGGTGCCCGGATTGCAATCGGTGGACACGGCCATCGGCACGCCCGCCGCGCGCAAAGCGGCCACTGGCGGTTGCTGTATTTCGCGCAAAAAGTAATACGCGCCCGGCAGCAGCACGGCCACCGTGCCATGCTCTGCCATGGCGGCGATGCCCTCTTCCGACAGAAATTCCAGATGGTCGGCCGACAGGCCAGCATAACGGGCGACCAGGGCCGCGCCGCCCTGGTCCGACAATTGCTCCGCATGCAGCTTTACAGGCAAATTCAATGCCTGCGCGGCATCGAACATCCGCTGTGTTTGCGCTGGCGTAAAGCCGATGCGCTCGCAAAAAGCATCGACGGCGTCGACCAGGCCGTCGCCAGCCAGCTTGGGCAGCATCTGCGCGCACAGCAGATCGATATACGCGTCGGCGCGCCCCGTATACTCGGGCGGCAGTGCGTGCGCACCGAGGAAAGTGGTGCGCACGGTGAGCGGCAGCTTTTCAGCGATCCTGCGCGCCACGCGCAACATCTTCGCCTCGCTGTCCATCTCCAGGCCGTAGCCGGACTTGATCTCCAGCGTCGTCACGCCCTCGGCCAGCAGCGCCAACACGCGCGGCAAGCTTTGCCGCAGCAATTCGTTGTCGCTGGCCGCGCGCGTGGCGCGCACGGTGGACATGATGCCACCGCCGGCACGGCTGATATCTTCATAGCTGGCGCCATTGAGGCGCGCTTCGAATTCGTCGCTGCGATTGCCTGCGTGGACAATGTGCGTATGGCAGTCGATCAGGCCCGGCGTCAGCCAGCAGCCCTGGCCGTCCAACACGGTGGCTGCGCTGGCCGGCAGCTCCTTGCCGTGGCCGAGCCAGGCAATGCGGCCATCCTTGACGGCGATGGCCGCGTCCAGCAGTTCGCCATAGCCGTGCTGCATGGTGGCCAGGTGAACGTTGTGGATGACCAGGTCCCAATCTTGCATGCTTGTTCTCTCCTAGATGAACAGGTCGACGCGGAACACGGCCGAACGCTGCAAGGCGTCGAGCCGCCATTCCTGCGCATCGTCGGCATCGAGCAGCAGCGTGTCGTAACGGGCCAGCGCGAACTGCTGGTCGCCACCGCGCGCCAGCACGGCGCCCGCGCCGGCGACAAATAGCAGCGTCGTCGTACTGCGCCGCGACAGCTTGCCCGGCGCCTTGATTTTCTCCAGCTGGTGGCGACAACGGTCGCGCCGCGTCATCACGTTGAAATCCGTCGTCAGCGCCTTGACATGCGCAACGAAGGCCGCTTCGCCAGGAAACCAGAGCATGGGCTGCGCCGCGTTCAAGACCACCTTGCGCGTGCCATCGAGCGTCAGCTGCACGCTGTCGCCATCGACCAGCATCAGGCTGCGATCGATGCCGGGAAAGCTGGAAAACGGTCCGCTGGCCGTGATCGTCGCCAGGCTGATACGCCAATCGAAATTATCGAAGCCGGCACCCTCGGGAGCGATGGCGATTTCCGTCGTGCTGCCGCCGCCGTTTTTCCACGGCGTGGCGCGCAAGCATTCATGCGGGATGAAGGTCGCCATCAGAGCGCCCTCAGTTGCGCCAGGGTGCGCTTGTAGGCAGCCGCGATGGCATCGTGCGCCACATGGCGCCCGCCGCGCACCTGCCACTGGCCGCCACACAGCACGTCGCGCACCAGGTTGTCGTTGCCGCAAAAGAGAAAACTGCCCAGCACATCGGCTATGGCCACGCCGCACAGGTTGACGTGCGCCTCGTCGAGCACCAGCAAATCGGCGCGGCAGCCCGGCGCCAGCGCGCCCAGCTTGCGCCCGGATGCCTGCGCGCCGCCGCGCAAGGCCGCCTGCCACAGATAATCGCCCACATGGCGTTCATCGGAGGTGGCAGCGACATTGCGCTGCTGGCCCTGCAAGCGCTGGCCGTATTCGAGCCAGCGCAATTCCTCCACCGGCGACTGCGATACATGGCTGTCGCTGCCGACGCCGAAACGCCCGCCGGCGGCGATGAATTGAGCCAGCGGAAACAGGCCATCACCGAGGTTCGCCTCCGTCGTCAGGCACAGACCTGCCACGGCGCCGCTGGCGGCCATCAGCGCCACCTCGTCGGGCTGCACATGCGTGGCGTGCACCAGGCACCAGCGCGCGTCAACATGGACTTGGTCGTACAGATACTGCACCGGGCGCCGGCCGCTGTAGTCAAAACATTGGCGCACTTCGCCCTGCTGCTCGGCGATGTGCATATGAATCGGGCGCTGCGCCGGCAGCGCTTGCAGCACTTCGTGGATCTGCGCCACGCTGGCGGCGCGCAGCGAATGCGGTGCAAAGCCCACTTCCACCTGCCCGCAGCGCTGCGGCGCCAGCGCCTCGATGATGCACAAGACATCGTCCGCATCCGTGCGAAAGCGTGCCTGCTCCGCTTTCAACGGCTGTTCGCCAAAGCCCGCATGGCTGTACAACACGGGCAGCATGGTCACGCCGATACCGCTGATGCGCGCAGCGGCCAGCACCCGTTCGGCCGTCTCCGCAGGGCGTGCATACAATGCGCCTGCAACATCGCGCTGCAGATAGTGAAACTCGCACACGGACGTGTAGCCATGGCGCAGGCATTCGGCAAACAACTGCGCGGCGATGGTTTGCATTTGCTCGGGCGTGATGTGGCGCGCGAAGCGGTACATCAGTTCGCGCCACGTCCAGAAGCTGTCCGGCGCATTGCCGACTCCTGCGCCGGCGATTTCGGTCATGCCACCCAGCGCGCGCTGAAAGGCATGCGAATGCAGGTTGACCATGCCGGGCAAGACATATTCCACCACCTCCACGCCAAGCACAGTTGCAGTTGCATCCTCCTGAATATGCGTCAAATCCCCATTTTTATCCCATTCCAGCAGCACGTCGCGGCGCCAGCCCTGCGGTAGCAGCGCGTGGCGGGCAAACAAACGGGAGCTCAAGGCGCCACCCATGCCACGGCCGCTTGCATCATCTGGCGCAGCAGCGGCTGCACCTGTGCGGCCAAGTCGGGACGGTAGCCGAACGGCATCGCTTCATCCATGTACAGGCACTGGCACATCTCCAGCTGGAGCGCATGCACGCGGCGTTGCGGCTGGCCGTAATGGCGCGTGATGTGGCCGCCCTTGAAGCGGCCGTTCAAGGCCACCGTAAAGTGCTGCTGCGAACGCGCGATATCGACCACGGAGGACGTCAGGCCGGCATCGCAGCTGGCGCCATCTGCCGTGCCGAAATTGAGGTCTGGCAGCTTGCCGTCAAAGAAGCGCGGCACGTGCGAGGCGATGGAATGGGCATCCCACAACACCACGGCAGCGTGCACGCGCAGTAGCCGGTCCAGTTCCGCCCGCAGTTGCCGGTGGTACGGTGCCCAGTAACGCTGCAAGCGCTGCTGCACCTCGGCCGCATCGGGTTCGCACCCTGGCAGATACAGCGGCTCGCGGTGAAACGTATCGTTGGGCAGCAAACCCGTCGTATCCTGACCCGGATACAGATTCGTGTCTTCCTGCGGGCGGTTCAAGTCGATCGTGTAGCGCGACCAGCGCGCCGACAGCACGGACGCACCCATCTCCTGCAAAAAACCATACAGCTCGCGCAAATGCCAATCCGTGTCGGCCTTGATCAAGGCCTGCGGCGTCATGCGCGCGGCGATATCGTCCGGTATGTCGGTGCCCACGTGGGGCATCGACACCAGCAGTGCAATGCTGCCTTCATTGAAGCGGAAATCCATGCTTGTCTCCTTGCACCCGTTCAAGCGTACAGCGGGGCGAACAAATTCTTGCACGTGCTGCTCAATTCCCCGCGTATGACCATCTGCTTGGCCGCTTCGATATCGGGCGCAAAAAAGCGGTCGGCGTCGAAGAACGGCACCTTCTGGCGCAGTTGCTGATGTACATGTTCAAGCTGCGGCGAAGTTTTCAGGGGGCGATGGAAATCGATGCCCTGCGCAGCGGCCAGCAGCTCGATGCCGATAATCACGGCCGTGTTGTGCGCCATATCGTCCAGGCGGCGCCCGGCGAACGTGGCCATGCTCACGTGGTCTTCCTGGTTGGCGGAAGTGGGCAGGCTGTCGACGCTGGCCGGATGCGCGAGCGACTTGTTTTCCGACGCCAGCGCGGCAGCCGTCACGTGGGCGATCATGAAACCGGAATTGACGCCCGGATCACGCACCAGAAAGGGGGGCAAACCGGACAGCGTGGCGTCGATCAGCAGCGCGATGCGGCGCTCGGCCAACGCGCCGATTTCGGCGATCGCCAGCGCCAGGGTATCGGCGGCAAACGCCACCGGCTCGGCATGGAAGTTCCCGCCCGAGACGATTTGCACCTGTCCGTTGGGTCCATCCTGGAAGATCAGCGGGTTATCCGTAACGGCATTGGCTTCGATCAGCAAGGTGCGCCCCGCATTGCCAATCAAATCGAGACAGGCACCCATGACTTGCGGCTGGCAGCGCAGGCTGTATGGGTCTTGCACGCGCTCGTCGCCCTCCAGGTGCGAGGCGCGAATAGCGCTGTTGGCCACCAGTTGGCGGTACATCTGCGCGGCCAGGATTTGCCCCGGCTGTCCCCGCACGGCATGCACGCGCGCGTCGAATGGCGAGTCGCTGCCCTTGGCCGCATCGAGCGACAGCGCACCCGTGACCATGGCCGCTTCCAGCAAACGCTCGGCCATGAACAAGCCATGCAGCGCCAGCGCATTCGACACTTGCGTGCCATTGATCAGTGCCAGGCCCTCTTTCGCCGCCAGCACGACGGGCGCGATGCCCGCCTGCGCCAGCGCTTCAGGGGCCGGCATCAATGCGCCGTTGACACGCACGTCGCCCACGCCCAACATGGCCAGGGTCATGTGCGACAGCGGCGCCAGGTCGCCCGAGGCGCCCACGGAACCCTTGGCGGGAATGGCCGGCATGATGCCCGCGTTGTACAGGGCGATCAGGGTATCGATAATCAGCGGGCGCACGCCGGAATAACCGCGCGCCAGGCTGCCGATCTTCATCAGCATGACCAGACGCACGACGGCGTCCGACAGCAGTTCGCCCGTGCCGACGGAATGCGACAGAATCAGGTTGCGCTGCAACTGCTCCAGCTTTTCATCGGGGATACGCGTCTTGGCGAGCAAGCCGAAACCCGTGTTGATACCGTAAGCCGCGTCGCCCTTGGCGACGATGGCTTGCACGGCTGCGGCCGAGTCCTCGATGACGCGATACGCCTCGGCGGCGAGGATCAGTTTGGCGGGTGCGGCCCAGACGGCGCGCAGGTCGCCCAAGGTCATCGCGCCCGGTTTCAGGGTCCAACTTTTGGCATGCTGTGTCATAGTCATTCGCATCAAGGTCTCAAGGAAGCATGGGAAGAATCAGGCCGTTGCGCTTGGCGCAGGCGGCCGCTGTTTCATAGCCGGCATCGGCATGGCGCATCACGCCCGAACCGCTGTCGTTGACCAGCACGCGCGCCAGGCGTTTCGCCGCGCCTTGCGTGCCGTCAGCCACGATCACCATGCCCGAATGCTGAGAATAACCCATGCCCACACCGCCGCCATGGTGCAGCGAGACCCAGGTGGCGCCGCCGGCCGTGTTCAGCATGGCGTTCAGCAAGGGCCAGTCGGAAACGGCGTCGGTGCCATCCTTCATGCTTTCGGTCTCGCGGTTCGGGCTGGCGACGGAACCCGTGTCCAGGTGGTCGCGGCCGATGACAATCGGTGCCTTCAGCTCGCCCGTGCGCACCATCTCGTTGAAGGCCAGGCCGGCGATGTGGCGCTCGCCCAGTCCCAGCCAGCAGATGCGCGCCGGCAAACCCTGAAAGGCGATGCGCTCGCGCGCCATGTCCAGCCAATGGTGCACCTGCTTATGGTGCGGGAACAGTGCCTTGATCTTCGCATCCGTCTTGTAGATATCTTCCGGGTCGCCCGACAAGGCCACCCAGCGGAACGGCCCGCGTCCTTCGCAAAACTGCGGGCGGATGTAGGCGGGCACGAAGCCGGGGAAGTCGAAGGCATTCTGCACGCCCTGGTCGAACGCCACCTGGCGGATATTGTTGCCGTAATCGACAGTGTGCACGCCCATGGCGTGGAAATCGAGCATGGCTTGCACGTGGGCGGCGCAGGAATCGGCCGCGGCCACCGTCAGGCGCGCGTGGCGCTGCGGGTCCTGTTGCGCCGCCTTCCAGTCCGACACGCTCCAGCCGCGTGGCAGGTAACCGTTGACCAGGTCATGCGCGGATGTCTGGTCCGTCACCAGATCCGGCAGCATGCCGCCCGCTTTCGCGCGGCGCACCAGTTCCGGCAACACTTCGGCCGCGTTGCCCAAGAGGCCAATGGAAATGGCTTCCTTGCGTTCAGTGTGATATTTGACCAGTTCCAGGGCTTCGTCCAGGCTGGCCGCCTGCTTGTCCAGGTAGCGCGTGCGCAAGCGGAAGTCGATGCTGCTTTGCTGGCATTCGATATTGAGCGACACGGCGCCCGCCATGGTGGCAGCCAGCGGCTGCGCGCCGCCCATGCCGCCCAGGCCCGCCGTCAAAATCCAGCGCCCGCCCCAGTCACCGCCAAAATGCTGGCGCCCCGCCTCGGCGAAGGTTTCATACGTGCCTTGCACGATGCCCTGCGTGCCGATATAGATCCAGCTGCCGGCCGTCATCTGGCCGTACATGAACAGGCCTTGCCGATCGAGTTCGTTGAAGTGTTCCCAGTTAGCCCATTTCGGCACCAGGTTGGAGTTGGCGATCAGTACGCGCGGCGCGTCAGCGTGGGTCTGGAACACGCCCACCGGCTTGCCGGACTGGATCAGCAAGGTCTGGTCGTCTTCCAGTTCGCGCAGCGAGGCGAGGATCTGGTCGAAACAGGCCCAGTTGCGGGCGGCGCGGCCGATGCCGCCGTAGACCACCAGATGCTGCGGATTTTCCGCCACTTCCGGGTCCAGGTTGTTTTGCAACATGCGGTAGGCCGCTTCGGCCTGCCAACTCTTGCAAGCCATGACCGTGCCGCGCGGGGCGCGGATGGTACGGCTGGCATCAAAGCGTGGATCGGTGTCCATTGTGCTATTCATGCTGTCTCCTCGTAGGGTGCGAGCGGACATGCGTGGTCCGCTCTGGTGCTCCCAGCATAGGTTGTCTATACAACCAAGTCAACAGATTTTCTTTGAGGTCACCCGACGGGTCTGCCCCCAGCCCTCATTTTTTCTCGTACACGCGCTGGCCCGCCACCCACGTCTGCAGCACCTGCGTCTTGCCAATCGCCGTCGGCGCCACCTTGAACAGGTCCTGGTCGACGACGATGAAGTCCGCCCATTTGCCCGCTTCCAGCGTGCCGATGACCTTTTCCTGGTGCGCCGCCCAGGCCGCGTCGAGCGTGAAGCAGCGCAGCGCTTGCGTCACCGTCATCGCTTGCTGCCGATACCAGCCACCAGCCGGGAATCCTGCGCTGTTTTGCCGCGTGACGGCAGCGTGGATGCCCTCGAACGGATTCGGCGACTCGATGGGGAAGTCCGATCCGCAGGCGATGCGCGAACCTTGCGCAAGGAAGGTGCGCCACGCATACGCGCCCTTGATGCGCTCGTGGCCCACGCGCTGCTCCGCCATGTTCTGGTCGGACGTGGCGTGCGTGGGCTGCATCGACGGCACGATGCCCAGGGTTTTGAAACGGGGGATGTCGGATAATTGCACCACCTGCGCATGCTCCATGCGATGGCGCAGGCCCGCGCTGCGGTATTGCGCGGTCAAGGCCTGGTATGCGTCGAGGATTTGATGGTTGCCCGCGTCGCCGATGGCGTGCACGTTCACCTGGTAGCCGGCGCGCATGGCTTTATCCATCTTCGCGCGCATGGCGGCGTCCGGGTAGAACAGCAGGCCGCGGGTAGACGGATCGTCGCTGTAGGGCGCCAGCAGAGCCGCGCCGCGGCTGCCCAGGGCGCCGTCGGACAGCAGTTTGACGGCGCGCAAGGCGTACATGTCGCGCGCGTAGCTGTTCAAGGGGCCGTTTTTCGCCAGCGCGTCGAAGTCTTCCGTGGTGTCGGCGATCATGCCGTACACGCGCACCGTCAGCTTGCCGTGGTCGGCGTAATCGCGGAACAATCGGTCCTGCAATTGGCCGATGCCCGCATCGTGCACGCTGGTCAGGCCCACTTGCGACAGCTGCGCCAGCGCGCCATCGAGGGCGGCGCGGTTTTCCACGTCGCCGGGCTTGGGCAGCACGGCGTCCATCAAGTCCATGGCGTTATCGACCAGCACACCGGTGGCATTGCCGTCCGCATCGCGTTCGATCTTGCCGCCCGCCGGATCAGGCGTGGCGCGCGTGATGCCGGCCAGCGCCAGCGCGCGGCTGTTGGCCCAGCCAGCATGGCCATCGACGCGGCGTAGCCAGACGGGGCGCGCGCTTTCGGCCGCATCGAGCTCCAACGCCGTGGGAAAGCGCCCCAGCTTCCAGATTTCCTGGTTCCAGCCACTGCCGACGACCCAGTTGCGCTCCGGGTGCGCACGGGCGAAGTCGCCCACGGCCTGCACGGCGGCCGGCAGCGAGGTGGAACCGTACAACATCACGCCGCTGGCGATCGTCCCCAGGCCAAACACGTGGCCATGCGCGTCGATCAGGCCCGGCAACACGATCTTGCCCTGCACGTCAACATGGGTGGCGCCCTTGGCCGCCTTGCGCTTCACCTGCGCGGCACTGCCGACGGCGAGCAGCTTGCCTGCGTCGTCAAAGGCCAGCGCCGTGAAACGCAGCACCTTGCCAGCCGCGTCGAGCGTATAGCCATTGGCATTGTCGATGACGGTGTCAGCATGCACGTGGCCGAGGGTGCCCAGGCAAGCGAGAATAAGCAGGGTGCGGCGCATTGGCAGGGTCGGCATTTCCATCTCCAGGTCGTGAATGAATAGACGAGTGTATAGAAATTGGCAAAATGGTCAATCAGGCAGACACAGGCGCGCATGCCTTGCGCCCCGTCAACAGTTCCCCACCGCCGCTGGCCTACGCTGGCGTTTTATCGCGCAGGTTCCATGGCCAGGCACCATGTCATCAGTACCACCGCTTGCGACATGTTCTTCAAGCGCGTGGCCCACTAAAAGAAAAGCCAGGGCGCGCGCTTCGACAGCCATCAAGGTCGTCCAACTGGAAGGCATCAAGACGACCGACAAGGACGTCGATTCGTCCGTCAAGCAGGTCAAAGTGAAGGACACGGTTCGCCCGCTGACCAAGGGCGAGATCGACATGGCGTGGATGCTGTTCCAGGATGCAATCGACTACGGCAAGCTCAAGGTGCATGGGGAGCCGCATCTATGGCTATCAAGGAAGATTCTGCGTAAGAACTACGGCTGTTGGCGGCCAACAAGTCATTCCTAGCAAGTCATTCCGATTCACAGCGAACAGCGACATGCAAGCCTGGATTGATGAAGTCTGCCCATCCCCTCGCTAGCAACTTCCGGGCTTGGACGGCACCACTTGACCCGATTCTTCCCCCCGCTGCGCCGGCGCCCTGAACCATTCACCGGGCGGCACCACGTGCGACTCTTTCGGATCATCGATGTAGTGCGGCGAAGTAATCTGCACGTCGAATTCGTTGAAGACGTCGATGATATTCTGGTGCAAGCGGTTCAGCACTTCGGCGCGCTGGCGGGGGACTTCGGCACTGGCATAGGCGACCAGGCGATATTGCACGTAGTAATCCTGCAAGGCCAACTGCATCACGTAAGGTTTCGGCGTGGTGGACAGTTCCGTCGTGCGCGACGCGGCCAGTTCCAGCATGGCGTGCACCTGGCGCCATGGCGTGGCATAGCCGATGGTGACGGTGGAATCGAGCACGAAGCCGCCGCCGGGCTGGGCGCGCGAATAGTTTTTCGTCGTTTGCGACATCACCCAGGCGTTCGGCAAGGCCACTTCCTCGCCCAGGCCCGTGCGCAAGCGCGTCTCGAACATGCCCACGTCGACCACCGTGCCTTCGCTGTCGCCCACACGCACATATTCTCCCTTGCGCAGGGCGCGCGTGTACATCAGGATCAGGCCGCTCGCGCCCTGGCCGACGATGCTCGACGCGCCGATCGACACCATCAGGCCCACCAGCACGGACAGGCCCTGGAAGGCGGCCGTGTGCGAACCGGGCAGATACGGATACGCCATGGCCAGCGCGAACAGCCAGATCACCACGCTGGCGATGCGGCGCGTGGGCAAGGCCGTGTCCTTGTCGAGCCAGCCGATTTGCAGTTCTCCGCTTTCCACGCGCTTGAACAGCGAGGCGGCCGTGGCGGCGATCAGGCGCGCGATGGCGAAGATCACGCACACCAGCACCAGCCCCGGCAAGGCACCGAGGATGGCGTGCAAGACGTCGGCGGCCACGGCGAACAGGTAGCCGCTCAGGCTTT
The DNA here is from genome assembly GCF_051380805.1 of Janthinobacterium paucivorans. Classification (NCBI taxonomy): domain Bacteria; kingdom Pseudomonadati; phylum Pseudomonadota; class Betaproteobacteria; order Burkholderiales; family Oxalobacteraceae; genus Janthinobacterium; species Janthinobacterium paucivorans. The sequence continues at coordinate 177,451 of NZ_JBNYXR010000004.1, forward strand.
CGCCCCAGGAACGCGTGTAGGGCAGGCGGCCCAACACGAACGCGGCCCACAAATACGTGGCCATCAGGCGCAAGCCCCACAGCACGACGCTGAGCAATTGGTAGGCAAAGGCGATGTAGTGCTCGGCGTCGAGCACACGCACGTTTTTCAGGCGCACGTCGCGCAAGCGCGAGGCCAGCAGGATGCCGCTGCGACGCTTGGCCCAGTGATACAGTCGCGTCAAGCCCATCCACACCAGCCAGAACACGAGGGTGGCGGCCGCGCACATGGCGGCGGCGATCGACAGATAGCGCCAGCTGCTCTGTTCGCGATAATCGGTGAGGGCCTTGCTCAATTGCTCGGCGGCCACCTTGGCCACGCTTTCCGTCGTATCGCCGGCCAGCTGGTTGACATCGCCAGGCACGACGACGAACAGTTGCACGCCATCGAGCAGCACTTGCGTGCCTTCAGCAATCATGCGCGTGCTCGTCTGCATGCGTCCGTTTTTCGCCAGCACGCCTTCCAGGCGGCGCTGCGCGCCGATGGCGCGTTCATCGGGAGGATAGCCGGCCAGCGCGGCGCGGAAGACGAATACCTTGCGGTTGGCAAACATCAGCGGTGCCGTCCTGGCCGCAGCAAGCTGCGACGGCGCCATGACGGACGCGGCTTCCGTAACAAGCGCGGGCACGCCCTCGTCCGCACGGGCTGCGGGCAACAGGAAAATGGTCAACAGGCACAGCAGGCGGAGCAACACGGACATGGCAGAAATGAAAGAGTGGCACGTAAAGCCATCATGCCATGTAATCCTGGAAACTCAAGCGCCGCAGCTACCGTTCAGCTCGCATCGTGAAAAATGATGCCCAGGGTGTGGCGCAAGCCAGAATGCAGGCGCGACACGCCGTGGCGCATGTTGACGCGGTAACTGCCGCGCGTGCCATTCACCGGGCGCTGCGCGACGGGAAAGATGACAGCGTCGCCCTGCGCCAACGGCACGACCTCCAGGCGCGACTGCATGCGCGGGCGCTGCTCCGTCAGCACGAAGTGACCACCCGTGAAATCGTCTTGCGGGCGCGACAACAGCACGGCCAGTTGCAGCGGTAACACGTGCTCGCCATACAGGTCCTGGTGCAGGCAGTTGTAATCGCCTTCGCGGTAGCGCAGCAGCAGGGGCGTGGGCCGCGTCTGCCCGGCCGCATGGCAGCGCGCCAGGAAATCCCCGTGCGCCACAGGAAAGCGGCTATCGACGCCCATGCTGGCGTGCCAGCGGTTGGCAATCGCCGCCAGCGGCCCGTACAGTTGTTCGCGCAAGGCGGCCACGATGTCGGGCAGCGGATAGGCCCAATACTGGTACTCGCCCTGGCCAAAACCATGGCGCTGCATCACCACCTTGCTGCGAAAACGCGAGGCATCGTCATAGTGCGCGGCCAGTGCCGTGCAGGCATGCTCACTCAGCAAGCCCGGCACGACGGCGCAACCGTATTGATTCAGCGCATCCTCGATCTGGCGCCAGTCCAGCGCCCTCACCGTTCGCCCTCGCGCTCGAGCAGCGCCTGCTTGCGCTCCACGCCCCAGCGGTAGCCGGACAAGGCACCATCGTTGCGCACCACCCTGTGGCAGGGGATGGCGACGGCCAGCGCATTGGCAGCGCAAGCGCCCGCCACGGCGCGCGCGCCTTGCGGGACGCCGATGCGCTGCGCCAGTTCGGCATAGCTGACGGTACTGCCGGCAGGGATCTCGCGCAAGGCTTGCCACACGCGCTGCTGGAACACCGTGCCGCGCACGTCGAGCGGCAAGTCCAGGCCGATAGCGGGCGCCTCGACCAGGCCCACCACCTGCGCCACCGTCTGCTCGTACGCGGCTTCGGCGCCGCGCAGTTCGGCCTGCGGAAAACGGTCCTGCAAATCGCGCAGCAGCACTTCCGGGTCGTCATCGATCAAAATCGCGCAGATGCCCTTGTCCGTGCTGGCCACCAGGATGGCGCCCAGCGTACAGGCGCCGATGGCGAAACGGATCACGGCGCCGCTGCCGCCAGCGCGAAACGCACCCGGCGTCATGCCCAGCAAGCCGGGCGTCGCGGCATACAGGCGGGCGCTGGAATTGAAGCCGGCAGCGTACAAGATCTCGGTGACACTCGCCGCGCCCTGCAAACCGGTCTTCAGCCGCGCGCCGCGCCGCGCCGCCGCATACGCTTTCGGCGTGATGCCTGTGTGCGCCTTGAAGACGCGGTGAAAGTGATAGCGGCTCATGCCGGCGGCCCTGGCCAGGCTGTCCAACTCCAGCAGCTCCTCGCTGGCATCGATCAGACGGCAGATATCTGCCACGATGGCCGCCTGGCGCTGGGCCAGCGGCGGCAGGTTCGGCTTGCAGCGCAGACAGGGACGAAAGCCAGCCGCCTCGGCTTGCTCGCAACTGGCGTGGAAGGCCACGTTGCGGCGCAAGGCCGGGCGCGCCGCGCAGGAAGGGCGACAATACACGCCCGTCGTGCGTACCGAGTAATAAAAAACGCCGTCGGCCTCGGGCGCGCGCCGCTGCAGGGCCTCCCAGCGTTCATCGTCGGTCGAGTAAGAGTGTTCCATGGCGAACTCCGTGCAGGTCAATAGTCAGTAGCCAGCATAGCCAGCGGCGGCCAGCGCCACACTCCGGTGCTTGCTTTTGAATTCAAAAAAAAGGCTGGCGGCAGGCCTGGTGCTCGGTGCTAAAATCGGCCATCGCGCCCCCAGCCGGCGGCGCATGCTGCCCGTGCCCCGGAGAAACCGCATTGGACGACCATACTACCCAGGAAAATACGCCTATTTTCCAGCGCATCAAGGATTTTCTGCTGGCCGGCATCGCCGCCGGACGCTGGAAGGAAGGCGACGTAATTCCCTCCGAGCAAGCATTGGTGAAACAATTCGGTGTCTCGCGCATGACCGTCAACCGCGCCGTGCGCGAACTGACCAGCGAACAGGTGCTGACGCGGCGCCAGGGTTCCGGCACCTATGTAGCACAGCAAAAATACCAGGCAACCTTGTTGGAAATCAAGAGTATCGCCGATGAAGTACGCGCACGCGGGCATATCCACCGCAGCAGCTTGCAATTGCTCGAACGCACCAAGGCCTCGGATTTGCTGGCAAAGCAATTCGACTTGCCATCGGAACATCCTTTGTTTCATTCGCTGATCGTGCATTTTGAAAACGGCGTGCCGATCCAGGTGGAAGACCGCTGGGTCAATCCCGAGTGCGCGCCCGACTACATGACGCAGGATTTTTCCAGCATCACGCCGAACGAATACCTGATGGCTGCCGCTCCCCTGCAAGGCGCCACCTACAGCATCGAGGCACTGTCGGCGCCGCGCGACATCGCCGAAATGCTGGCCATCGACACGAAACAGGCTTGCCTGGTGCTGCGCCGCCAGACGCGCTCGGGCGGCAAGATCGCCTCGATCGCCACCATGTGGCATCCCGGGCACCGCTATCAGTTCGCCGGCAGCTTTACCTAAGGCTATCGCCGCGATTGATTAGCACGATTTCGCGCCAACTTTCTCACCAATTCCCACCAAATCACAAAAAAAACAGGCAACCCGGGGCAAAAAAAAAGCCATTTTGGCCGTTTCTGAACTTAAATACTGCGACTAAATATTCGATGCTATAGTTGCCGCCAGAAAGCGGCGCAGGCGCTTATTTGAGCGCGCATCATGCACTGCCAATCGAGTCCAATCACGCCCCAGAAAGGGATGCATTTGCCGTATTGCAGTCATACGAGTTTCAGCGCACCACGCCGACGGCGCCCTGCGCTGCATCGGCTTGCACGTACGCTGCTGGCGGCAGGCATGGCACTGGCGCTACCGGTGCAGGCGGCGGTACACGGCATGACGCCGACACTGCTGTGGCCGTACGCTGCCGCCAGCGCCACCGCCCTGGCGGGACTGGCTTGCTGGCAAGCCTGGCGACTGCGGCAACAGTTGCGGCGCCTGCTCCCGCCCGCGCAAGCACTGGTCGAGCAGGATGCCGGACAAGCCTTGCGCGGCGCCGCCCTGGCTGGCTGGACCTGGCGGCGGCAGTCCAACCTGCTGCAATTCGCGCCCCAATATCAAGAGATGCTGGGCGACAAGAGCGCCAGGCTCGAGCATGCACTATCCGACTGGCTGGCCGAAGCGCACCGCGACGATCGCGCGCGCCTGATGCTTGTATTTCGCCAGCATCTCGATGGCCAGGCGCAGGGCACCTTTCATTGCGAATTCCGTTTGCGCCATAGCGACGGCCACTGGCGCTGGCTGCTGGCGCGCGGCGCAGTACTGTCGCGCGCTGCGGATGGCGCCGCCACACAGGCCAGCGGTATCGTCTGCGATATCAGCGCACGCAAGCAAGACGAGCAAGAACGCATGCATTCACTGCTGGAAGCGGCGCCCGAAGCCATGCTGGTGGCCGACATCGAGGGCAAGGTGCATTACGCCAACCAGATCGGCGCGCGCTGTTTCGGCTATCCCCTGGCCGAATTGACGGGCATATCGCTGGAGCAACTTGTGCCTGAAAGTACGGTCAACCATCCCTCGGGCGACCCGCAAGCGCGGCACAGCCTGCCAGGCCGGGTGATGCTGGCGCGCCGCCGCGACGGTACGCACTTCCCCGCCAAGGTCAGCCTGTCGCCGCTGCGCATAGCCGGGCAAGCGTTTTCCATCGTTTCGCTGCGCGACATGACGCAGCGCCAGCGCGCCGAAGAAGCCTTGCACGCCAGTTCGGAGCGCTACCGCCTGATCGTACAGACGGCCGCCGAAGGCATCTGGATGACGGATGCGGACGGCAAAACCACTTTCGTCAACCCGAAGATGGCGCATATGCTGGGCTACACGGTACAGGAAATGCTGAACCGTACCATGCTCGATTTCATGGACCGCGACAGCCAGTTGCTGATGCAGCGCCGCCTGGCCAGCCACGGCAGCTTCGCCAGCCAGCCCGAGCAGGTCGACTTGCACTTCTTGCGCAAGGACTTGTCCAGCCTGTGGGGCTTGCTGTCAAGCACCAGTATCGAATCGGAGAATGGCGAGCCGGGCGGCACGCTGGCGATGATTACCGACATTACGGAACGGCGACAGGCGTCGATCGCCCTGTCCAATTCAAGCCAGCGCATGGCGTCCGTATTTGGCGCCGTCACCAACGGCCTGGTGGTGCAAGACAGCCATGGACACATATTGGAAAGCAACGCAGCCGCCGAACGCATGCTGGCGGCCAGTCCGGCCAACCGCAGCCTGTGGCAAGCCATCCGCGAAGACGGTTCCGCCTTCGACCGGCACAGCCATCCCGTACACATCACCCTGTCGACGGGCAAGGCCATGCGAGACGTGCTGATGGGCGTCCAGCAGCACGACGGCAGCCTGTCGTGGCTATCCGTGAATACCGAGGCCATACGCGACGAATACGGCAAGGTAGGCATGGTAGTGGCCAGCCTGACGGACATCACGTATCACAAGCGCAGCGAGAGCGCCTTGCGCGAACTCAATGAACATCTGGAAGAGCGCGTAGCGCAGCGTACCGAGCAGCTCGACCAGGCCAAGCAGATGGCCGAAGAAGCGAGCCTGGCGAAGGGACAATTCCTGGCCAATATGAGCCATGAAATCCGTACGCCGATGAATGGCGTGATCGGCATGGCCTATCTCGCACTAAAGACGGACCTGGAACCGCGCCAGCGCGATTACCTGGAAAAAATCCGCTTTGCAGGCGAACACCTGCTGGGCATCATCGACGATATCCTCGACATCTCGAAAATCGAAGCGGGCAAGCTGGAAATCGAGCACGTCAACTTCAGTTTCGACCACGTGGTGCAAACCCTGATGACGGTGGTGGCGCCGCGCGCCGCCAGCAAGAACCTGGAACTGCTGTTCGAGATCGACCCGCAATTGCCGGCCGTGCTGGTGGGCGACCCGCTGCGCCTGGGGCAAGTACTGATCAACTACGCCAATAACGCCATTAAGTTCAGCGAAAAGGGTAGCATTACCGTGCAAGTACGCAAAGTGGTGGCGGACGAAAAAAACTGTTTGGTACGCTTCGAAGTGTGCGACCACGGCATCGGCCTGTCGCACGATGAAATGAGTAAGCTGTTTCAGTCCTTCCAGCAGGCCGACACTTCCACCACGCGCGAATATGGCGGCACAGGCCTGGGCCTGTCCATCTGCAAGCAGCTGGCACAGCTGATGGGTGGCGACGTGGGCGTCGACAGCAGCCCAGGCGCCGGCAGCACCTTCTGGTTCACGGCCAACCTCGGCATTTCCGACCAGGCGGCGCCGGCCATGCTCGACAGCATGGCGCAGACGGCAGCGGCCATGCGCGCCAGCGCCGACGCCGCCCTGGTCATGCGCACGCTCAAGCATGCGCGCATCCTGCTGGTGGAAGACAACACTTTCAACCAGCAAGTGGCGCTGGAATTGCTGGAGGAAGCGGGCGCCTGCGTCTGCCTGGCCAACAATGGCGAAGAGGCGCTCGACCTGCTGCGCCAGACGCAGTTCGACTGCGTGCTGATGGACGTGCAGATGCCGTTGATGGATGGCTTGCAAGCGACGCGCGAGATCCGCGCCGACCCGCAGCTGGCGCATCTGCGCGTGCTGGCCATGACGGCCACGGCCACCAGCGAAGACCGCGTGCGCTGCCTGGAAGCGGGCATGGACGATTTCATTTCCAAACCGATCCAGCCAGCCATGATGTACCAGACCATCGCCAGCTGGCTGCCGGCGCGCGAGACACCGCCGCCTGCCCGCAGCCGCGCCGCGCCCGCCTTCAAGACCACGCTGGCGGGCGACCCGCAAGTGATCGACTTGTCCATCCTGGCCAAGTTACTGGGCTACAATCCGGAAAAAGTGCGCAAATTCGCCTTCAAGTTCCTGCAGACGACGCAGGATGGCTTTGACGATATCGACGCGGCCCTGGCGCGCGGCGACGTGCATCAGGTACGTGAACTGGGGCACCGCATCAAGTCGTCGGCGCGCACCGTGGGAGCCATGGGGCTGGCCGAACTGTGCCACAACCTGGAAACGCTGGCGCCCGGTGAGCCGGACGACGAGGCTGAGCGGGCCCAGCGCATCGTGGCGCACATGTGGCCCCTGCTGGAACAGATTACCGAGCAAATCATGCATAACACCAGCTTTGCCAATGACGATTAGTTACCGCTAGTTTTTTGAGGCGAGGTATCGGCATCAACAACGATGCAACATATCAATAGGAAGACAGGACGATGAATACTGTATCAAACCAAGCACGCCGTGAACAGGACGAAGCAGGCCTGGCGCCGTTGCGCGTGCTGCTGCTGGACGACGATGTCTTCATGCTTGACGTGCTCAGCGACATGCTCGAACAAATGGGGCCGTTCGACATCCGCTGCGAGTCGCACAGCGAACGGGCGCTGGCGGCCCTCAAGCAGCACCAGCCAGACCTGCTGATCTGCGACCTGTCCATGCCCGACGTCGACGGCATCGAATTCCTGCGCATGGCGGCCGACAATGGCTTCCGCGGCGGCGTGGTCCTGCTCTCAGGCCTGCATTCGGCCGTGCGTCTGGCGGCCGAGCGCCTGGCCGTGGCCAATGGCCTGCATATATTAGGCACCTTCCGCAAGCCGATGGAAAGTGCGGAATTGCAACTTATGGTGAACTTGCAACTGCAGCACACGGCCCGCCTGGCCAGCGTACACGCCTGAGCGCGGACGCTGGCCGGGAGGGTGGGCACGGCGCTGCAAGCGAGCAGGCATGCGGCTTTGCCGCATTGCCGGGACGCGCGCCGGCAATATGGCGCAAGTTTTTCTGCAATAATCGCCACGCTTTGAAAAAATGGGTTATTATTTCAGCCATCCCCGCCTGCATACCTCTGGCCGCACCCTCCAAGAACATTGAAGTTGTGCCCATTGTCCCCATCTGCTAGCTGCATTCCAGGAAGCATGGATGGCGAACCAGCGTATGGTTAATTCCAGGCATTATTGATCCCACCCTCATTTGAGGAAAATATGAGCGAAAATATCAAACACATTAGCGATGCATCTTTTGAAGCAGACGTCCTGAAATCCGAGTTGCCAGTACTGGTCGACTTCTGGGCAGAATGGTGCGGTCCCTGCAAGGCCATCGGTCCGATCCTGGAAGAAGTAGCCAAGGAATATGCTGGCCGCATCGTGATCGCCAAGATGGACGTGGACGCCAACCAGGCAGTGCCTGCCAAGTTCGGCATCCGTGGCATCCCAACCCTGATCCTGTTCAAGGATGGTGTCGCAGCCGCCCAAAAAGTGGGCGCCATGGCCAAGGGCCAGTTGACCGCTTTCGTCGACAGCAACATTTAATGTATGATAGGCAGCGCTGCGCCCGCAGCGCCGCCTGACTGGATAGACCGGGAAGCGGCTTTGCCATCATTCGTGCACAGCCTGCCCCAATAATTAATCAACGCCACGCAGTCCCCTCCCCTACCTTTACATCCCGTCTCGGGACACTCAACACATATGCATTTATCCGAACTAAAGGCCCTACACGTATCCGCCCTGCTTGAGATGGCGATCGGTCTTGACATTGACAACGCAGCCCGCTTGCGCAAACAGGAGCTGATGTTCGCTATCCTGAAAAAACGCGCCAAGTCCGGCGAACAGATTTTTGGCGACGGCGCCCTGGAAGTGCTGCCAGACGGCTTCGGCTTCCTGCGCTCGCCTGACGCCAGCTACATGGCGTCCACCGACGACATTTACATCTCCCCTTCGCAAATCCGCCGCTTCAATCTGCACACCGGCGATTCGATCGAGGGCGAGGTAAGGACCCCGAAAGATGGCGAACGCTATTTCGCACTGGTCAAAGTAGACAAGGTTAACGGCGAATCGCCGGAAGCGTCGAAGCACCGCATCCTGTTTGAAAACCTGACGCCGCTGCACCCGAACGAGCCGCTGCGCCTGGAACGTGAAATGAATGGCCAGGAAAACATCACCGGCCGCATCATCGACTTGATCGCCCCGATCGGCAAAGGCCAGCGCGGCTTGCTGGTGGCATCGCCGAAATCCGGTAAATCCGTGATCCTGCAGCATATCGCCCACGCGATCACGGCAAATCATCCCGATATCACGCTGATCGTGCTGCTGATCGACGAGCGTCCGGAAGAAGTTACCGAAATGCAACGTTCGGTGCGCGGCGAAGTCGTCGCCTCGACCTTCGACGAGCCAGCCACGCGCCATGTGCAAGTGGCCGAGATGGTGCTGGAAAAAGCCAAGCGCCTGGTCGAAATGAAAAAAGACGTAGTGATCCTGCTCGACTCGATCACCCGCCTGGCGCGCGCCTACAACACCGTCATCCCTGCCTCGGGCAAGGTATTGACCGGTGGTGTCGACGCGAACGCCCTGCAACGTCCAAAACGCTTCTTCGGCGCCGCGCGCAATATCGAAGAAGGCGGCTCGCTGACCATCATCGCCACGGCGCTGATCGAAACGGGTTCGCGCATGGATGACGTGATCTTTGAAGAATTCAAGGGTACCGGCAACATGGAAGTCCATCTGGAACGCCGCCTGGCCGAGAAACGTGTCTATCCGGCAATTAACCTGAACAAATCGGGTACCCGCCGCGAGGAACTGCTGATCAAGCCAAACGAGCTGCAAAAAATCTGGATCCTGCGCAAGTTGCTGTACTCGATGGACGAGATCGAGGCGATGGAGTTCATTCTGGACAAGATGAAGGCAACCAAAAACAACGCCGAATTCTTCGACATGATGCGTAGAGGCGGCTAAAACCTACTGCGCGGCCACATTTGCGATCTGCGTTGCTCACTGTACTAAAGTACAGTTCCGCTACCCAATCGCAACTGTGGCCTGCTCGCTACGGTTTTATCTCGCCTCTCACGTAGGTGCAAGCCGCTCATTGAGCGGCTTTTTTATTGCCTGCCGCCAGAAAGCGCTATATAATCTGCGGTTGCATTATTTTAAACCCTGGCAAGTGATCGGCAATCGGGTCAAGAAGCAAGACGACCGACGAAGTGCTGTTTGGCTACCAACCTAGAGAGAAGACCATGAAAGTCGATACCCATCCAGAATACCGCGAAGTTGTTTTCCACGATCTGTCGTGCGATTTCAAATTCGTTACCCGCTCGACCATCCAAACCCGCGAAAAAATCACCCACGACGGTAAAGAATACCCACTGGTGAAGATCGAGGTTTCGGCTGAATCGCACCCATTCTTCACGGGCAAGCACAAAATCGTCGATACCGCTGGTCGCGTCGAGAAGTTCCGTCAGAAGTTCGGTACCGTTGGTTCGAAAACCGCAGTCGCAGCAGGCTGATTTTTGCCGCTTTGCGGCAAAAAAGGGCAGCTTCGGCTGTCAGAAAAAAGGCAGCCACGGCTGCCTTTTTTGTCTTTGGCCGCTTTACCTTATACTCGCGCATACCCGATGCCATTCGTTGCATCTTGCCACCATTCTGATACCAACTATCGATGAAGCCAGTCCGCCTTCCTGCCGCTGCCACACTCGCGCTGCCACGATGGGCCTTGTTTGCGCTCGGCCTGCTGTACATTCTGCCTGGCCTGATCGGCCGCGAACCGTGGAAGAACGATGATGCCGCCAGTTTCGGCATCATGTGGACCATGGCGCATGGCGGCCTGAGCGACTGGCTATGGCCCAACGTGGCCGGCCTATCGATGCCCGAGGAAGGCCCGCTGGCCTTCTGGCTGGGTGCCATTTTCATCAAACTGTTCGGCTGGATCGACGGCGACGTCTTTGGCGCGCGCATGTCGACCATCGGCATCTTCATCGTCAGTACCGTGTCCGTCTGGTACACCGCCTTCAACCTCGGACGTCGCAATGATGCCCAGCCCCTGCGCCTGGCCTTCGGCGGCCAGCCTGAGCCGGACGATTTTGGCCGCACCCTGGCCGATGCCGCCGTGCTCATCTACCTGGGCTGCCTGGGCTTGCTGCAGCACAGCCACGACATCACGGCCGAAGCGCTCTATGTCTCCCTGATGGCCTACCTGCTGTACCGCGCCGTGCGCTATGTGGAAGGCCCGTCCGTGCGCAATGCTGCCCTGCTGGGCCTGGCGCTGGGCGGCCTGACCCTCACGCGCGGCTGGATCACGCCGGCGGCGCTGAGCATCGCCCTGCTGCTGTGCAGCGTCTTCCTGCGCCTGCCGCTACTGCGCAGCGTGCGCCACCTGGCGCTGGCCGTGCTCGCGGCCATCGCACTGGTCCTGGTCTGGCTGTTGCCTAGCGAACTGCTGATGCCCTACGGCCATTCGCCGCTGCAGGCATGGATGGAGTGGAACTGCCGCCAGTTCAGTCCACCCAGCCTGAAAAGCCTGCAATATTTCTTACGCGTCGGCATCTGGTTCTTCTGGCCCGCGTGGCCGTTCGCAGCCTGGGCCGTGTACGCCTGGCGCCGCCAGCGCCATGTGCTGCACATTGTCGTGCCGCTCACATTTGTCGCCATGCTGGCCATCCTGGGGCTATGCCACCCCGATCCCGAACCGAGCCAGCTGCTGCCGCTGCTGCCGCCGCTGGCAGTGATGGCCGCATTCGGCCTGCTGACCATGAAACGCGGTGCCATCAACGCCATCGACTGGTTCTCAGTGATGGTGCTGACCATCTGCGGCCTCATGCTGTGGCTATTCTGGTTCGCCACCCTGACAGGCTGGCCGCCGCGCCTGGCGTACAACGCATTGAAGCTGTTGCCAGGATTTAAGCCTGAACTGGAACTGGTGGCCTTCTTCGTCGCCGCCTGCGCCAGCGCAGGCTGGGTGGCGCTGGTGCACTGGCGTATCTCGCGCCAGCCCGCCGTGCTGTGGCGCGCCGTGGTGCTGTCGTCCGGCGGGCTGATCCTGATCTGGGTGCTGATCATGACGCTGTTCTTGCCCGAGCTGAACTACAGCAAGAGCTACGCCAGCGTGGCGCAGCAGATTTCCATCCACCTGCCGCCAGGCAGCACGTGCATCAACAGCAACGTCGGTGCCGCCCAGCGCGCCTCGTTCGCCTATTACGGCCACTTGCCATTTGCCAAGCTGGGCCAGCAGCAGTGCGATGTATTCTTGTTGCAAGATAGTCTCAAGGTTCCAGACAACAAGGAACAGCTGCCCGAGCATCACGGCGCGGACTGGATCAAGCTATGGGAGGGACGCCGCCCCACCGATAATGTGGAGCGTTTCCGCCTGTACCAGCGCGTCAGATAGCAACATAACCGGGCCAGTCCCGGTTTTTTTATGCCCACAAGCAGCTTATCAATAAAACACTATAAGTTGCAAAATAAAATATTTTATTGCTTTTAGTGAATGAAACTTGCTTTTTATGTATAATTCGTATCAGCGCGACGGCGGCCATCCTGCTCTCCCGCCCCATCCGTTCACTCCTTACCATGAGAAACCCATGAAATCCTTGTCGATTACCGCTCGCAGCCTGCCCGTCATCAGCGCTACCGTACTTGCCCTTTCCTGCAGCGCCTTCGCGCAGGCGGCAAGCACGAACATCAACCTGGGCGCAGCGAACGGTTATTCGGCATTCATTTTCGGCAACGTTGGCGGCAGCGGCATCACCGGTTTCCATGACGTCGAAGGCCGCCTGGCAGTCGGCGGCGACGCTTACCTGAGCAGTTTTTCGGTTGGCCAAAAAAGCACGGCCGGCGCCGGCGCCCCAAGCATCGTCACGGGCGGCAATCTCAACATCGGCACGGGTGCCATCTACAACGGCGGCGCCTTGGGCAAGGCTGTGTATGGCGTTAGCCAGCAGAACGCCAAGGTATCGACGCAGCAATGGTTTGAACAAGGCACATTCAGCAAAGGCAATGCCTCGACGCTGAACTTTGCAGCGGCCAAGCAGCAGTTGACCACCCTGTCGAAGGATGTTGCCAAGCTGAAACCGACGGGCACCGTCATCATGGAAAACGATGGCTACACCCTGCGTGGTGATATCCATGCGGATGTGAATATCTTCAACATCGATTCCGATGCACTGAAAAACCTGACCCTGGACCTGTCCACGATCAAAAGCACAGCCCACATCATCATCAATGATGGCGCCAGCAAGATCAACCTGTCGGGCGGCTACGCCAGCTTCAGCAATTTCGCTGACCGCACGCTGTTCAATTTCGCGAACGCCACCAGCACCAGCCTGACGACCTACAGCTGGGGCAGCATCCTGGCACCGAACAGCGACTTCTTCGGTACCGGCCACCTGGAAGGCACGCTGGTGGCCAATTCCGTCAGCGCCAAGAGCGCATGGGGTTCGCAGGTAGAGATCGGCGCCAAAGGCTTCAATGCCGTCACCGTCTCGGCCGTACCGGAGCCAGGCACCTACGCCATGCTGCTGGCCGGCCTGGGCTTGCTGGCATGCATGCGCCGCCGCACGCCAGCGCGCACAGCGCACGCACAACTGGCTTAAGCTGCGCGCCGAAGCAATACACCGGGACGCTCGCTGAGCGTCCCGGTGCTTTTTTATATACGCCAGAAAAGTGAACGCTTACGCGGCGCCCAGGCCCAGGTCGGTCGCCACCTGCTGGCGCAGCAGGTATTTCTGAATCTTGCCCGTCACCGTCATGGGGAATTGCTCGACGAAACGCACGTAGCGGGGAATCTTGTAATAGGCGATCTGGCCGTCGCAAAAGGCACGGATATCCTCGCTGCTGGCCTGCATGCCAGGACGCAAGATGATGCAGGCACACAACTCTTCGCCATACTTGGCATCAGGCACCCCCACGCATTGCACGTCGAGCACGCTCGGGTGGCGGTACAGGAATTCCTCGACCTCGCGCGGGTAGATGTTTTCGCCACCACGGATGACCATATCTTTCGAGCGGCCGACGATGCTGCAAAAGCCCTTGTCATCGATGACGGCCAGGTCGCCCGTGTGCATCCAGCGCGCCGTGTCGATGGCTTCCCTGGTTTTTTCAGGATCGCCCCAGTAACCCTGCATCACGGAATAGCCACGCGTGAGTAATTCGCCCTTCTCGCCGCGTGGCACGATGCGCCCTTGCGCATCGATGATTTTCACTTCCAGATGCGGATGGACGCGACCAATGGAGGCGACGCGCATGGCGCGCGGATCATCGATGGAGGTCTGGAAACTGACGGGCGAGGTTTCCGTCATGCCATACGCAATCGTGATTTCCGCCATGTGCATCAACTCGATGACGCGCGTCATGACTTCCATCGGACACGGCGAGCCAGCCATGATGCCGGTACGCAAGGTCGACAGGTCATATTGCTTGAAATCCGGGTGATCGAGGATGGCGATGAACATGGTGGGCACGCCATGCAAGCCGGTGCAACGCTCGGCCTGCACCGTGCCCAACACGCTCTTCGGGTCGAAACCTTCACCCGGGAACACCATGGCCGCGCCATGCGTGACGCAAGCCAGGTTGCCCAGCACCATGCCAAAGCAGTGGTATAGGGGGACGGGGATGCACAGGCGATCGTGTTCGGTAAGGCGCATGGCCTCGCCGATGAAAAAACCGTTATTGATAATATTGTGATGCGTCAGGGTCGCGCCCTTGGGCGCGCCCGTGGTGCCGGAAGTGAACTGAATATTGACGGCGTCGTCAAACTGCAAAGTGGCGCTGACTTCTTCCAGGTGCGCGAGGTCGGCGTCGGAGATGCCCTCCATCAAGGCATCGAAGTTGTGCATGCCCGGCGTGGCAGCCGCGCCCAGGCGTATCACATGGCGCAATTGGGGCAGGCGCGACGAGCGCAGCGCACCGGCACGCGAACCGGCGATTTCCGGCACCACGTCCTGCACGATGGCCAGGTAATCGCTGGACTTGAAGCTGGGCGAGACGATCAGCGCGCTGCACTGCACCTTGTCGAGCACATATTCGAGTTCCGAGCGGCGGTAGGCGGGATTGATATTGACCATGATCAAGCCGGCTTTCGCCGTAGCAAACTGCGTCAGCACCCATTCGGCACAGTTTTGCGACCAGATGCCGATTCTGTCGCCCGGCTGCAAGCCCAGCTTAAGCAAGCCGGCAGCCAGGCGGTGCACGCGCTGCTGGAATTGCAGATACGTCCAGCGCACGTTCTGGTGCGCCACGATCAGCGCATCATGCTGGCCGTAGCGGGCGGCGACGCCGTCCAGGTAAGCGCCTATCGTTGCGCCGATCAACGGCGTCTCGTGGGCGCCATGTACATAACTCAGTGCTTGCATGCTGTCTCCAGGGTAATGGCGCGATGCGCTCTTGTTATCGTCTTCGATACTAAAAATTATAGCCGCATCCCATCGCGCACGGCACCGGCTTGCTGTAATGTGCAGGCCGGTGCCACACTATCGGGCACGACACGGACACCAAGGCATGGACAGCACCGCACTCCCTCCCACACAGGGCTTTATCCTGACCCGCCACTGGCACGACACCAGCGCCGGTACGCAGGTCGATTTCTGGCTGGCAACAGATGCCGGTCCCCGCCACGTGCGCCTGCCCGTACAGACGGCGGTCGCCTTTCTTCCCATGGCGCAGCGCGAGCAGGCGCAACTGCTGCTGCGCGGCGAGCGCCACGCCGAGCTGCGAGCGCTGTCGCTGTGCGACTTCCAACATCGCCCCGTGCTGGGCTTGTACTGCAAGCAATACCGACATTTGCTGAAGCTGGAAAAGCAGCTGCGCGCCCATGGTATCGACGTGTATGAAGCCGATATCCGCCCGCCCGAGCGCTATCTGATGGAGCGCTTCATTACGGCGCCGGTGTCGTTCAGTGAGGAAACATCGCAGGCAGTACAGCTGAAGCCGGCGCCCGGCTACCGCCCGAACTTGAAACTAGTGTCGCTCGACATCGAAACGACGGCGTACGGCGAACTGTATTCGCTGGCCCTGGAAGGCTGCGGCCAGCGCCAGGTTTATATGTTGGGGCCGCCAAACGGCGGTGACGAGGCACTCGATTTCGACCTCGAATACTGCGACAGCCGCGCCCAGATCCTTGAACGCCTGAACACGTGGATGGAAGAGCATGATCCAGACGCCATCATCGGCTGGAACCTGGTGCAATTCGACTTGCGCGTGCTGCGCCAGCACGCCGAGCGCTACCGTGTGCCCTTGCGACTGGGACGCGGTGGCGCCGTCATGGAATGGCGCGAGCATGGCGACAAGCAAGAACACTATTTTGCCGCCGCCGCAGGCCGGCTGATCATCGACGGCATCGAAGCGTTGAAGTCGGCGACGTGGAACTTTTCCTCGTTCAGCCTGGAAAACGTGGCACAGACACTGCTCGGTGAAGGCAAGTCCATCGACAATCCCTACCAGCGCATGGCCGAGATCGACCGGCGTTTCCGTGAGGATAAACCGGCACTGGCGCGCTACAACCTCAAGGATTGCGAACTGGTCACGCGCATCTTCGCCAAGACCGAGTTGCTGACGTTTTTGTTGGAACGGGCCAGCGTCACAGGCCTGGCGGCCGACCGCAGCGGCGGCTCCGTAGCCGCCTTCGAGCACCTGTACTTGCCGCTGATGCACCGGCAAGGTTACGTGGCGCCCAACCTGGGCGATGTCAGCGGCGAAAACAGTCCGGGCGGCTTCGTCATGGATTCCCAGTCGGGCTTGTACGATTCCGTGCTGGTGCTAGACTATAAAAGCCTGTACCCATCCATCATCCGCACTTTCCTGATCGACCCCGTGGGCCTGGTGGTGGGTACGCGTGGCGACGAGGCACAAACCGTGCCCGGCTACCGGGGCGCGCAATTTTCACGCCTGAAACACTGCCTGCCCGCCATCGTGCAACAGGTATGGCAGGGGCGCGAGGCGGCCAAGCGCGAGCGCAACGCGCCGCTGTCGCAAGCGTTAAAGATCATCATGAACGCGTTCTATGGCGTGCTGGGCTCGAGCGGCTGCCGCTTTTTCGACCCGCGCCTGGCCTCGTCGATCACCCTGCGCGGCCACGACATCATGCACCGCACGCGCGAGCTGATCACCGAACAGGGCTACCAGGTCATCTATGGCGACACGGATTCGACGTTTGTGTGGCTGAAAACGGCGCATAGCGATGCAGAAGCGGGCAAGATCGGGCGCGCCCTGGTGACGCACGTGAATGCCTGGTGGGAGCGGCATTTACGCGATGAGTTCGGCCTGGACAATGCGCTGGAACTGGAATTCGAGACGCATTACCGGCGTTTCCTGATGCCCACCATCCGTGGCTCGGAAGAAGGCAGCAAGAAGCGCTACGCCGGCCTGGTGGGCAAGCCCGACGGCAGCGAGGCGATGGTCTACAAGGGCCTGGAAACGGTGCGCAGCGACTGGACGCCGCTGGCACAGCAATTCCAGCAAGAGTTGTACCGGCGCATCTTCCAGCGCGCCGCCTACCAAGACTATGTGCGCCACTACGTGGCGCGCACGCTGCGCGGCGAATGCGACGCCTTATTGGTCTACCGCAAGCGATTGCGCCGTCCGCTCGACGATTACCAGCGCAACGTGCCGCCCCATGTGCGCGCGGCGCGCACGGCCGACGCCTACAATCTGGCGCAGGGCCGGCCACTGCAGTACCAAAATGGCGGCTGGATCAGCTATGTGATCACGGTGGCAGGGCCGGAACCGCTGGAAACGCAGCGCTCGCCCATCGATTACCAGCACTACCTGACGCGCCAGTTGCAGCCGGTGGCCGACGCGATACTGCCTTTCCTGGGCGACGATTTTTCGCGCCTGGTGTCGGGGCAGCAGGATTTGTTTTAGATCAATTTTGCTGACCGGCAAGGCCAAGCTGAGGTAATATCGGCGCCTGCCAGGCCAGTCTGCGGGTGCTGTGCGCCGGAGCAGCGTAAAATACGCCATGGCGAAAGAATAAGAGCTGCACGAAAAAGACGATGCCATTCCAGACGAGAATCGTTTGCAACAGGATTTTCGCCGCTGAAATGGCGCATCATTTGACATTATGTTGAACCAGCAGGCAGCGCATGTAACCGTCTGTCCTGCTAATTTTTGAATGAATTGACACCATGACCGAGATTACGTCCTTAAGAGACATCCCGCAAAAAAATATCTTCCGCAAGGGCGACACCTTTGTGCTGTTCGGCGAGCTGTTCGGCCGCGGCTATGTGAATGGCTTGCTGGACGAAGCGCGCAAGGCGGGCATGAATATCGTCGGCATGACGGTCGGGCGCCGCGATGAAAACCTGGCGCTGCGCCCACTGAACGCGGAAGAGCTGGCAGAAGCCGAAGCCAACCTGGGCGGGCGCATCATCAATGTGCCGCTGATGGCCGGTTTCGACCTCGACGCGCCAGCCGGCGAACCGACGCCGACGGCCCTGCTGGCCGGTATGACCCTGAAGAGCTGGCAGGAAGACAAGCTGGACTGGGCGCAGATCGAACGCTGCCGCGAAGCCGGCATCGCCCGCTTCAGCGCTTCCGTGGCGAAAGCCATGGCCGAACTGGACAGCCTGATTCCTGATGGCAGCAATGCGTATTTCGCCCACACCATGGCCGGTGGCATTCCGAAAGTCAAAGTCTTCCTGGCCATCGCCAACCGCGTCTACAAAGGCCGCGGCGAGCGCTTCATGTCCTCGCGCGCCCTGCTCGACAGCGACCTGGGCAAGCTGATCCTGATGAACTTCGACGAAGTCACGGCCAACACCCTGCAGCACCTGATCGACGGCAGCGCCGCCATCCGCGCACGCCTCGAGCAAACGGGTGGCCAGGTGCGCTACAGCGCCTACGGCTACCACGGCACCGAAATCCTGATCGACGGTACATACCAGTGGCAAACGTATAGCAACTACACGCAAGGCCTGGCCAAGATGCGCCTGGAAAACGTGGCCAAGGCTGCGTGGGAAAAAGGCATCAAGGCCACCGTCTTCAATTGCCCGGAAATCCGCACCAATTCGTCCGACATTTTTGCGGGCGTGGAACTGTCGCTGTTCCCCCTGCTCGATGCGCTGAAAAAAGAAGGCGGCGCAGCCTGGGCCGAAGAGCAATGGAAAATCTGCCAGGGCTTGCTGGAAGACGGCGTCTCGCTGCAAGACTTGCTCGACCGTATCGCCGCCTACAATGGCGACGCCACCAGCGTGCAGTTCCGCAACTTCGCTGCCTGGCCGATGGACAACACGCCGGAGCTGGCCGAGGTCATGATCGGCACCTCGGACGACATCACCAAGCTGCACAAAGAGCGCAAGGAACTGATCACCGATCAGCTGAGCTCGCTGGTGCTGGAAGGCACGGGCCCGCTGATGTTCCACGCCATGTCGGAGCCGCAAGCGCCCGTCGTCTGGCTAAACCACGACATCATCGCGCGTCAGCTGAACTCGGCTCACAACTGAACTTGATGTAACGCAAGCTGCAAGACACCGACGGCCCGGCTCATCCCCGGGCCGTCGGCGTTTTGATGGCGGCTTTGCGTGACGCACGCCTTACGCGCGCACGCTGGACACGCCACCATCGGCGAGCAGCGCCGTGCCACGGCTGACACTGCAGGCATAGGCAGCCAGGGTCAGCGCCGGGCGATCCCGTCCGGCGTGGCCAGGCGTTTCGATACTTGCCAGCCCACCACACAGGCCACGGCTTGCGCGCCGCCGTGCACCAGCACAGTAACGCGCCATGGCACGCGAACAGCTGCGCTGGAATTGGCGTCGTCAAAGAGCACCAATGCATGTGTAAAATACTTTTCAAGCATAAAACTTGCCAGATTGTGACAGATCAGCCATAATGCGTCTCGCGTTGCCGGGATGGCGGAATAGGTAGACGCACGGGACTCAAAATCCCGCGCTGGAAACAGCGTGCCGGTTCGATTCCGGCTCCCGGCACCACCAGACAAATCGAAGAAGTGCCGATAAAGCCACTAAATCCAATAAAATCAAGGATTTAGTGGCTTTTTTCTTGTCTGTTCAATCCCCACATTGCTGATCAAGCCCGAAAAACTGCTGACGTTCTTGGTCAAGTTTTGTGTAACCTTGGCGCCACCTCCGATGCAACCCTCCAAACATTTTGGAGAAAAACGTGACATCGGCAATTACTAGCGCGACAAAAGATCAGCTTGGCGACGCCGCCCACACCCAGCCGTGCCAGGTGCCGGCACCACGTCCATCTTGCTCGCATATTGCTCGACCAGCCAACGCGGCAGGGCCGACACGCAGCGTCCACTGGCCACCACTGCAGCATGATGTCGATGGTTTCGATGGTTTCAATGGCTTTGTGGCGCTTGGGCGTGACACCGAGCGGTAACAGGAACTGCTTGTCGATGTCCAGGCGTTGAGCGCGCCTAGCGCGCCAAACTGGCACTTCTGCTTGACGCTCACATCAGCGTCGGGCCAAGTTTCTCGACCTGCTGGACGATGGTTAGGTGGATGCGCTCAAGCATCTGAATGAATCATTTTCATATATGCATGAAATATGACCATTATGCTTCATGGATACTCAGCGCTATCATGTACCCCGTGGTGCTCGCATCTTGCGCAGCGCTCATGGGCCAGCATGCATCAGCTCGGATGAGCGGCCGTGATGCGCAGCGTCGATCTGGCCGACACGCTGGAGCAGGAGAAACCCAGGGCCAGGCCGCGCGGATTTCCCGGCGCCGTACAGATCCATCTACATGAAAGCAAACATGACACGTCCACTGCGCTTAGTCGCCGTTTCCGGCGGGATGCAACGCCCTTCCAAGGCTACCGCCCTGGCCGAGCACCTGCTGGACCTGATCGCCGACGAAGTCGCCTGCGAACTACGCCTGGTTGAACTGGGTCAGTTGGCACCACAGCTTGCGGGCGCGCTCTGGCGCTCCCAACTGCCCGACAACGTGGAGCGCGAACTTGCAGCGGTCGAGCAAGCTGACATCCTGGTGGTGACAACACCGGTCTTCCGCGGCGCCTACACGGGACTGTTCAAGCACTTCTTCGACTTCATTCATCAAGATGCCTTGATCGACAAACCCGTCCTGTTGGCAGCCACCGGCGGCAGCGAGCGCCATGCCCTGGTGATCGAGCACCAGTTGCGACCACTGTTCAGCTTCTTCCAGGCACGCACCTTGCCGCTGGGCGTGTACGCGACCGATAAGGATTTCCTCGACTACCGTCTGCAGGACGCGGCCCTGATCGGGCGGGCCGCACTGGCAGTCCAACGGGCATTGCCATTGATCGAGTTGACGCGCCGTGCAAGATCTGCCGCCGCCGAGGAGTTGATTGCGGCCTGAAGCGAAGGAGCATCGGATTGCCGCCTGGCGGGTGATAAAGAACGCTGGTCACTCGCAGCAGACAGCGGCACGTCTCGATTAGCACGCACAGGAGCAAGAATGGCACGCGAGAAGAATTGCAAATAAGATTGTAAAACTATCAATAAAAACAGACATCTCAATACTCAAATTCATATTTTCCCGCAGAAATTAGGACACCAGATCACAATGAGCAAAGATTTCACATTTAACATCAAGAGCATTTCTTTCGATGAAAACTATCATCCATCGGAAAATACGCGCCTGACGACCAACTTCGCCAATTTAGCCAGAGGAAAGAGTCGCCAAGAAAACTTGCGCAATACCCTGAGGATGATTGAAAATCGCTTCAATAACTTGGCGCACTGGGATAACCCGAAGGGAGATCGCTACTCGGTAGAACTGGAAATCATTTCCGTCGAGATGAATATTGATGTTGAAGGCGGCAATGACGTACTGCCATTGATTGAGATATTGAAACCGAATATCATAGACAAAAAAACCAAGGAACGCATTGATGGCATCGCCGGGAATAATTTTTCCTCTTACGTGCGCGATTACGACTTCAGTGTGCTGCTGCCAGAGCATAACAATAATAAATCAGCATTTGGCACTCCGGAGAATTTCGGCGATTTTCATGGAAAGCTATTCAAACACTTCGTCAAATCAAATGCTTACCAGGAGCGTTTCAACAAGCCACCTGTTATCTGTATCAGCGCATCGAGCAGCAAGACTTATCATCGAACTGAAAATCAGCACCCGATACTGGGCATTGAGTATCAGCAAAATGAATTTTCCCCGACGGATGAGTATTTTGAAAAAATGGGTATGCAAGTTCGCTATTTTATGCCGCCTAATAGTTCTGCCCCTTTGGCTTTCTATTTTATCGGCGACCTGCTTGCTGACTACACCAATCTTGAGCTTATCGGCACCATCAGCACGATGGAAACGTTTCAAAAGATTTACCGGCCTGAAATTTACAATGCCAATTCTGCGGCGGGAAAGCATTACCAGCCTAGCTTAAAGAATCAGGATTATTCATTGACGCAAATTGTCTATGATAGAGAAGAGCGCAGCCAACTCGCTGTCAAGCAGGGAAAATATACGGAGGAGCACTTCATCAAGCCCTACAAAAATATTCTCGAACAATGGGCTGCCAGCACGCTCTCGCATTAAGCAAAATACACGAAAAATTTATCATGAAAAAATTATTACCTACTTCAACTGCCGGCAGCTTGCCCAAACCTTCTTGGCTTGCACAACCTGAAAAACTGTGGTCGCCTTGGAAATTACAAGACGAGGAATTAATTGAGGGCAAACAAGATGCTTTACGTTTGTCACTGCAGGAACAGCAGCAAGCAGGCATTGATATCGTCAGTGATGGCGAGCAGACGCGCCAGCATTTTGTCACCACGTTTATTGAGCACCTGAATGGCGTTGATTTCGAAAAACGCGAGACTGTCAGAATTCGTGATCGCTATGACGCGGTTGTGCCGACAGTCGTTGGCGCAGTGAGTCGCCAGAAGCCGGTTTTTGTGGAAGACGCCAAATTTTTACGACAGCAAACCAAGCAAGCGATTAAATGGGCCTTGCCAGGTCCGATGACGATGATTGATACGCTATATGACAGCCACTATAAGAGCCGCGAAAAACTGGCCTGGGAATTTGCTAAAATCCTCAATCAAGAAGCCAAAGAATTAGAGGCTGCTGGCGTCGACATCATCCAGTTTGACGAACCCGCATTCAATGTCTTCTTTGACGAAGTCAATGACTGGGGGATTGCTACCTTGGAAAGGGCGATTGAAGGGCTCAAATGCGAAACTGCCGTACATATTTGCTATGGTTACGGCATCAAAGCCAATACTGATTGGAAAAATACGCTGGGGTCCGAATGGCGCCAATATGAAGAATCGTTTCCCAAGCTGCAGAAATCGAACATCGATATCATCTCGCTGGAATGCCACAACTCGCGTGTCCCCATTGACCTGATTGAACTCATTCGCGGAAAAAAAGTGATGGTAGGGGCGATTGACGTGGCAAGTAATACCATAGAAACACCGGAGGAAGTAGCCAACACCCTGCGCAAAGCGCTACGCTTTGTCGATGCCGACAAGCTCTACCCTAGCACCAACTGTGGCATGGCACCGTTGTCGCGCCAAGTAGCAAGAGGCAAATTAAATGCGCTCAGTGCAGGCGCAGCAATCATCCGCGGAGAACTCTCAGCCTAACTGGCTGCTGCAATACCGTCCCGGTCCGTCGCCCATGGCGACGGACCGATGCCATGTCGAAAGGGAAATGACATGGCCCGATGCATCAGCTTTTTTCCGCTGCTGCCAACCGCCTTCATGTCAGCCGGCCTGCACGGCGCCCAGGCGCACGATGGCGACGTAAATCACCGTTCCTCGCGATAGTAATCGCAGCCCTCGAACGTGGTGCGCAGCGCCTGTTGCAGCTGCGCGTAGCGCTCCGGCGTCAAATTAAAACGCACGTCGATCTGGCCATCGTCATCCATCTGCATGGCCGCCTCGGCATCCATCTGCACCGACAAGCGATTCGGATGCAAGATCACGGCATGCATGTGGCCGTACCAGGCAAATTGCTGGCCGCAGTATTCGATGTACGGCTCGTCCATACCCATGGCCACGTCCTGCGCGTCGTATTCTTCGGCGCGCTGCAGCATCAGGTAGACGGGCTCGCCTTTGCCGGGCGCCGCGGCAAGGGTGGTGATCAGGGCGTGGTCTTGATTGACAACGGACAACTCGGTGGCGGTAAATCCTGCGGACATGGCGTGCTTTCAACAAATAGAAGAATCACGCCACCATAGCGCAAAAGTGCCCCGGACGACATAGGGTGCGACGAATATAGCGTGCTGCCCCGGAGCCGCTTGGCCGCCTATCATTGCCGCTCCAATCCATTTTTGCAGGAGAGCGCCTTGATCGCAGCATCGCCCTACACCACCCGCCTGGCCATTCCCCCGCTCGCCACCTATCAGCAGTTGCGCGTCGCCGCCGGCCTGAGCGCGAAAACCACGGAAGCGGCGGCCAAGGGCTTGCCGAACTCCCTGTTTGCCGTGCAAGTACTCTACGGCGACGCCGTAGTGGACATGGGCACGGTCATCGGCGATGGCCAGGCGCAAGCGCTGTACGCGCAGTTCGGTTTCCAGCACACGGCGCCCGCCTCGGTGGGGATGGCGCTGAAACGCTAGGCGCTGACGCTGACGCTGATTGTGGATGATGGTTGATGGTTGATGGCCATCGGCGACGGCGCATCATAGCGAGGATTATTCTGGGCGGCACGACGAACTTGCTATAGTAGCGGCAGCGACGCGCTGCGCGTTTGCGCCCCCGGCTCACCCCCTTCAGAAATCAGAGAGATACCATGCTTTACCTGCTTGCCATCGTGATCGTCATCGCCCTGCTGTACTACGTCTTCAGCGGTCGCACGTCCGTCAAACCGCTGCACCAGCCGCTGCTCTCGATGCGCCAGTACGTGCCGGCGATTCCTCCTGGCGCCCCGGCGCAGCACTGGAACGACGCGGGGCGCTTTGCTTCGGAAGTGGAAAACGAATCGATGTACCAGCCCGCTATCGCCAAGCTCGCAGGTGAGCATGGCCCAGGCAATGCGGAAAAAAAATGCCTGGCCCTGCTCGTCTGCGACGATGCCCATCCGTTCCAGGACAAGGCCATCGCCGTCTTCATCGATGGCGAGCTGGTCGGCTACCTGGCGCAGAACGACGCCCTGCGCCTGCACCGCAACCTGGGCCGCCAGGAGCTGGCCGGCCAGCTGACCTCGTGCGACGCCGTCATCCGCGGCGGTGGACTGTGGCACGGCAAGCGCCTGTCGTATGCCGTGTGGCTCGATCTGCAGCCCCATAATTAAGTGAACTCCCGCCACGGCCAGCGTTGTTGCGTCACACAAAGGGACGCCGGCACGATGCTGCCGACGCCGATGCAGACCACTGGAAGGGCAAGGAGTTCGAGACCATTATCGGTCGCTGCAGGGCGAGCATATTGATACAGATCAAATAGCTCGCCATTTCCTGGAAATGGCCTTGCAGATAGCCATCGCCAGTATTTTGTTGACGCATATCACACTGCGCTTAAGGACGTCGCCGCCCGGCACGGCAATGTGCGCGCGACCCACACAGTACTGATGACGCCCCTTGCTGATACCGCACAGATGTAAAAAAGCCGCACCACCGTGAAGGATGGCGCGGCTTTTGTCGAGCAGCTAGCGCTTAGGCCTTGCGTTGCGCCACGGCGTCGACGACGCACAGGGCCGTCATGTTGACGATGCGGCGCACGGTAGCCGATGGCGTCAGAATGTGCACGGGCTTGGCGCAGCCGAGCAGGATCGGACCCACGGCGATGCCGTTGCCGGCTGCCGTCTTCACCAGGTTGTAGGCGATGTTGGCCGACTCGATATTCGGCATGACGAGCAGGTTGGCATCGTTCTTCAGTGCCGAGTTTGGCATGATTTTCTGACGCAGCTTGCTGTCGAGGGCCGTATCGCCGTGCATTTCGCCGTCGATTTCCAGGTCCGGGGCGCGTTCCTTGATGATCGCCAGCGCGGCGCGCATTTTTTGCGCCGAGGCGCTGTCGCTGGAACCGAAGTTCGAATGCGACAGCAGAGCCGCGCGCGGCGACAGGCCGAAACGGGTCATCTCTTCGGCCGCCATGATGGTGATCTCGGCCAATTGCTCGGCGTCCGGATTCTCGTTGACGTGCGTGTCCACCATCACCAATTGACGCTCCGGCATGATCAGCACGTTCATGGCCGCATAGACATTGCTGCCGGCGCGCTTGCCCAGCACCTGGTCGATGTACTTCAGGTGCAGCTGGGTGGTGCCGAAGGTACCGCAGATCATGCCGTCGGCGTCGCCCTTGTGGATCATCATCGATCCGATCAGGGTATGGCGGCGACGCATTTCCAGTTTCGCGTATTCCTCGGTGACGCCCTTGCGGCTGGTCATGGCGTAATACGTATTCCAGTAATCGCGATAGCGCTCGTCGAAGTCCGGGTTGATGACGTCGAAGTCGACGCCTTGCTTGAGGCGCAGGCCGAATTTCTCGATGCGCGCTTCGAGTACCGGTGGACGGCCCACCAAGATAGGCCGCGCCAGCTTTTCATCGACCACCACTTGCACGGCGCGCAGCACGCGCTCTTCTTCGCCTTCGGCGTAGACGATGCGTTTGAGTTCGGCCGGCGTCGATTTGGCTTTCAGGAACAATGGCTTCATGAAGGTGCCGCTGCGGTAGACGAATTGCTGCAGGCTATCCGCATACGCTTGCAAGTCCTTGATCGGACGGGTGGCGACGCCCGATTCCTCGGCCGCCTTGGCGACAGCCGGGGCGATCTTGATCAGCAAGCGCGGATCGAACGGCATCGGGATCAGGTATTCAGGGCCGAACGACAGGTTGCTGATGCCGTAGGTAGTGGCCACGATGTCCGACTGCTCGGCATGCGCCAGGTCGGCGATCGCGTGCACCACGGCGATTTCCATCTCGCGCGTAATCGTCGTCGCGCCGCAATCGAGGGCGCCGCGGAAGATGTACGGGAAGCACAGCACATTGTTGACCTGATTCGGATAGTCCGAACGGCCCGTGGCGATGATGGCGTCGCTGCGCACGGCCTTGACTTCTTCCGGCAGGATTTCCGGATTCGGGTTGGCCAGCGCCAAGATCAAGGGATTCGGCGCCATATTGCGCACCATGTCTTGTTTCAGCACGCCGCCGGCGGAAACGCCGAGGAAAATGTCGGCGTCCGGGATGACCTCGGCCAGGGTGCGCAGCGGCGTGTCTTGCGCGAAGCGTTCCTTGTCCGGGTCCATCAGTTCCGTGCGGCCCTTGTAGACCACGCCGGCCAGGTCGGTGACGTAGATATTTTTCAGCGGGAAGCCCAGGTCGACGATCAGGTCCAGACAGGCCAGCGCAGCGGCGCCTGCGCCCGACACGACCAGCTTGCATTCCTCAATTTTCTTGCCGACGGCTTTCAAGCCATTCAGGATGGCCGCACCGACGATGATGGCGGTGCCGTGCTGATCGTCATGGAAGACGGGAATCTTCATGCGGTCGCGCAGTTGGCGCTCGATGTAAAAGCACTCGGGCGCCTTGATATCTTCCAGGTTCACGCCACCGAAGGTCGGTTCCAGCGAAGCGATGATGTCGACCAGCTTGTCCGGGTCCATCTCGTTGATTTCGATGTCGAAGACGTCGATGCCGGCGAATTTCTTGAACAGTACGCCCTTGCCTTCCATCACCGGCTTCGCGGCCAGCGGGCCGATATTGCCCAGTCCCAGCACGGCCGTGCCGTTGGTGATCACGGCCACCAGGTTGCCGCGCGCCGTATATTTATACACATTCGCCGGATCGATGACGATCTCTTCGCACGGTGCCGCCACGCCTGGCGAGTAAGCGAGCGCCAAGTCGCGCTGGTTGGTCAGTTGTTTGGTGGGCGTCACGCTGATTTTACCGGGGCGCGGACACTCGTGATATTCAAGTGCAGCCAAGCGCAATTGTTGACGCAATTCTTCTTTTTTATCAGATGACGAATCCATGCTGTGCAGCCTTCCTGTTTGGTCGATCGGGTATTCGGGATTTTATCAGACCAATTCTTTCAATCAGCTAGGTATTTTCCGCTAGCCACAGTCTGATATCACGAAAACGTATAACTTACCATTGTAAAGCCATCTGGTGGCATACATAGGATAAGCAATAAAAACTATCAATTATTATACTTCGATTTGTTTTTTAAATGAAAGACCAATAGCACGCTACAGCGGCAGGGCCATACGCATCTCTTCACCGATTGAGCGGGGACGGCGCGTCCCGTCTGGCCCAGCCAGACCAGCGCACTTGCTCCACCAGGGCCATATGCGGCACTGTCAGCGCCGCCAGTCCGACAAACACCAATTGCATCAGGCCCGCTTCCAGTGGAGCGGCGCGCAAACCGTATGCGGCGGCCCCCCCCAGGATGAGCGTACCCAGCATGGGAAGCAGAGCGGCGCGGCCCAGCCTTGTCGTCGATTCAGCGCCAGCGCCAGCATAGTGCCAGGTGCGCACGATGTGGCGCGCGCCATGCATGGCACAAAAAAACACGGTAAATGCCAACAGCGGCGGCGCCAGCAGCGCCAGCGCCGCCGCCGCCGCCATTTCGAGGCCGGTCAGCCAATGCGTGCGGCTTTGCCAGGCTGCTGCCAGCGCCGTTGCCAGCAGCCAAGGCCAGCTGATCTCGTGTAAAAAGCTGGCCAGTAGCATCGCCGCTTGCGGTAACACCAGAAAGGCAAACAGGCGCGCCATCTCGTTTTCATGCAGCAGGGCGGGCAGCACGATCATGGCGCCGCCGTAGAGCAGGCGCGCGACCAAGCTGGTGCCTGGCGCCGGGTCGCCCGAAAAATGCAGCGCCGACAATAGCAGGAAACCGAGCAGGAATAATTGTGGCATCGTGTGCCATATCAGTACCACCAGCAGCCCCGCACTCAAATACGCCAGCGTGAAGCCGCACCAGTGGCGCAATCCGTGCACGCCGTACAGTTCCTGGGCGAACACAATGTCGAGCGCACCGTGTGGCACGCCAAGCAGCAAGATGAGTGCGGCCAGCACCAGCAGACCTGTCGTGCCGCCCAATGCGAGCGCCAGCGCATCAGCAACGACGACGCCCGCAGCCGCGACGCCGGCGGCAATGGCGCAAAACAGCAATCCCTGGATGCGTAGTGCCGTCATGCCGGCAGCACGGCACTGCGGCGCGTCGCCAATTGCTTGAGCGCGATCGGAAGATGACGCAGGAATGGGCGCGCAGGCAACGCGGCAACGATCTTTGCGCAGTCGGTCAGACTGCCTTGCTCGCTCAGGAAGCGCGTCAGGCAGCCGCTGTCGACCGTGTCGAACAAGCGCAGAAACAGCGCGGGCGCGATGTCCGGCCGGGCCCGCAGCAGTGACAGGAACAGGCCGTCCAGCGCGCGCAGCAGCGGCGGGTCAGCCACATGAGCAAGCGGCAATGCACCTTCGCCGAGCCGCTCGGCGCACAGTTCGGCCCAGCGCTGTATGCGCTGAAATGCGTAACCGGTGGCCGGACGCGCCGCCCCTTGCAGTATGCCGGCCCTGACATAGGTCGGATCGCACTGTGCAGCCGACTTTGCAGCCGACTTTGCAGCCGAGTTTGCAGCCGATACCTGCAAGCCCATCGGCAGCATGCCATGCTCGTAACGCAGCACCTCGAACCTGGTTGCACCAGTGCAGGCGGCAACGGCCAGTGCGAGTTCGTCCGATAATTGTTTTGGCCTCAGCGGCGTCGGCCCGAATTGCGTCACTTCGATCAGCGCGCGGTGCGCTGACAGAGGCAGCACATAGGTAAACAAGATGCGCTCTAGGCCGGTGCCGCGAAAATCCATCAGCGTCACGCAAGCGGGATCGAATATCGGCGCGCTGCAGACAATTTCCTGACCGTAAAATGACTGCCAGAGCGTGGCCTCTGCGCTGGGCTGCTCACCGATGCCGGCGCCAGCGCGGGTGTCGATGAGCATCGCAGCGCGATAAGCGTTCTGGCGGCAAGTGACATGCCAGGCTTGCTCAGCCTTGCGTGGCGTACCATCGACAGACTCGCCCAGCAGCAGCGTGATGGCCTGATTGCTGGCGACCTTGGCCAGCGCTTCGGTGTAAAACGCATCGGCGCTGATGCGCTGGTAAGGCGTGGCAGAGCAGTCGACCCTGACCTGGCCCGCGTCCGTATGCACGGTCAGCGCATTCCAGCGTTGCTGCACCAGATGGCGCAGCGGCGCTGCCGGCTCGCCCCAGAAACACCAGGTCCGGTCGTTGGTGTAAGCATGGCGCGCTTCGATGATCAGCGTGCGCGGACAGCGCTCGCCAAGCGCGGCCAGGCGCAGCGCCAGGCTCAGGCCGGCGCAACCGCCACCCAATATGATCAGGTCGAATTCAGTGCTCATGTGCCCGTTCGCTGCGCGGCAGCGCATGCTGCAAGTCGGCAAAAGCGTTGTGCAATGCATGATCGTGCCCACGGCTGCTGCGCCAGAAGCGCGGCGTCAGCGCCGCCGTCAGCAAGGCGTGCAGTGTCAGCGCCGCCTTGCTCCTGCCTGGCACCACCGCGCGTCCTTCCCAGAATGCATGGTCACTGCGCCGCAGACGCACACCGATGGCCTGGTACAGGCGCGCTGCGACGAGAATGGCGCCACGCGCGCGCAGCGGCAAGTAGGGCAAACCCTGTTGGCCACTCTGGTAATAGATGTCGGCCTGATCGAGCAAGTCAGCTACGCAGCGGCGCAGCAACGGTTGCAAGGACAGGGCTGGCGCAATCAATTGCTGCGGCGCGAGCGCGCCGATGCGCGACGCCGGCAGGTAGCGTCGTCCGGCGCCTGCATCTTCGCTCACATCGCGGCAAATATTGGTCAGCTGCATGGCAATGCCCAGATCGAGCGCATGGCGCAGCGCCGCCTCGTCGCGTACGCCCAATACCTGGCACATCATCAGTCCGACCGTGCCGGCTACCCGATAGCAGTAGCGCAGCAAGGCAGCATCGTCTTCGACACGCACCGGCTCCAGATCCGAAGCCACGCCGCGTATCAATTCGAGCATCAGCGCCGGTTCGATAGCGCATTCGGCCATCAGACCCAGCACGTCGCGCGTAGCCGGATCATCCGAGATGCCGGCAGCGATCTCGGTGCTCAGCAGTGCCAGCGCGCGCTGCGCATCCTCGACCGACGTTGCTTCGTCGGCCAGATCGTCGACATGGCGGCAAAAACCGTACAGGCGCGTCGCGCGCGCGGCATGCACCCTGCCCAGCAGGTGGCCGGCCCAGTAGAAGCTGCGTCCTTTCGAGCGCAGCGCGGCGCCGGCGTTCGCTAGCGCGCGCTGTTGTGCCGGCGTGCGCGCCGGCGTCATGTTGCCCGCGTCACTGCGGTCGCGGCTGGAATCAGCGCGTCGACGACCTTGGCCGAGCAGAGCACGCCCGGCAAACCGGCGCCGGGATGGGTGCCGGCGCCGGTCAGATACAAATTCTTGATGCCTTCGGCGCGGTTGTGGAAGCGAAACCAGGCCGATTGCCGGAACAGCGGCGCCACTGAAAAGCCGGAACCGTGCACGCTCAGGTAATCGTGCTGGAAGTCTTCGGGCGTCTTGAAGAAATCGGCGGTAATGCTTTCCTGTAAGCCTGGCAGCAAGGTCGCATCGAGCGCGGCGACGATGCGGTCGCGCAGCAGCGGCCCTTGCTCTTGCCAGTTGATGCCGCCTTGCAGATTCGGTACCGGGCACAGCACGTAAAAACTGTCACAGCCGGCCGGCGCAAAACTGGGGTCGGTGGCGGTAGGCCGGTGCAGGTACAGCGAGAAGTCATCGGCCAGCACCTTGCGCTCAAAAATGTCCTTCAACAACTCGCGGTAGCGTTCGCCCATCGAAATGGTATGGTGCGCAACATCGGGATAGGTGCGTGTAGTGCCAAAATAGAGCACAAACAATCCCATCGAATAATGCGCTGCGGCCAGTTTCAGACGCGCCGACAGCGCCTGCTGACGCGGTTTAAGCATGGCGCCATACAAATGCGCCGCATCGGCATTTGATACCACCAGATCGGCGTTCAGCAGTGTGCCGTTTTCCAGTTGTACGCCGGTAGCCTTGCCTTGTTCGACGCGGATCGAACTGACGGTCGTGTTGAGCTGGACCACAATACCATGGCGCTGCATCAGTTGGCCCAGCGCAGCCGTGATCGCGCCGGTACCGCCCATCGCAAAATGGACGCCGTAGGCGCGCTCGAGAAAATGGATCAGGCCATAAATGCTAGTGGTATTGAATGGATTGCCGCCCACCAGCAGCGGCTGGATTGAAAACGCCTGGCGCAGTTTCGGGCTCGTCAGATAGCGCGACACCAGGCCCCACACGGTCTGGTAACTACCGAGCCCGATCAGGCGAGGGATCTGGCGTAGCATCGTGACCAGCCGGTCGAATGGCTGGGCAGACAATTCGGTGAAGCCGACCGCAAAGATACGTTTTGAATGGGCCAGCAAGGCGAGGTAACCGTCGCAGTCGCGCGGCTCGATGCGGGCGATTTCGGCCATGGTCTGTTCGAGCGTGCCGCCGTAATCGAAGGTGTCGCCATCGGCGAAACGGAAGCGATACCAGGGCGTGAGCGGCACCAGCGTCAGATGGTCGGCCATGCGTTCGCCGAACAATTCGAACAGTTCTTCGAACAGGAATGGGGCGGTAATGACGGTCGGCCCGGCGTCATGCCGGAAGCCGTCGCGCTCGAACACCTGAGCGCGTCCGCCGAGCGCACCGCTGCGATCGAGCAGCGTGACCCGGTAACCCTTGGCGCGCAGCCTGAGCGCTGCCGCAATACCGCCAAAGCCGGCCCCGATGACGATGCCGTGCGCTTGTTCGTGCATGTCGGTGTCTCTCATAAGCGCTGCGCCAGACGCTGTATCAGCGTCGTGAGCAAATCGCCGGTGCCACCAGGCAGTTCGGCGGCGGCAGCGGCGGCGCACCCGAAATGGTGCTGTGCCCGCTTCACTGCGGCGGCGCGGGCAGACGCTTGTCCGCCTGCTTGCAGCATCAGCACGATGTTGAATGAGCGCGCTATCTTCAGCGGGTCCGAATCGATGTCGATATCGTCGATGTCATCAACGATCTGATAGCCGATGGCAAAGCTTTCGGCAGCGTATCTGGCGTTCGGCATGGCCTCGGCGCGCCCGGCAGCGAGCAGCGCGAGTTCCGTCGGCAAGCTCAGCAGGGCGCCCGATTTTGCCCTCGCCATCGCTTCATAGCTGGCGATGTCGTCATGCTGCGGGCCGGCCAGATCTAGGCATTGGCCGTGGATCGCTTTGCTCGTATGCGCCAGCGTCAGGTTCAGCAGCGCCGGCAGGAGGCTCGTTTGGGTGACTGCACCAAGTGCGCCGTAGGCCATTGCCAGCATCAAATCGCCGGCGCAAATGGCCGTGTTGTCGCCAAACGCCGACCAGACAGTGGCTACGCCGTGGCGCAGCAGGTCACGGTCTTGCAAGTCGTCGTGTATCAGCGAAGCGTTGTGCAGCAGTTCTACTGTGGTGGCGATGGCGACGATATCGCCAGGCGCCAGTTGCAGACTCAGCCCGGCATGGATGGCCAGGCGGGCGCGCACACGCTGGCCGCCACTGCGCAGATGGCAGGCAGCGGCAGTGGCCGCGTCCGATGGCGGCATGTGCGAGGCGACGCTATGGAATAAATTAAGTTCGACCGCATCGAGCAAACTCCCGAAGGTGGCCACCGCAGTGGCGGGGGCGGGCCTTGGAATGAGCACCTGATGAGGTGATGGTATGGCTTGCGCGTACATGGTTTCGCTCCAGCGACGAGGAAAATTGCGCCGGAACCGACGGCCCCGGCGCATCAACATCCTACTTGTGAAGCTTACGCGTTGCCGCCTTGCTTGTGTCCAGAGGCGGGGGCGACGGCATGCTCGTCGGCGGCCGACTTGCGGACCGCGATCATGTAGATCAGTACGCCGAATGCCGCTTTGGCTACGATATCAGCGACCGTGTATCCCACCTGAACGGCGGTGGTGGCAGCGCCGCCAGTAAAGCCTATCATCGGGAAAATGAAGACGACCGGATAAAAGCACCACGACAACACGGTCACCCAGCGTGCGGCACTGACCAGGCCGCGTGCCGATTCCGGCTGCGATGCGATCGATTTTTTCAGGCCGAAGAACAGGTCATAGACAATGATCAGGAACGGGATCATGGCCAGCGTCCACCAGAGCCAGCGCGTGCCAGGAACACCGGAAATTTCACCGGGGTAACCGAGCACAACCATCAGTGCGGCCAGCAAGCCCAGCTTGGTGCTTTTTGCCACGGTTTCCGCTGGCGATAAACGCATTACCAGGATCAGTTCGATCAGCAGCAGCGGCACCGTCAGCAACCAGTCGACGTAACGATAGGCATCGTTAAATTTGATGCCCGTCGCCGTTACCTGTCCTGCCACCACGGTGTACGACTCTTCCCACGAGGCGAAAATACGGATGTAGTGGTAGGCGGCGATCAGTGTCACCAAGCCGGTGATGGTGAGGGCCGTCTTGTAGGGCGCCGCCACCTGTGAGCGTCCGAGGAAAAAGAAGATCGTTGCCGCTCCCATGACGGCAATGGCGAATGAAAACGCGTTATATACCAGTTCGAATTGTCCTACTGTGATTAGATCCACGGTTACTCCGATGATGGTGATGTTGCTAGTTGGTTGCTTTCTTCCCGATGCAAAACGGATCTGTTGCCGATCCGCCTGCCTGTATCAAAGCCATCATTCGGGAACTCTTTCGGTACCACACTCGGCAGTGCGCGTGGCTTCGGCCGCGGCGATGAAACGCATGATCCCCGCAGTGTAATGCCGGTCGGGACAACAGTTGCCCCGGAGCGCGTCTTTCACAAACTGCACTGCCACCAGGGACTCAAATAGTGCCGGTGATGCATCGAGTTCTTCAATGGCAGCCTGAAATGCGGTATCGCTAATGTCTTCTTCGAGCAGTTGCAGTACATATTCCATGCTGTCGCTGTTTGCTATCGAATTCAAAAAGACCTCACTGAAATGGCTTTGCTTAACATTGGACGTATATCCGAACTAATAGTTGCACGTGCGCGGAAAATAAGTGAACGCACCGTATTGAGTGGCATGCATAGTTGCGTCGCAATTGCTTGATAGCTCAAGTCATCGCGCTCGCGCAAAAGGAAGGCGCTGCGCATGCTCGGCGTCAGGTTTTCGATCGACTGTTCAATGCCGGCCGCCAGTTGCGCGCCGCACAAGTGCTCGTCGGGACCGGGTGCGTGACCTTTCCAGCTCGCATTATCCTGCAGCACCATCGTTTCTGTCAGCAGATCCATCGGGATGGAATTTTCGTCTTGCTCCTGGCCATCCCTGAAATAAGACATTGTCAGGTTGCGGGCGATCGCATACAGCCAGGTCGAAAACGCACTTTCGAAACGAAACTCGGGCAAACTGCGGTAAGCGCGCAGAAACGCTTCCTGTGTCAGTTCTTCTGCCACTGCGTTATTGCGCACCGAAGCGTTAATCAGCGCGGCAACCCGGCGCTGGTATTTTGTTACCAGCACTTCGAATGCGCGCAAGTCACCACTGCAAAAGCGCCGGATCAACAAGTTGTCAACTTTACCGATCTCTGAAAGTTCAGGTTGCGAGTGCGTCTGCAACGGTCTCGACATCATGTTGGCCTCGTTATATTTACAACATTGGATTTGGACGTAGCGCGTTCTCATTTGCCAAATATTGAAGACATAGTAACAATATTTCCAATAAGTCGTCGGGCGTAGCTTATTTAGTTATGTATAAGGTATTTCAAATTTACTGCCCTATCGAGGATGGGCATGGTCAGCTGCTTGCAGTGACAAAGACCTGTATTCCGGGCCAGCCTATAATAGCCAGGCCCCACCATCACTCAACGAACAGACTACGCCATGGCCCTACAAGACGCGCTTTCCGAATTCGACCTGATCAAACAATATTTTGTACGCCAGCGCCCCAGCCGGGCCACTCTGGGCATCGGCGACGATTGCGCCCTGCTCACCCCCGGCGCCGGCAAGCAGATCGCCATCTCCTCGGACATGCTGGTCGAGGACCGGCACTTCTTTGCCGGTGCCGACGCCCGCATGCTGGGCCACAAAAGCCTGGCCGTGAACCTGTCTGACCTGGCCGCCATGGGCGCGCGTCCCGTGGCATTTACCCTGGCCCTGGCCCTGCCGCAAGCCGAGCGCGCCTGGCTGGCAGGCTTTGCCGAAGGTCTGTTTGCGCTGGCCGATGAATTCGGCTGCGAACTCATCGGCGGTGACACCACCAAGGGTGCCTTGAATATCTGCATCACCGTGTTCGGCGAACTGACACCGGGCCAGGCGCTGCGCCGCAGCGCGGCCGTGGCGGGCGACGATATCTGGGTCAGCGGGACTGTCGGCGATGCGCGCCTGGCGCTGGCCGGCTACCGCATGGAGCAGGCGCTGACACCAAACGAGCTGCTGACGGCAGCGGCGCGCATGCACACGCCCACGCCGCGCGTGACACTAGGCTGCGCTTTGGCCGAGCATGGCCTGGCGCATGCGGCCATTGATATTTCCGACGGCCTGGTGGGAGATCTGGGTCATATCCTGAAAGCGTCGCAAGTCGGTGCCACGCTCGATGTCGATGCGCTGCC
The DNA here is from genome assembly GCF_051380805.1 of Janthinobacterium paucivorans. Classification (NCBI taxonomy): domain Bacteria; kingdom Pseudomonadati; phylum Pseudomonadota; class Betaproteobacteria; order Burkholderiales; family Oxalobacteraceae; genus Janthinobacterium; species Janthinobacterium paucivorans. Next base: position 213,653 of record NZ_JBNYXR010000004.1, read on the forward strand.
AGCCGGTCCCGTGCTGGCGCAGCAAGAAACCGGCCTGCGCCGCCGCTACACGGCCGCCGGCGGCGACGATTATGAGCTGTGTTTCACGGCACCGGCAGCGTCGCGCGAGGCCATCGCCGCCCTGGCGACCAGCTGTGGCACGCCCGTCACACGGGTCGGCTGCATTCAGGAGCAAAGCGGCTTGCGCCTGGTCGATGCGGCCGGCTTGCCACTCGACCTGCAACTATCGTCCTTCGACCATTTCAGCGACTAACGACGACAATGCAGACGACAATGCAGACGACAATTAAACCGGCTACCGCAGCGCCGCGCGCGCCAGCCCAGGCTGGTTCACCATCCAGTAGTGCTGGAAGGCCAGGCGGATGTTGTCGCGCAGCTCGGTGTCATCCCAGGGCTTGGTATAAAAACGGTAAATCGCACCCCGGTTGATCGAGTCGAGCACCGCTTCGAAGCCCGTGTAGCTCGACAAGATGATGCGTATGGTTTCCGGATACAGTTCCTTGACCTTGCTCAAAAATTCCGTGCCGCTCATGCTGGGCATGCGCTGCTCGCAGACGATGACGTGCACGCGGTGCAGCGCCAGCATCTCGAAGCCCTCGCCTGGCGTGCTGGCCGTGAGGATCTGATATCCCTCAGGGCGGAGCAGGCGGTGCAGCGACGACAGCACGTTGACGTCATCGTCGACGATGAGCAGAGTTTGCGCCGGCTGCGCGGCGGGATCAAGACCGGGCGGCAGGCCGGCGCCGACAACAATCATCTGCCCCAGTTCCAGCGCGGGCAAGGCGCGGCTGAAATACAAGCCCTGGATCTCGTCGCAGCGGTTACGCCGCAGATATTCAAGCTGCGGGCGCGACTCCACGCCCTCGGCCACCACCCTCAGTTTCAGGCTATGCGCCATGCTGACGATGGCCAGCGCGATGGCCGCGTCGTTCGGATTGCTGGTGATGTTGCGTACGAAGGCGATATCGATTTTCAGCTTGTCGATGGGGAAGCGCTGCAAGTACGCCAGGCTCGAGTAGCCGGTGCCGAAATCGTCGATCGCCACCTTGACGCCGATTTTCTTCAATTTTCCCAGTACGACGATGGTGTGTTCGGCATTCGACATCAGCGCCGTTTCCGTCAGTTCCAGCTCCAGCAGTTCAGGCGCCACGCCATACTGCGCCAACGCGCACGTCACCTCGCCTTCCAGGTCGCCTTCGGCAAACTGGCGGCTCGACACATTCACGGCCACGTGCACGGGCCCCACTTCGCTGTCGCGCCACTCGGCGATCTGGCGGCAGGCGGCCTGGATCACCCACGCGCCCACGCGTACGATCAAGCCCGTATCTTCCAGCACCGGCACGAATTCGGCCGGCGCCACCAAGCCGTAGCCAGGGCGACGCCAGCGCAGCAGCGCTTCGACACCGCTGATGCCGCCCGTGCGCAAGTCCACCTTGGGCTGGTAGTACAGGATGAATTGTTCGTGTTCGATGGCATGGCGCAGCGCCAGTTCCAAGTCAAGGCGCACCAGCACCTGCACGTTCATGCCGGCCGTGAAAAAGCGGTAGCCGTCGCGCCCCGCCTGCTTGGCGCCGTCCATGGCCGTATTCGCGTATTTAATCAGCGTTTCCGGGTCGGTGGCGTCGTCCGGATACATGGCGATGCCGATGCTGGCCGTCAGGGTGGCCGCATGGCCGCGCAAGTCGAATGGTGCGCGCAAGGCTACACGCACCTGATTGGCCACGGCCACGGCGTCCTGCTGGTTACGGCTCATGCTCAGGATCAACGCGAATTCGTCGTTGCCCAGGCGCCCCACCGTGTCGCGCAGGCGCACGCATTGAACCAGGCGGTTGCTGAACTGGCGCAGCAATTCGTCGCCCAGCGCCGCGCCCAGGGTATCGTTGATGCTCTTGAAACGGTCGAGTCCGATGCACAGCACCACAATGCGCCATCTTTTTTCCTGTGCAAGTTCGACGGCCTGGGCCAGCGCCTGGTAAAACAGGCTGCGGTTAGGCAACCCAGTCAAGCCATCGTAATGGGCCAGGTGCTTCAATCGCTCCTGCGCCTGGCGCCGCTCGCTGATGTCGCGCGCCACGGCAATCAGCAGCAGGCCACCGGGCCCCTGTCCGCCTGCCACGGGCGCTTGTACATACCAGTGCCAGCCCAGTTCCACGGGCACCAGGCTCAGGTCGCGCCGCAGCAATTCGCACTCCGTCACTTCCATGGCCAGCTGGACCGGGCCGTCCGGCAGCGCGGTCAGGGGCGCCGATGGCGGCGACGGCAACAAGGTGCCGGGCGCCAGCGCCAGCAGCTCGCCGCGCGCATAGCCGAGCAGGCGGCACGCGCCGTCGTTGACGTCGACCAGGGTCATGCACAGCACGTCGACCAGGAAGATGGCGTCGCTGGTGGCATCCATGGCGCCGCGAAAGCGCTGCAGCTCGGCAGTGCGCTGGCCCACTGTACGTTCGAGCAGCGTGTTGTAGTGATGCGCGGCGCGGTGCAGCAGCCGCACTTCGAGCATGTTGCGGATGCGCGTGAGCACTTCGAGCGCGTCGAACGGCTTGCTGATGAAGTCACGCGCGCCCGCTTCCAGCGCGGCCAGCTTGGCCTCAGGGTCGGCGGCGATCACCAGCACGGGCAGATAGCCTTCCAGCTCCAGCGGGCGCAGCGCATCCATCACGGCATAGCCGCTCATGGCAGGCATGACCAGGTCGAGAATGATCAGGTCAAACTGGTGGCGCTGGTGCAGGCCGACTACGGTGCGCGCATCGAGGGTGCTGGTAATGGCCGTATAACCACCGCTGCCGAGTAGATGCTCGAGCAGGCGTACATTGACTTCATGGTCGTCGACGATGAGAATTTTAGCCGCGTAAATATCGGCCTGGCTGATCATGGCGCCCACTTGCCTTGCCGCTGGCGCTGCTGCGCCACATAGGCCAGGGTACTGTTAATCGCCTCGGTAAATTCATCGAGGTTGATCGGCTTGGTAAGATAGCGGTAAAAGCCCAGCGCCATGCTGCGCTCCACATCGCCGGGCATGGCGTTGGCCGTCAAAGCGATGACAGGAATATGCGCCGTGCGCGGATCGGCGCGCAGTAGTTTCAACGCATCCGTGCCGTTCACATGCGGCAGGTTGATGTCCATTAAGATCATCTGCGGCAAGTGACTGCGCGCCATCTCCACGCCCAGGCGGCCATCCCTGGCCGTCAGCAACTGCAATCGGGGGCAGTAGCGCACGATTTCCTCGACCAGGGTCAGGTTGGCGGGGTTGTCTTCCACATACAGCAAGGTGACGGGGGCGCTGTTCTCAAGCAAGGCGCCGGCCAGGTCAGGTCGCGACAAGGCCGGGGCCACGGGAATGGGCACGGCATCGACTATGCACAGCTCGATCCAGAAAGTGCTGCCATCGCCAAGCGTGCTCGACACGCCGATGCTGCCATCCATCAATTCCACCAGGCGCTTCGTCACTACCAGGCCAATGCCACTACCTTCTTCGGTGCCGCCCTCCTGCCCCAGCCGGTTGAAGGGCTGGAACAGCAGCGCCACCTGTTCTGCATTCAAGCCCAAGCCCGTGTCACGCACGCTGATGCGTACCCGTCCGCCGACCTGCGGCGCGCAATCGATGGTCACCTGCCCCTGCTCGCGGTTGTACTTGAGCGCATTCGACAGCAGGTTCAACAAAATCTGCTTGAGGCGCGTGCGGTCGGCCAGCACGTTGTAGGTGCAGGCATCGGGGAAGACCATGCCGATGCGGCGCTGGGTGGCCAGCGGCGCGATCATGTCGTGGCATTCCTGCAAGATGGCGTCCAGGCCCACAGGTTCGAGCGACAGGCTGAGCGTGCCCGACTCCACCTTCGCCAGGTCGAGGATTTCATTGATCAAGGTCAACAAATGGCGTCCCGATTTAAGGATATGGCCGGCAAACTCCTTCTTTTGCTGCAGGGTCGACGGCAGGCGGTCGGAACTGAGGATTTGCGCGAAGCCCAGGATAGCGTTCAGCGGCGTGCGCAATTCATGGCTCATCGACGACAGGAACGCCGACTTGGCATAGTTGGCGCTGCGCGCCTCCTCCATCGCCATGGCCAGTTCCGCATTCGTCATTTCAAGCTGCATCGTGCGCTCGTGCACGCGCACTTCGAGCTCCTGATTCAGGCGCATGACTTCCTGCTGCGCCTGGGTGCGCTGCTCGCCTTCGCGCGCCAGTTCGCCGTTCGAGCGCTCCAGCGCATGCGTGCGCAGCTCGATCTCGGCCAGCATCTTGTTGAAGGAATCGACCAGCTGCGCCACTTCGTCGACGCTGAGCTTGCGCGCGCGGCGCGAGTAGTCGCCCGTCTCGATCACGACACGCGCCACATCAGCGATATCGAGGATGGGCTGCGTGATGACAAAATCGAGGCGACGCAGCAGCAACAAGGCCACCAGCAGCGCCAGCACCGTCACGCCCAGCGCCATGGCCAGATAGTCGGCCGTGCGGCCGGCAAGCTCATAATCGGCACGCAGATAGACGGTGCCCAGCAGTTCGCCATTGTCAACGATGGCCCTGAACAGTTCCAGCGAGCTGCCCTGAATGGTTTCGCCTTCCTTGCCCGCCTTGTCTGGCAGCTCGCCCACGCGCTCATTCGCGCGGTAGCTGGCAAACAGACTGCCATCGGCCTTGTAGAGGGCGCCGGCCGTCACGCGCGGACGGATGCGCATCAGGTTGAGGTTTTCCAGCGCCAGGCGCTCGTCATCGAAGGTCAGCGCGGCCGAACTCATGTGCCCCAGCAACTCGGCCTGGGTACTGATATCGGTCACCAGGTTGCGGTGGTAGGCGCGCAAGTCATAGACGACGATGGTGGCCAGCGAAATGACGAGCGCCACCAGGGTCGTCAGCAAGACTACCGACATCAGTTTGTGACGAATGGAACGCAGCCTGATCATGCTTATGCGCCCCCCGTCTGCACGCGGTACGCAGCGAGCAGCATGCGCGCACTGATGCGGATATGCGCCTGCGCCACCGGTTTCAGGGCCACGTCGAAGCGCACCTTGTCTTCGGCCATCACGAAATTGATCATGCTGCCCATCGCATAGACCTCTTCCGAATCGGAGACCGTCAGTAACGCCAGGCCACGGCTAGCGGCCAGCATCTCGTGCAGTATCGCCTTGTCGAGCACGCCCAGGTACAGCACGTGCAGCCCGGCCAGCGTTTCGCCGCGGCGTACCTTTTTTACCTGCACGGCGCGACCATTGACGCTGTGCCCGGCCACGCTCTGTTCGAGCTGCTCGGCCAGCGCATCGGCGCCCGCCACGCCAATCACCAACGCAGAGTCTGGGCGCAAAAAACTGCCGTCCGGCCACTCGACATAACCGGCAAACCGATACAGGTACGCGGCCTTGACTTGGCGTTCCAGTTCGCCCTGCATCTGCGCCAGCGCATCGGCGCATAGCAGGCTAAGGAGCAGCAATAGCCAGCCCCAGCGCAGAGGGTGGCGCTCTGCGCCGCGCAAGGGGCGACGCAGGGCGCCAGAATGGCGCCACCAGGAACAGTTCAGAATTGCCATGACAACCGAGTAAAGATAATGCGTACGAAGGCGCGGCACCATGCCGCGTGCCTATTCGGGCGATGCGCACCAGGGTGGCGCAGCGACAGAGCGCCCGCCATCCCGAAGTGGTAGCAAATGTATAAAAGAGTGTACGCATTTTCGCTGTTAAAGGGGAAACTTTCTTTTACCGGCGGTCATGCTACAGTCTTGCCACCCTTCCACATCGCATGCAGGAGTCCTCCATGAGCAACGCACTCGTTCCCCTCTCCAACGCAGTCGGCCTGGCCTTGCAGGCCAAGGGCCTGCTGCTGGCCACGGCCGAATCGTGCACGGGCGGCGGCGTGGCGCAGGCCGTCACCGACATCGCCGGTTCGAGCGCCTGGTTCGAACGGGGCTTCGTCACCTATTCCAATGCGGCCAAGAGCAGCATGCTGGGCGTACCCGCCGAGCTGATCGCCGTACACGGTGCCGTCAGCGAGGAAGTGGCCGCCGCCATGGCACAAGGCAGCTTGGCCCACAGCAATGCCCAGGTCGCCATCTCGACCACGGGCATTGCTGGCCCCACGGGCGGCGTGCCGGGCAAGCCTGTCGGCACCGTCTGCTTTGGCTGGGCCGTGGACGGGCGCGTACAGACGCAGCGCAAGGTGTTTGCAGGCGACCGCCAGGCCGTGCGCGAGCAGGCGGTAGCGCACGCCCTGCAAGAACTGCTACGCTTTCTTGACTGAGCTCGGCGCTGCAGGCTTTCTCGAGACAGGACAATGGCACTGCATCCTGGTTCATACTATCGGGGGAGATTTTTCACACAAAACTTGCTCTATATCAATGGTATCCTGACTGGCATCATCAGCAGATCGCTGTTGCGCGTGGCATCGTTGCAAACGATGGCGCGCAACATGCCAGTGGTGGCCTGACGCGCGCCGCTGTCACGGATCTTTGATAGTCACTGACGCAACAACTTGGAGTAGTCGCAATGCAAAACACGGTACATTTCATCCTGCAGGGCAAGGGCGGCATTGGCAAGACCCTGGTATCGACCCTGCTGGCCCAGTGGCTAAACGGCAAGGACGACCTGCCTTTGCGCTGCTATGACACCGATCAGGAAAACGCCACGTTCTCGCGCTACAAGGCGATGCAGGTCAAGCATGTGCCGGTGATGACGGATGCGCGCAACATCGACCCGAAACGCTTTGACGCGCTGATGATCGACATCCTCGAAACAGACGGCAACTGCGTGATCGACAATGGCGCAAATACCTTTTCACCGCTGATGGGCTATCTGCTGGAAAACGACTGCTTCTCGCTGCTCGAAGAATCGGGCCGCAAGGTCTACATCCACACCATCGTCGGTGGTGGCGATACCCTGCACGACACGGCCACGGGCTTTGTTGCCACGGCGCAAGCGACGAAAGTGCCACTGGTGCTGTGGCAAAACGAACACTTCGGCCTGCTGCAATCGGCATCCGGCAAGCAGTTTATCGAATCGCAGTCGTATGCCGACAACCGCGCGCGCGTCAGGGGCAGCATTACCTTGAGCCAGCGCAATCCCGACACCTTTGGCGCGGATATCAAGAAAATGAACACGGCCCGCCTGACGATGCAGGAAGTGCTGCAAAACGATAAGTTCAACATCATGGAAAAGCAGCGCATCAAGGTGGTCTACCGCGACATCTTCGAACAACTCGACAAGGTGCAATGGTAGATGGACCAGCATAAACTGCGCAGCCACGTGTTCGACAAGACGGGCATCAAGATCGACGTTGACGACCCGATATTCGCCCTGGTGGCGCTGAACGAAGCGGTGCTGGCGGAAACCGTCGAGCGCCAGCTGGCCCTGCTGGACGCTGCCACGCAAGCGCTGGCGGCGCAGGCACGCGCGGCGGGCGGCTTGCCGCCCTTGCCAGCGGCGGCCATGGCCCAGCCGACAGCCGAATTGGAATTGCCCTTGTCCGCGCCCGTGTCTGCGCCATCGCCAGCCGGGCCGGCCGGCTTCACGCCGCGCGAATGGCGCCTGCTGGGCGCGGCCGCCATCGTCTCCCTCGCCTGTGCGCTGCTGGTACTGGGCGGCGCGGCCCTGCTGTATAAACCCTAGCACCATCGCGCTGCGCCAGCGACGAGCATGCCGCAGCGTCTCCCCTCACCTTCGCCTGGAAACATGCATGAAACCGATCAAACTGTTGGCCATTCCCGCCCTGATGCTGTCGCTGTACGGCACCCCGCTCAGCCTCGCCCAGGCCGCCGCTGCGGCCGTCGCGACGCCAGCGACGACCGTGCCAAATGTTGCCTACGAAAAATACACGCTGCCGAATGGCCTCGATGTGATCCTCGTGGAAGAGCATAAATTGCCCGTCACGGCTGTCAATATCTGGTACCACGTGGGGCCGGCCAATGAAGCGCCCGGCCTGACGGGCTTTGCGCATTTGTTTGAACACATGATGTTTGCCGCCACCAAGCATGTGCCACGCGGCATGGCCGATCAGTTGCTCGAAGGGGCAGGCGCCACCGATTCGAACGGCAGCACCGATTTCGACCGCACCAATTATTTCGACACGGTACCGTCGAACCAGCTGGAACTGGCCCTGTGGGCCCATTCCGACCGCATGGGCTATCTGCTGGACGTGCTCGACCAGACGGCGCTGACCAACCAGCAAGACGTGGTGCGCAACGAGCGCCGCCAGAGCGTGGAAAACGCGCCCTACGGCATCGTGCAGGAAGCCCTGTACCACCAGCTGTTCCCCAAGACCCACCCGTATTACGCCAGCGTCATCGGTACGCATGCGGACATCCAAAACGCCAAACTGGCCGACATCAAGGAATTCTTTAGCAACTACTATGGCCCCAACAACGCCAGCCTGGTGATCGCCGGCAACATCGACAAAGCGAAAACCAAGGAACTGGTCAACAAATACTTTGGCAGCTTCAAGAGCGGCCCGGCCGTGGCCAAGCCCGCTGTGGTGACGCCGCCCATCACGCAGGAACGCCGCCTCGTGGTGCAAGACAGGGTCGAGCTAGCGCGCGTCTTCATGGCCTGGCTGACGCCGTCCGCCTACGCCAAGGATGATGCGGAACTGTCGATGGCGGCGCACATCCTGGCCGGCGGCAAGTCCAGCCGCCTGTACAAGTCCTTGGTGTACGACAAGCAGATCGCGCAGGACGTGGGCGCCAACCAAAGCTCGAACGCCCTCACCTCCGTGTTTACCATCGACGTGACGGCCCGCCCCGGCCACCTGCCCGAGGAAATCGAGCAAGCCATGCAAACGGAGCTGGAGCAATTGCGCACCCAAGGGCCTGGCGAGAAGGAAATCGAGCGGGCCCGCAACAGCATCGAGACCGCCATGCTGAGCCAGGTGGAAAAAGTGGGCGGCCGCGCCAACATGATGAATCAGTACAACCAGTACCTGGGCGACCCGGGCTACTTGGCCAAGGATATCGAACGCTACCGCCAGGTGACGGCGGCCGGCGTGCAGCGCGCCGTCGACACCTATCTGAAAAACCAGTCGCGCGTGGTCGTGTATGGCGTGCCCGGCACGCCGGACCTGGGCGCGGAAGTGCCGACGCCGGCACCGGGCAAGGTCAAGGCGGCGCCAGGCACGGCCATCAATGCGGACCAAGCATGGCGCCGAGCCGTGCCGAAGGCGGGTCCGGCGCCGAAGATTGTGCTGCCGCAAGCGACGTCCTTCACCCTGAGCAATGGCTTGACGGTGATCCACCATTACAACCCGGCCGTGCCGCTGGTGGCGAGCCAGTTGGTCATCAAAAGCGGCTCGGGTGCCAACCCGCTGGCGCAGCCGGGCTTGTCTGGCTTTACAGCGCAATTGCTGCAGGAAGGCACGGCCACGCGCAGCGCGCCGCAGATCGCCGATGATGTGGCGCAACTGGGCGCTTTCCTGGGCACCGGTTCCGACGCAGATGCCTCGTTCGCCCAGCTGACGTCGCTGAAGACCACCTTCCCGCAAGCGCTAGACGTGCTGGCCGACGTGGTACTGCACCCGCAATTCCCCTCAGCCGAAGTGGAGCGCCAGCGCGCCAGCCGCATCGGCGAACTGGCACAGCAGCGCGAAAACGCTGCGGCCGTGGCGGCTCGCGTGGAAGCGGCGGCCCTGTATGGCCCGCAACATCCATACGGCACCACCGAGCTGGGCACGGAAGCGGCCCTGACAGCGACCAGCGGCGCCGACTTGCAGGCGTTCTGGCAGCAGCATTACGTGCCCAATAATGCGGCCCTGATCGTCTCGGGCGATATCGGCGCTACCGAATTGAAGGCGCTGGCCGAAGCCAAGTTCGGCAGCTGGAAGGCGGGCCCGGTGGCGCCGTCCGTGACGGCGGCGCCGGTCACGACGCAAGCCCGGCTGATCCTGGTCGACAAGCCGGGCGCGCCGCAAACGGCCGTGCGCATATCGAGCATCGGGGTGGCCCGCACGACGCCCGACTATGCGCCGCTGCAAGTGATGAACGCGGCGCTGGGCGGCTTGTTTACCAGCCGGCTCAGTAATAAGCTGCGCGAAGAAAAGGGCTACACCTATGGCGTGCACTCGCAATTCCAGTACCGCAGCGAGCCGGGGCCGTTCTCGATTGCCGCCGGCGTACGCACCGACGTGACGGGTCCGGCCGTGTCGGAAACCTTCAAGGAAATCCGCGCCATGATCGCCCAGCCCCTGGCGGCCAAGGAATTGTCGAATGCGCGCAATTCGCAGGTGCTGTCGCTGCCGGGCCAGTTCGAGACGAATGCCAGCATCAGCGCCAGCCTGGCCAACGCGTATATCTACGGCCTCGGCCTCGACTACTACGCAACCTTGCCGCAGCGCTTTGCCAGCGTGACGGACAAGCAGGTGCAGCAAGTGGCGAAGAAATACCTGCAGCCGGAAAAGCTGATCGTCATCGGCGTGGGCGACAAGGCGAAGATCGCCCCGCAATTGAGCAAACTCAAACTGGCACCCGTGGAATTGCGCGGCGCGGAGGGTAACGTCAAGTGATACTGATGGGGCTAGTCCTGTCAGGGGAATGTGTCCCAATGGGACGCATTCCGATTCCAAAGGAACTGGCCCCACATATCAAAGCTTAGCGGCGCTTGAACAGCGCCGCTTTATCGACCAGTGCAGCGATCGCCACACCGACCGTGTAGGCGATCAGGTCGGCCCAGCCAAAGGTGGAACCCAGCACCAGGTGCCCCAGCGGATGCGCGCGCAGCTCGACGATCCATGGCACCTGGATCAACTGGCCAAATTCGACGCCAAAGCAGATCAGCAGACAATACAGCGCCAGTTTCCACGTGCGCATGCGCGTGGCGATGGCACCGAGCGCAAAGACGATCATCATGGCCCACAGGGCGTCGCCCGGATACTTGCCGAGGGCGGCAGGAAGCAATTGGGGATAGGCGCGCGAGGCCAGGCCCAGCGCAATGACAGCCACGGTTGCGCCCACCTGCAGCAGGCGGCGGCGTTCAGGTTTTACCAGGAACATATTTCCATTCAAAGGCACAATACAGGCCGAACCATTACGGCCCAGTATGGCGGTATTGTACTGCGCCTGCCGTGTCTGCCTCGCGCATATTTCGCCGGGGTAAATTCAACCGCTCCCCTGCGGCAGCGCCGGTGAGGCGCGACCACCTACGCAGCCGCGCCCGACAGGCCCACACTCAGTCGCCCAAGCCCGCATACAGCGCCGTACTCAGGTAACGCTCGCCAAACGACGCGATGATGGTGACGATGGTCTTGCCCGCGTTTTCCGGACGGCGCGCCACTTGCAGCGCGGCCCATAGGGCGGCGCCCGACGAGATGCCGACCAGCAAGCCTTCATCGCTGGCGGCCAGGCGCGCGGTGGCGAACGCGTCGTCGCTCTTGACGCAAATGATTTCATCGTAGATGGCGGTGTTCAACACATGCGGCACGAAACCGGCGCCGATGCCCTGGATCGGGTGCGGCCCTTTCGTGCCTTTCGACAGCATCGGCGACGCTTCCGGTTCCACGGCAATCACTTGCAGGCCAGGCTTGCGTTCCTTGAGCGCTTCGCCGATACCGGTAATGGTGCCGCCCGTGCCGACGCCAGCGATAACGATGTCGACTTGTCCATCCGTATCGCGCCAGATTTCCTCGGCTGTCGTGACGCGGTGGATGGCGGGATTGGCGGGATTGTTAAATTGCTGCAGCATCAGGTAGCGCGGATCGGCTGCCACCATCTCTTCGGCCGTACGGATGGCGCCCAGCATGCCTTCGCTGCCGGGTGTGAGCACCAGCTCGGCGCCATAGGCGCGCAGCAAGATGCGCCGTTCGCGGCTCATGGTATCGGGCATGACGAGGGTGCAGCGGTAGCCGCGCGCGGCGCAGACCATGGCCAGCGCAATGCCCGTGTTGCCGCTCGTGGGTTCGACGATGATGGTATCGGGATGGATCTTGCCGGCCGCTTCTGCCGCGACGATCATGGCCAGGCCGATGCGGTCCTTGACGCTGTGCGCGGGATTATAGAATTCGAGTTTAGCCAGGATGGTGGCAACGCTGCCGGCGGCGATGCGATTGATGCGCACCAGGGGGGTGTTGCCGATCAGTTCAGTGACGTCATTGGCGATGTTCATGGAAGCAGTCTCCGCTATTTCAAGAAACTGCAGTCTACCGCGTTTCAAAGCGCTGATGGCGGCAGCGCGTGCATGCGCCGCCGCCAAACTGCATAATTACTTAACGTCCAGTAATTCCACATCGAAGATCAGTGCCGAGTTCGGCGGAATGTCGCCATTGCCGGCGCCACGCGGACCATAGGCCATGTCGCCTGGAATGATCAAGGTGCGCTTGCCGCCTACTTTCATGCCAGCCACGCCCTGGTCCCAGCCCTTGATGACCATGCCCTTGCCGAGCGGAAAATCAAACGGGCCACGGCCAACGGAGCTGTCGAACTTCTTGCCGCGCGAATCTTTCGCCAGGGGACGGTACAGCCAGCCCGTATAGTGCACGGTGACGTTACTGCCAGCGGAGGCTTCCTTGCCCGTGCCGACTTTATTGTCGATCAGAATCAATTTATCGGCGACGGGGCCGGGGCTCAGCGATACGGCGGCGGCGGGAACAGGCGCTGGTGCCTGTGCCTGTGCCAGCGACGCGGCGACGGAGCAGATCAGGGCAAACAAAACGGAGCTACGCGTCATGATGTCTTCTTTCAGTGAGTTTCAGTGGTATCCCTGCGCCAGCCAACCGGCAGGGAAAGCCAATCATAGCAAACCGTTGCAGCGATAGGAAAAACTTGTCGCCCGCTACACACTGTCCCCGCCTGTGTTGCACGCTTCGGCCCGATGCGGGTGGACTCGCTGAACAGCAGCGGCGACTCGCCCATCCTGGCCGGCCGAAAACTGACTTAGGCGGCCTCTGGCACTGACACTGGCGGGGGCAGCGCGACAGGCTTGTCCTGGCGCAAGCTTTTCAGCGCATGTGCGGCGGCCACCATGCCGAAGCTGGCCGTCACCACCACGCTGGAGCCGAAGCCGGCGCAATTGAGGCCCGTCACGCCGGCGGACGTGCCATCGATGGCGCACGCTTCGGCGCTCTCGGGCGTGCTCAACGGTTCCATGGAAAACACGGCGTCGACATTGAATTTGTTTTTCAGGCCACGCGGAAAACCATATTCGGTGCGCAACAGTTTTCGTACACGCTTGAGTAGCGGTTCCTGCTCCGTTTTCGCCAGGTCGCGCACGGCGATCAGGGTCGGGTCGGTCTGCCCGCCCGCGCTACCGATGGTCAGCATGGGCAACTGGCGCGCGCGGCAATAGGCGATCACGGCCGCCTTCGCCTTGGCATTGTCGATGGCGTCGACCAGGTAGTCGAAATCGCGCCCGCCCAGCAACTGTTGCAAATTATCGGGGGTAATAAAATCTTCGATCTGCGTGACTTGGCAAAATGGGTTGATCAGTTCGATGCGTTCGGCCAGGGCCGTGATCTTGGCCTTGCCGATGGTGTCGCTCATGGCCTGGATCTGGCGATTGATATTTGATTCGGCAACATTATCGAGGTCGATCAGGGTCAGGCGGCCGATGGCGCTGCGCGCCAGCGCTTCGACGATCCAGGAACCGACGCCGCCCACGCCGATCACACACACATGGGCGGCGCGAAAGCGTGCCAACGCCGGAGCGCCATACAGGCGGGCAATGCCGCCGAAACGCCGTTCAAAATCGATTTCGGTCAAGTCCATGGAAGTTAGTTCATTGGTGGAAGTATGCATGGCACCATTTTAACGGACACTGCGCCGGCAGATATTCTAAAATAGCCCAATAGATACAGCGACCAGGCATTTGTCGCCGCGTCCCCACACCGCCCACCACGAGAACTCGCCATGACCTCTCCCCTGTTCGACTCCGTTCCCGGCTTTGACCAGCCCATCGCCGTGCTCAAGCATTGCCACGACAAGATCCGCAAGCAGTTGACGACCCTGCAAAACCTGCTGGGCCACCTGGCGCAGCACGGCAACACGACAGAGGCGCAGCAGGCTGCCAAGGCGGTGTTGCAATATTTCAATAAAGCCGCGCATGTGCACCACGACGACGAAGAGCAAGACTTGATGCCCATGCTGCAGGCGACGGCTAGCGGCGACGACGCAGCGCTGCTGGCGACCCTGGTGCCGGAAATCCTCGCCGACCACCAGCGTATGGACCAGTCCTGGCTGACCCTGCGCCCGGAACTGGACGCCATCGCGACCGGCATGGGCACGCAACTGTCCACCGATGCAGTACGCGATTTCGATGCCGCCTACCAGGCCCACATGGTCAAGGAAGAGAGCCAGCTGGCGCCCATGGCCAAGCGCCTGTTCAGCGCGCAACAGATGGCGCAGCTGGGCACGGCGATGCAGCGCCGCCGCGGCATCGCGCCCGATGCGCCCGCAGCAGTCCAGCCAGACGCAGCAGCGGTGCTGGCGGCCATGCGCACCGATTACGCCCAGTCCAGTCTGAACGAGACGGATGTGCTGGCAGATCCCATCGCCATGTTCCAGAAATGGTTTGCCGAGGCCGTCAAGGCCCAGGTGATGGAACCGAACGCCATGAGCCTGGCAACCGTCAGTGCTGACGGCAAGCCCAGCTCGCGCATCGTGCTGATCAAGCAGTTCGACGCACGCGGCTTTACCTGGTACACGAATTACGACAGCGACAAGGGCCAGCATCTGGCACACAAGCCGCATGCCGCGCTACTGTTCTTTTGGGGCGAGCTGGAGCGGCAAGTACGCATCGAAGGCACGGTGGTGAAAACCACGGCGGCCGAGAGCGACGAATATTTCAATGTGCGTCCCCTGCAAAGCCGCTTGTCGGCCATTGCCTCGCAGCAAAGCGCTCCCATCGCCGACCGTGCCGCGCTGGAAAGCAATTACGAGGCTGTCGCCGCTGCTGTCGGCGACGCCCAGCCGCCACGCCCGGCCCACTGGGGTGGCTACCGTTTGCAGCCGGAACGCATCGAATTCTGGCAGGGACGCCGTTCGCGCTTCCACGACCGCATCGTGTTTACGCGTGGTGCTGACGGCCAATGGAGCATGCAGCGTTTGCAACCGTAAGCGCGCATCTAGGCAGCGCAAAGCAAGCGACTACTTATCGGTGTAGGGTAGGAGGCTGGAAGTGACTAAATAACATAGTTTCTCAATTTGCGGCCCCAACTGGGGCCGCCTCATTGGAGGCGATCTTGTTTATACAAAACCAACTCAAGTCCTGGATCGCCAGCATCGGCAGCAAGACCGCCTTGCCGCTGCGCATAGAATTGTGGAATGGCCAGCATGTTGATCTGTCCAGCGAAACGCCGCGCGTCACGATTCGGCTGCCGACCGTCGCCTCGGCCCGCTATCTGCTGAACCCGTCGCTGGCCAATCTGGGCTCGGCCTATGTGGAAGGCAATATCGAAGTCATGGGCAAGGCGCAGGACATGATTTCCATCTGCAATGCGCTGGCGCGCCATACCCTGAAAGCGCAAGGCAAGCTGGCGCGCATCGTGCGCAGCTTCAGGCACGACAAGCGCCAAGATGCCGAGGCCATCCGCTACCACTACGATGTATCGAATGGCTTCTACCAGCAATTCCTCGACCCCGCCCTCGTGTATTCCTGCGCCTATTTCGAACACGGCGATGAAACCCTGGCGCAGGCGCAAGTCAAGAAGATCGAGCATATCCTGAAGAAAATCCAGCTGCAGCCGGGCCAGAGCCTGCTCGACATCGGCTGCGGCTGGGGCGCGCTGGTGATTCGCGCTGCGCAGCAATATGGCGCCCGCTGCGTGGGCGTGACGCTGTCGGAAAACCAGTACGCGCTGGCGCGCGAGCGCGTGGCGGCGGCGGGCCTGGCGCACCTGATAGACATCCGCCTGCAAGACTACCGCGACGTCACGGGTCAGTTCGACCGCATCAGCAGCGTGGGCATGTTCGAGCACGTGGGCCTCAAACACTTAGCCGACTACTTTGCCATCATCAACAAGCTGCTGGCGCCCGATGGCATGGCGATGAATCACGGCATCACTTCCACCGACCCGGAAAATGGGGAAATGCCATACGGCGGTGGCGAATTCATCGAAAAGTATGTGTTTCCATACGGTGAGCTGGCGCACATCGGCAATGTGCTCAACACCATGCAGCAGGGAGGGCTGGAAGTGCTGGACGTGGAAAACCTGCGCCGCCACTATGCGCGTACCTGCGCCCTGTGGACGGAGAATTTCGAAGCCAACGCCGAACAGATCCGCCTGTTGGCGGGCGAGCGGCGCTTCCGCATCTGGCATGTCTACCTGGCTGGCTGCGCCTATGCCTTCGAGCAAGATTTGATCAGCCTGTACCAGATCGTTTGCGTGAAGGCGGGACGGCATTCCTCCAGCCTGCCCTGGTCGCGCCACTACATGTATGCGCAGGATGCCAGGCTGGCACGCGTGTTCGCGCCCTGACAGGCGCACCACTTGCGCCGCAAATGAGGGCATACTGGCCACGCTTGCACTGGCATCGCCGATCTTTGGCATAATGTCAGCAAATAGACAGGTCAACCATGAACACTAGCTTTCCCCGCGCACCCGCGCAAGAATTCGATACGGCACATTTCCGCCAGGCGCTGTCACAGTTTGCCACCGGCGTGACGGTCATTACGACGCGTCTGGCCGATGGCAGTTTTCGCGGCTTGACGGCCAGCTCCTTCAATTCCGTCTCGCTGTCGCCGCCCCTGGTGCTGTGGAGCCTGGGCTGCGAGGCGAACAGCATGCCCATCTTCAGCGGCAACTCGCATTACGTCATCAATGTGCTGAGCGCCGACCAGGCGGAACTGGCTATGCGCTTTTCACGGCGCACGCCGAATCCCTTCGACGACGTCGAATATGAACTGTCGCGCACGGGCCTGCCCATCCTGAAAGGTGTGTCGGCCTGGTTCGAATGCCACAACCGCAGCCGTTATCCGGAAGGCGACCACGTCATTTTCGTGGGCGAAGTGGAACAATGCGCATTTGCCGCGCAGTCGCCCTTGATCTATCACAATGGAAAGTTCAATACACCGCCAGCCTGAGCAGCGGAACAAAAAAAATCCGCCGAGGCGGATTTTTTGTTTTACAGGGTAAAGTTGTACCCGATGCTGATACTCACGGCAACCGGGTCAAGCTTGATGTCCTGCGTCTGCCCCGTCGAGAATTTCGCCTTGGTTTTGAGGTAAGTCTTGACCACGGCCACGTCGGCAAACCAGCGCTCGTTGAAAGCGAGCGTGCTGCCGATCACCAGGCTGCCAGTCAACTTGTTGTCCATGCGATAGGTCACTGGTTTTCCACCCGGATCGAGCAAGGCCGTCATCTGGCCCGAGCCTGTTTCTTTTTGGAAATATGCATACGTCAAGCCCGCGCCCACGTAGGGGCGGATCATCGCATTGGGCTGGAAGAAACGGTACTGGATGAAGGCCGTCGGCGGCAACACTTCCGACGTCCCCAGCTTGCCCGTACCTTTGATCGAACCATCGCCCATCAGGTCATGCTTGTAGGGCACGCCCAGGATCATTTCAGCCGAAATATTGTCCGTGAGCATGTAGGCAAAGGTCAGGATAGGCTTGGTATCGGCCTTGACGTCGGCCTTGGTGCCCGGCAGTGCCGGTGCAGAAATGTCACCACTATCGACATGTGGCGTGATCTTGTTGATGCCAGCCTTGGCCATCCAGGTGCCTGCACTTTGCGCCGAAGCACCCGTCGCCATGGCCATCGCGGCGGCGGCGGCCAGCACGCGTACAGCGGTATTGAAACGATTGTTCATCTTGTCTCCTGATCATTATGTGCGGATAGCTGAGCATCTCAGCTATCCAGTCTTGTCACTGGCAGCGCCAGCCACGCCGCGCGGACGCAGCCGACACGGCCATTCTTTACAGCCAGCCCCGCACGACCATGTCCTTGGCCACATAACGCGCCAGCAACAGGTTATTGAACGGCGTAGGGTGCACATCGTCGGCATACGAGTAATGGCTGACGTCGCCCGCTTTCAGGTTCGTGCCATTGCAGGCCAGCGAGCTTTCCAGGAAATTCTTCGCCGGCGTCAGGTCGCACGCCGTCTCGCGGACGTTGGTCAAGCCATACGGGCCGGGATTGGTGCCCTGGTCATTGCTGACTTTAAACACGTCGACCAGCAAGACTTTCGCATTGCCGCCCAGACCGGTGCTGAGTTCGCCATTGAAGGCGCTGACCATGGCATTGATGAGCGCCTTGGTATTGGCATCCTTGCTCAAGCCCGATGGCGTGCCAGCCACGTCAGGCAGGTTGTTGAGCACCACATAGTTGGCGCCCTTGGCGATGATCTGCTCTTTCACCAGCACTACCAGATCGCTACCCGCTTGTTTCAATGCAGCAATCAGCAACGGCCCCTGGGCGGCAGCGTAATCGGCACCGGCCTTGGCGCCGGCAGCATTGCCCGTCACCGTCGCATCGGCTTGTGCCTTGGCGGCGGCAGCGGCGGCCAGCGATGGGGCATTCGTATTGCCGGCCACAACGGCCGCTTGCACGGCGGCACCGACGATGGTCGTCGATGTCGCACCAGGCGCAGCGCTGGCCGCTTTGATGGCGGCACCGATGCCAACAGCGGCCGTGGCAGGATTGGTGGCGCCGGCCGCCAGGGCCAGTGCCAGGTTGGTGGCGAAGGCTTGTGCGCCCGCAGCCGCGCCTGCGGCCGCACCAGCGGCCTTCGCCCCTGCCTGCAATACGCCGAGCTGGTACAGCACGTCGTTACCACCGGCCATCACGAAAACGGCTTCCGTGCCGCTGAACTTGCCACCGGAAACAGCCAGGTGATTCTCGATCTGCTTCACCACGGGCACGGTCAGGGCACCCAGCGTGCTGCCTGTCAACTTATTGTTCGGGCCAACCGGGTTCGTCACGCGCGAACCGCCCATCGCATAGCCAAAGCAGCCGGCATGCTTGACGCGCGGGGCAGCCAGTGTCGGTATGCTGCTTTCCAGCCCCGTTTCGGCAGCGCATGGTGCCGGCAAGCCCAATTGCGCGGCCAGGTGCTCGGTCCAGTTCTTGCCCGTCAATTCGGGATTGATCTTGGTATTGTCACCATTGATGGTGAATTTGCCGCCACCGGCGGCGGCCACGCCTGCAACGGCATACGAACCGACGTCGGACAGGCTGTCGCCGAACGACACCTGCGCCGTGTATTTGACTTTCAAGGTTTGATCACCGCCGGTGGCGCCACCGCAACCTGCCAGGATAGCCGCAGCCAGCACGGCCAACGCGAATTTTGTTTGATGCATTTTGTCTCCTCGGTCTTTTTTCTGGTTTCTAAACGAACGGGCGTGCTATTCGCTACCCAGCTAATATGCCATCGTTCTTCAGGCTTGTATAGAAAATATGTTATAAAAATCAACGAAATAACAACACTGCCAGCGCCCTGGCACGACAGGGCACGCGCCTGAATTATGGAGGATTTAAGATGTTTTGTGGCAAGCATCTCTATTGCGCTGCATCAAGAAAAAGCCCCTTGCGGGGCTTTTCATTATGCGCACAGAAACTGCTGCAAGATACCGCTTGAGCCGAACGCGGCACGCCGCAATCGGTCATTCACGCCCAACCACTCGGGGCCGGTGGGCGGTGCTTCGACGAGTATCAGCTCGGCGCCGACCTGGTCCATCATGCGCAGCGAGGCATACAGGGCATGTGCGTAATTTTCCGGGGTCGCGGCCAACAGCACGCTGGCGCTGGCCGGCGGCAGATCCGAGTAATGAATCAGGGCTACACGGCGCCCATCATTGAGCAAGCGGTTCAAGGTGGCGCGCACAGCGTCGCTATGCTGCATCGCAACAGGAGTGTGTGGCGCGTAGTGCGATTCCAGGGTACCCGAGGCACGCGGTGCGGCCGCATCGGCGATGGCCGGTGCGCGGCCTATGACGGCGGCGATCTGCGCGCTGCTGATATGGCCGGGACGCAACAGCACGGGACCGTGCGTGCGCAGGCGCGACAGGTCGACGATGGTCGACTCAATGCCGACCTCGCTCTGGCCGCCATCGAGGACCAGGCCCAGCAAGCCGCTGCCCAGTTCCGCCGGGAATTCATCGCGCACGTGCTGCGCCGTGGTGGGACTGACATTGCCAAATTTGTTTGCCGACGGTGCCGCCAGGCCACCCTTGCCGCCCTTGAAGCTGCGTAGCAGGGCGATCGCCACCGGATGCGACGGGCAGCGCAGGCCTACCGTATCCTGGCCGCCAGAGACGGCATCGGGAATATGTGCGGCGCGCTTGACGATCAGGGTCAGCGGACCGGGCCAGAAGGCGGCCACCAGCTGTTCTGCTTCGACTGGGATGTCATCGGACCAGTGCCCCAAGTCGGCGCCAGGCGCCACGTGCACGATCACCGGGTGGTCCGATGGACGGCCCTTGGCTTCGTAAATGCGCGCCACGGCGACCGGGTTTTCCGCATCGGCGCCAAGACCGTACACGGTTTCCGTCGGGAACGCGACAAGGCCGCCCGCTTCCAGCACGTCAGCGGCCGTCGCGATGGCGGTCATATCGAAGTCTTGTGCAGGCATGCTCACGGTACGATTCCCAGGATCAGGCAAGCGTCGTGCAGGCGCTGCTGCGCCTGCGGCAAGCTGGCGGCGATGAAGGTCAGGTGCCCCATCTTGCGCCCAGGGCGCGGATCGTCCTTGCCATACAGGTGCAAACAGGCACCCGGCAACGCCAGTACCTGATCCCACGCCGGTTCGCAGGCGACATCGCTGCCGGCAGCAAACCAGGCGTCACCGAGAATATTGAGCATCACGGCCGGCGAATGCTGGCGCACGTCGCCCAGCGGCAAGCGCGCCATGGCCCGCACCTGCTGCGCGAACTGGCTGGTGGCACAGGCATCCATCGTGTAATGGCCACTGTTATGCGGGCGTGGCGCCATTTCATTGACGACCAGGCTGCCATCGTCGAGCACGAAAAATTCGATGCACAGCACGCCGACGTAGCCAAGTTCGGCAACCATGGCTTGCGCCGCCCGCTGCGCTTTGGCGGCGCAATCGTCCGATACGTTCGGGCCCGGCACGGTGGTAGTAAACAGCACGCCGTCGCGGTGCACGTTTTCGGCGATCGGATACACGACTGACTGCCCGTCCACGCCGCGCGCCGTGAGTACCGACACTTCATAGGCCAGCGGCAGCATCTTTTCCAACAAGCAAGTTACCTCGCCCATTTCGGCAAACGCGGCGCGCACCTCGTCGCGCGTGCGCACGCGGAACTGGCCCTTGCCGTCATAGCCCATGCGCACGGTTTTCAGTATGCCCGGCAGCAAATCGTCGACTATGCGGTCGATATCGTGCTGCGTGGCAATCACCATGTGCGGCGCTGGCAGCACGCCCGATTTGGCTGCGCAGTCGACAAAGAAACGTTTTTCCGCGATACGGTCTTGCGCCACCGACACGCCATGCGCATTCGGCGCCACGAAGACGTGGCCAGCCAGACGCGACAGGCTGTCGGCCGGCACGTTTTCGAATTCGGTGGTCACGGCCAGGCATTGCGCAGCGAGGGCGTCGAGACCGGCCGCATCGCTGTAACCGGCATTGATCAGGCGCTGCGCCACCTGCCCCGCAGGGCAAGCTTCAGACGGTTCCAGCACGGCAACCTGATAACCCATGCCTTGTGCGGCCTGGGCAAACATGCGGCCGAGCTGGCCGCCACCCATCACACCCAGCCACGCCGGTGGATTGGCGGCGGGCAACAATGGGGAAGTCGATTTACTATTCATTATTTTTCAAACACATTAATCAGGCAAGACCATGGCCTTGGCGGCGGCCGTTTGCGTGGCACGGAAGGCTTCCAGCTGGTCGGCCAGGGCGTCGTCATTGGCGGCAAGCATGGCCACCGCCGTCAGTGCCGCATTTGCCGCGCCCGCTTCGCCGATGGCGAAAGTGGCCACCGGCACGCCCTTGGGCATTTGCAGGATGGATAGCATGGAATCTTCGCCGCGCAAGTATTTCGATGGCACGGGCACGCCCAGCACGGGCACGATGGTCATCGCCGCCACCATGCCAGGCAGGTGGGCGGCGCCGCCGGCGCCGGCGATGATGGCACGCAAGCCGCGCGCGCGCGCGCTTTTCGCGTACGCATACATTTCGTCGGGCATGCGGTGCGCGGAAATGACTTGCGCTTCGTATGGCACGCCAAACTGTTTCAGGATGGCAACCGCATTTTGCATCACGTCCCAGTCCGAGGACGAGCCCATGATGACGCCGACCAGCGGCTTGGCGTTCAACTTTTGCTCACTCATCTCAGGCCTTCAGCTTCTCGCCCGTCAGGCGTTCGATAGCTTCGAAATACTTGGCCTGGGTTTTTTCGATGACGTCGGCCGGCAGCGCAGGCGCCGGCGCGGTCTTGCCCCATGTCAACGTTTCCAGGTAGTCGCGCACGAACTGCTTGTCGAACGACGGCGGCGAGATGCCAGGCTGATAAGAATCGGCGGGCCAGAAGCGCGACGAATCGGCCGTCAGCACTTCATCCATCAAATGCATGACGCCATTATCGTCGAGGCCGAATTCGAATTTGGTGTCGGCGATGATGATGCCGCGCGTGGCAGCGTACTCGGCGGCAGCCTGGTACAGGGCGATGGCCACGTCACGCATCTTGGCGGCCAGGTCAGCGCCGATGCGCTGTTCCATGTCCGCAAAGCTGATATTTTCGTCATGCTCGCCCAGTTCGGCCTTGGCCGCCGGGGTGAAGATCGGCTGCGGCAGTTTTTCCGCCTGTTGCAGGCCCGCTGGCAGCGCGATACCGCAAATGCTGCCCGTGTCCTGGTAATCTTTCCAGCCCGAGCCGATGATGTAGCCGCGCACGACCGCCTCGACCATGATGGGTTTCAAGCGCTTGGCCACCACGGCGCGGCCCCTGACTTGCTCCACTTCCTCGGGCGCCACCACGGATTCAGGCGCCACGCCAGTGAGGTGGTTCGGCACGATGTGGCCCAGTTTTTCGAACCAGAAGTCGCTCATTTGGTTGAGCACCTTGCCCTTGCCGGGGATAGGCTCGTTCATGACGACATCGAAGGCCGACAGACGGTCCGTGGTGACGATCAGGATCTTGTCGTCGCCAACGGCGTAGTTGTCGCGGACCTTGCCGTGGCCCAGCAATGGCAGGGAATGGATGGAAGTCTGATAGAGGCTGTTCATAGCGGGGGAATAGTTGGATGATACAAAACCGGCAAGCAGGGGATGCCTGCCGGTCGAGAAAATCGGGCACCAGGACGCGCTGTATGCGCATGCCTGCTGCCCGTTCCAGACAGAATTTTACTTCACAATTTGCGACAGCTCGCCGGCCTTGTAGCGCTCGGCCATTTTTTCCATCGTGATGACCTTGATTTTCGAGGCCTGGCCTTCGCAGCCGAATGCCTGCATGCGCGCGCGCACGATCTGCTCGGCAGCAGTGCGGGCTGGCTTGAGGAAGTCGCGCGGATCGAATTTCGACGGATTTTCAAACAAATACTTGCGGATTGCGGCCGTCATCGCCAGGCGGATATCGGTGTCGATGTTGATCTTGCGCACGCCGTGACGGATGCCTTCCTGGATTTCTTCGACTGGCACGCCGTAGGTTTCCTTCATGTCGCCGCCGAATTCGCGGATGATGGCCAGCAATTCCTGCGGTACCGACGAGGAGCCATGCATCACCAGATGGGTGTTCGGGATACGCGCGTGGATTTCCTTGATGCGGTCGATGGCGAGGATATCGCCAGTCGGCTTGCGCGTGAATTTATACGCGCCGTGCGAGGTGCCGATGGCGATCGCCAAGGCGTCGCACTGGGTGCGCTGCACGAAATCGGCCGCTTGCGCCACGTCCGTCAGCAATTGCTCGCGCGTCATGGTGCCGTCGGCGCCGTGACCGTCTTCCTTGTCGCCCTTCATGGTTTCCAGCGAACCGAGCACGCCCAGTTCCGCTTCCACCGTCACGCCGATGGCGTGCGAGAATTTCACCACTTCACGCGATACTTCCACGTTGTACTCGTACGAGGCGACCGACTTGCCGTCCGCTTCCAGCGAGCCGTCCATCATCACGGAGGTGAAGCCCGAACGGATGGCAGCCATGCAGACGGCCGGCGACTGGCCGTGGTCCTGGTGCATGACGACAGGAATGTGCGGATACGCTTCGACGGCGGCGTCGATCAGGTGACGCAGGAAGGCTTCACCGGCGTACTTGCGCGCGCCAGCGGACGCTTGCATGATCACCGGGCTGTTGAGCGCATCGGCGGCAGCCATGATGGCTTGCACTTGCTCCAGGTTATTGACGTTGAAAGCAGGAATGCCATAACCGTTTTCGGCGGCATGGTCCAGCAGTTGACGCATGGATACGAGAGACATGGTAATACTCCAGAGAACAATAGAAACTGTTGCGGCGCTTCGCAGTCCATGACCGCGCCGGCGCCTGAATTCGGGGGCCTTATTCCAATTCGCCGACTGTGACGATTTTCAGGGCATTCGTACCGCCCACCTGCCCCATCGGCTCGCCCCAGGTGACGACGATCATGTCGCCCTTCTTGACGATACCCTGCGCTACCAGCAGCTCTTCGGCTTGCTTCAGCACTTGCGCGCTGGGGGCATTTTGCATCAGATGATACGCGCGCACATTGCGGTACAGCGCCGCTTTACGCAGGGTTGTTACACTCGGCGTCAGCGCATAGATCGGCGTGTCGATGCTGTGACGGCTCATCCACAGGGCGGTGGAACCCGATTCCGTCAGCGCCACGATGGCTTTCACGCGCAAGTGATGCGCCGTAAACAGGGCGCCATACGCGATCGACTGGTCGATGCGGGTAAACGTGACGTTGAGGAAATCGGCATCGAGCTTGTTGTATTCGGACTGTTCCGCCTCGACGCAGATGGCGGCCATCATTTCCACCGTTTCGATCGGGTACTTGCCCGAGGCCGTCTCGGCCGACGTCATGACGGCATCCGTGCCGTCGAGCACGGCATTGGCCACGTCGGACACTTCGGCCCGCGTGGGCACGGCGTTGACGATCATCGATTCCATCATCTGCGTGGCAGTAATGGCCAGCTTGTTCGACGCGCGCGCCATCTTGATCATGCGTTTTTGCAGGGCCGGCACGGCCGCATTGCCCACCTCAACCGCCAAATCGCCGCGCGCCACCATGATGCCGTCCGAGGCATCGAGGATTTCCTGCAAGGCTGGAATGGCTTCCGCCCGCTCGATCTTGGCGATCATCATCGGCTTGTGGTGGTACGCTTCGCCCGCGATATTGGCCAGCTGGCGCGCCATTTCCATGTCGGTCGCGCATTTCGGGAAGGAAATGGCCAAGTAGTCGGCCTGGAAACTCATGGCCGTCTTGATGTCTTCCATATCCTTCGCCGTCAGTGCGGGCGCGGACAGGCCGCCACCCTGGCGGTTGATGCCCTTGTTGTTCGACAATTCGCCACCGATCTTGACGGTGGTATGGATTTCACTGCCCTGAATGCGCTCGACGATCAGCACGATGAGGCCATCGTTGAGCAGCAGCACATCGCCCTTGTGCAGGTCGCGCGGCAGGGCCTTGTAATCGAGGCCCACGCGTTCCTGGTTGCCTAGTTCGCCATTCTCGCCCCACTTGGCGTCGAGGATGAAGCGCTGGCCCGCTTCGAGCTCGATGCGGGTATTTTCAAACTTGCCGACGCGAATCTTCGGCCCTTGCATGTCGGCCATGATGGCCACTTCGCGGCCGCATTCAAGCGCCGCCTGACGCACCAGCGCGGCGCGGTCGATATGGTCTTGCGCCTTGCCGTGGGAAAAATTCAAACGCACCACGTCGACACCCGCACGTATCATCTTCACCAAAATAGCGAAGTCGGTGGAGGCAGGGCCGATGGTTGCTACGATTTTTGTACCACGTGGCATAGGAGTCCTTTTGCGCCAACAAGACGCTAGCTGAGCAAGACCTGGCAGCGACGCCACCCGGCAAGGTAAAAGCGCAGCGATCAGGCTGCGCTTGCTACTGAACTGCTGACGACGGCTAAAAATTAAGCAGCGCGCTGCAGGAGAATGTCCACGGCGGGCAAAGTCTTGCCTTCCAGGAACTCCAGGAAAGCACCGCCGCCCGTCGAGATATAGCTGATTTTATCGGTGATGTCATACTTGGCAATCGCCGCCAGGGTGTCGCCACCGCCAGCGATCGAGAATGCTTTCGATTCGGCAATCGCCAGCGCCAAGGTCTTGGTCCCGTTGCCGAACTGGTCAAATTCGAACACGCCCACGGGGCCGTTCCACACGATGGTGCCGGCAGCGGCAATCTGCTGTGCCAGCAGGGCCGCCGTTTTCGGGCCGATATCGAGGATCATGTCGTCGTCAGCCACATCGGCCACATCCTTGACGGTCGCGCTAGCGGTTGGCGAAAATTCCTTGGCGCACACGACGTCGACAGGAATCGGCACTTGCGCGCCGCGCTTGGCCATGATCTCGATGATGGCTTTGGCTTCTTCCACGAGTTCCGCTTCCACCAGCGACTTGCCGACATTCAAGCCAACGGCCTTCATGAAGGTGTTGGCGATGCCGCCGCCGACGATCAGATTATCGACCTTGTCGGACAAGGCTTTCAGGATGGTCAGCTTGCTCGATACTTTCGAACCGGCAACAATGGCCAGCAAAGGGCGGGCCGGCGCGTGCAAGGCTTTCCCCAGCGCATCGAGTTCGGCGGCCAGCAGCGGACCGGCGCAGGCGACAGGCGCGAACTTGGCGATGCCGTGCGTGGATGCTTCGGCGCGGTGGGCCGTGCCGAACGCGTCATTGACATAAATATCGCACAGCTTGGCCATTTTTTGCGCCAGCACATCGCTGTTTTTCTTTTCGCCCTGGTTGACGCGCACGTTTTCCAGCATGACCACTTGGCCATTGGACAGGTTTTCCAGGCCGGCGCCATCGGTCCAGTTTTGCTTCAGTACAACTTCTTGACCCAGCAGCTCGGACAGGCGGGCCGCCACCGGCGCCAGGCTGTCGGCCGGCTTGAACTCGCCTTCCGTCGGACGGCCCAGGTGCGACGTCACCATGACGGCTGCGCCAGCGTCGAGCGCAGCGCGGATGGCCGGCACCGAGGCGCGGATGCGCGTATCTTCGGTAATCTTGCCACTCTCATCTTGCGGGACGTTCAGGTCGGCGCGGATAAACACGCGCTTGCCTTGCAGTGCATTTTGGGCGATCAAATCTTGCAGACGGATGAAGTTGAGAACAGCTGACATGGCGATCCAGATGACGAGTGGAAGGAAGTGCGCTATTTTACCGCAATGCCCAAGGCAAATCGCCGATTTGTCCGGCTTTACTGAAAAACATGCAACAGTCGCAAGCCCGTGAAAACCAGCATGCCAAACACAATGGTTTGCAGCATATTGCGGCGGAGCACAAAAAAGAGCGTCGCAGCAATACCCGACAAGAGTTTCAAATTCGACAATTCGAAATATACTTGCTGCCCGTCCATCAGCATATCGGGCGCGATGATGGCCGCCAGCGCGCAGGCCGGTGCAAAGCGCAGCATCTCATTGATCCTGCGCGGAATGCTGATGTGATGGCCGACCAGCCAGAAGGTGCTGCGCGTGGCAGCTGTGGCCACCACCAGCACGGCGATGGCGATCCACACGTCGCCCCTACCCCAGTCTATACCGTCAAACATGGCGTTTTTTCCATTTTTCCGTCAATTCTTCCACGGCCATGGCGCTGACCATACCCACCAGCACGGCCACCAGCAAGCCCAGCTTATACGGCAGGCCGTAGGCCAGCACGGCTACCGTGCCCGCCACCAGCACGCCGCACAGGGCGGCGCGGCTGAGAATCAGGGGTACGGTGACGCACAGGATCGCCAGAGTCCCGGCAAACCCCAGCCCCCATTCAGCCGGTACGACGGCGCCCAGCACGATGCCGATGAGGGAACCGGTTTGCCAGGCCAGCCAGTTAGGGTAGATCAAGCCCTTGAGGAAGGGCAGCTTGGCCGGGTCCGGCGTTTCATGGGGGTAGCGCTGCAAGAACAGGCCCACGGTGATATCGCCGGCCACATAGCCGAGCGCAAAGCGCTGGCGCCACGGCAAATGGGAGAAATGCGGGGCCAGCAGCACGGAAAAGATGACAAAACGCAGATTGACGA
Organism: Janthinobacterium paucivorans; assembly: GCF_051380805.1. NCBI lineage: Bacteria > Pseudomonadati > Pseudomonadota > Betaproteobacteria > Burkholderiales > Oxalobacteraceae > Janthinobacterium > Janthinobacterium paucivorans. The sequence goes on from NZ_JBNYXR010000004.1 coordinate 241,674, forward strand.
CGAGGGCCGTGGCAAAAATCACCCACACGGGCGCGTGCGCGGCCAGCAGGGGCAAGGACGCCAGCTGGGCCGAGCCGGCAAAGACCAGCAGCGTCATCGCCCCTGCCTGCACCGGCGTCAGGCCGCTTTTCACCATGGCAACGCCCACCACCATACCCCAGGCGGCAATGCCCAGCAGGCTGGGCGCCCCCAGTTTCAGGCCAGCGCGCCAAGCGTCTTTCAGCAAGCCCTCGTCCTTGTCGGCGGCAACGGCATTCACACGATGCTCCGGTAGGCTGAGTGTGGTAACTGCACAACATTTAGGCAGGGCGAGAGGGGCGGCAACGGTAATACCGGCAAGGCAAATCCAGTCAGTGTGGCGCTGCAGCCGCTATATTTGCGCAAAAAACGCGCCGCAGCCGCAAATAATCAAGCCGCCATTTTAGCCATGATTTTTGCTGTCTGCCTGAATCCGTTAAAATCGTACTTTTTGCAGCAGCCGACTTCCTTCCATATAGCCTCACGGAGCATGACAAGATGACAAAAACCACCCAGCCAGCGGTCGAACTCGACAGTAAAGACTTGCCAGCCCACTGCCCTAACCCGGCCATGCCGCTGTGGTCGTCGCATCCGCGCGTGTTTCTGGAGTTTAACCATGACGGTATCGCCAAGTGCCCGTATTGCGGCACGGCGTACACCCTGAAGGAAGGCGCCAGCGCCGGCCATCATTAAGCTGCCCAGCGGCGCGCACCGAGCGCGCCGTTTTCATTTGCACCTCTGAGTGTCATACTCTGAGTGTCATATATAGCGCTCAAGCCGGAGTCGTCATGAAACGTCTGAAAGAACTCAATGGCAGCGCCGCCGAAGTCGAAGCGGCGTTCTACGATGCCTTGCACCGCGCCGACCTCGAAGCGCTGATGGCGCTGTGGGCCGACGATGAAGAGATCGTCTGCATCCACCCGGGCGGAGCGCGCCTGATCGGCCATGCCGCCATCCGCGCCGCATGGGAAACTATCCTCGCCGGCGGTGGCCTGCACATCGTGCCGGCACAGCTGCATGAAACGCACAATTTGATGAGTTCGGTACACACCGTCATCGAAGGCGTCACCAATGAAGCCGGCGCTGCGGCGCACTTGCTGGCCACGAATGTGTATGTGAAAACGCCGCGCGGCTGGCGCATCGTCCTGCACCACGCCTCCGTCGCCCCCGGCGGCGCGCCGCCTGACGTCACGCGAGCGCAGATCTTGCACTGATGCCTATACCCTTTTCCACCAGCGCGCCCTACAGCGCGCCACTCTGGCTGCCCGGCGGCCACGCGCAGACGATTTATCCGGCCGTATGCCTGGCCAAGCCGGCCGTGCTGTTCCGCCGCGAACGCTGGCAAGCACCCGATGGCGATTTCGTCGACGTCGACCTGGTCGACGGCCAGCCGGGCCAGCCTTTCGTGGTGCTGTTCCACGGTTTGGAAGGCTCATCGAACAGCCACTACGCGCGCGCCCTGATGGCCGAGGTAGCCGCGCGCGGCTGGTCGGGCGCCGTGCCGCATTTTCGCGGCTGCTCGGGCGTAGCCAACCTGGCGCCGCGCTTTTACCACTCGGGCGATGCACAGGAAGTGGACTGGATCGTGCAGCGCCTGCGCCCGCGCGCAACGGGCAAGTTTTACGCAGCCGGCGTCTCGCTGGGCGGCAATGCCCTGCTATGCTGGCTGGGCCAGTCGCAGCACCAGGCCGAGATCATCGATGCCGCTGCGGCCGTGTCTGCCCCGCTGGACCTGGCGCAGGGAGGCAAGGCCTTGTCTTCCGGCGCCAACCGGCTCTATACGCGCATGTTCCTGAACACGCTCAAACCCAAATGCCTGGCCAAGCTGGAACAGTTTCCGGGCCTGTTTGCACGCGACGCCATGCTCGCTGCGCGCGACTTGCACGCCTTCGACAATGTCGTCACGGCCCCCCTGCATGGATACCGCGATGCCGACGATTACTGGCACCGCGCCAGCGCCAAGCATGTCTTGCAAGACATCACTGTGCCGACCCTGGTGTTAAATGCGCAAAACGATCCTTTCCTGCCCGGGCGCTACTTGCCGCGCAGCGCCGCAAGCAAGGTAACGCTCGAGTATCCGCGCCACGGCGGCCACGTCGGCTTTGCCGCTGGCAGCTTGCCAGGCAGTACGCGCTGGCTGCCGCAGCGCCTGATACATTTTTTTGAAGGCGGCAACACGGCGCCAGCGGCACCACAAAGCTGTCACGCTAGTGGCTCGCAAACGCACACGGAAAACCCTACACATGGATGAACTCGTCAAACAGGCGCTGGCCAAATGGCCCAACGTGCCCCACTGCTACGGCTGGCTGGGTCTGGATGCGCGCGGCAACTGGCGCATGCGCGACCAGCAGGCGCAACAGCAACAACTGCCAGGCGACAAGATCGCCCACGTGGCCCTGCTGGGATTTATCAACCGCAATTACGACCATGACGAACGCGGTTGCTGGTTTTTCCAGAATGGCCCGCAGCGCGTCTACCTGAACCTGGAAGCGACGCCGTATATCGCCCGCAGCGATCCGCAGCACGGTTTTGTCTTGCAGACAGGCGCGCCGCTGGCGGCCATCGATGCCGCCTGGCTGTGCGACAACGGGGCGCTCATCCTGCGCCAGGGCGACTGCGTGGCGCAGGTCGATGACCGCGATATGGCGCAGGTGCTGCCCGCGCTGCGCGTCGACGGACAGGTGGCCAGCGACGAGGCGATGCTGGACTGGCTGGAAAATAACCAGGGGAACTTGGTGTTATTGCATGACGGCAAGGAGATTGCCGTGCAGCCGCTGGCCTATGCCAGCGTAGCGCAAACCTTCGGCTTCCAGCGCGCGCCGCAAGCCGAATAAAAACTAGCCCTTCTGGTCCTTGATCTGTTCGCGGCGCTTTTCCTGCAGTTCGCGCTCGCGCGCATCGATCACGGCCTGGTCATAAAAAGTCGCGTCCGTCGATTTGCGGGCGATCGTCAACTGGTCCAGCGCGGCCATGGTGGCGCCCTGCAGCACGTAGGATTCGGCCAGCGCCATGTGCTGCAAGGTCATCTTGCCCTGGTCCGCATAAGACTTCGCCAATAAATCATACAGTTCCGGCTCTTCCTTGTAGAGCTGCACCTGGTCGCGCAAGTACAAGGTCGATTGCTCCAGCTTGCCCGCCGCCATCAACGCTTGCGCATACTGGTGGGCAATACCGCGCGAGAGGGGAAACTGCTGGCGCGCCGCCTCGGCCGCCTTCAGGGCTTGCTGCGCCACTTCCTTTTTCTGCGCCGGCATCAGCAACACTTCCAGCCCCATCGCGGCCAGCAGCGAATTGGGGCCCTGCGTGCCACCCGAGGTATACACATTCGGCCCGGCCGGCTGGTGCAGCGCGGCATTGGCCGCATCGAGTTCCTTCTGCGCCTCGACCGGTTTACCCTGCTTGACGGCGACGAAGGACAAGCCGTAATGGGCGGCCGTCACCTGGAAGCGGCTTTGCTGCTCCAGTTGCGTCTTGAAGATGGCCGCAGCATTGAGCAAGCCTTGCACGCTTTCATCTTGCAGCACGCGCGCGCGGGCGCGGGCCAGGTGGAAACTCAAGCTATCCGGACGCTGCTTGTAGGGCTGCTCGCGGATGCGTGCCTGGATGTCGGCGATGCGCTCCGTCGTCAGCGGGTGCGTCTGCAGATAGGCGGGCATCAGGTCACTGTACGAGCGGCTGGCGGCCTGCATGCGGCCGAAGAAGGCGACCATGCCGGTGGTATCGAAACCGGCTTCGCCCATGATCTGGAAACCGATGCGGTCGGCCTCGCGTTCGGCCTCGCGGCCGAAATTGAGCTGGCGCTGGATGGCCAGGCCCTGGCCCGCGGCAAACACGCCCAGCGCCACATCGCCGCCCGCGCGTGATGCCAGCGCCGCGAGCAGCATGGCCGCCAGCGGCATCAGGGCATCCTGGCGCTGCTGGCCCAGCATGCGCGCGATATGGCGCTGCGCCACGTGGCCGATTTCGTGCGACAGCACGGACGCCAGTTCGGCCTCCGTTTGGGCTGCCAGTACCAGCGCCGAATGGACGCCGATGAAACCACCGGGCAAGGCAAACGCGTTCAATTGCGGATCGCGCACGGCAAAGAAAAAATAGTCATAATTCGTTTCGCCGCGCACGCTGGGGCGCGCCGCCACGAGGGCGTTGCCGAAGGTGTTCAGGTATTCCAGCAAGGGCGCGTCGTCGAGATAATCGCGGTCGCCGCGGATGCCACGCATGATTTCCTCGCCGATCTTGCGCTCCATCGCCGGCGACAGGTCTTCGCGCGAGGTGTCGCCCAGGTTCGGCAGATTCGGCGCTGACGGCACGGCCAGCGGCGTCCAGTTGCCGGCCGGCTTGGCCACCGCGCTGGCGGCCGACGCCGGTGCGGACGTGTAGGATTGCGCCAGCGCAAACGGGGCCGCCAGCCACAATGCAGCGAGCATGGTTGCGCGCCGGCAGCCGCACAGCGATGCTGCAGCGGCGTTTTCAAATACGCTCGGAAGGGTAGTTTTTGAATTCACGGGTGCTATCATACCTTGTTAGCGGCGCCCATTCCCACGCGACAAACATGCACCATGCCAATGACATGGCGTGCTGGCCTGGCGTGCCGCATCTCCACTCCTCACCTATTTTGACGCCATGACAACAGCAGACAAGCAAGCCCCCGCCGGGGAACTGAGCCATTTCGATGCCACGGGCCAGGCCCATATGGTCGACGTAGGCAGCAAGGAAGACACGCGCCGCAGCGCCGTGGCCGCCGGCACCATCCGCATGCAAGCGGCCACCCTGGCCTTGATTATTTCAGGCAACGCCAAGAAAGGCGACGTACTCGGCATCGCCCGCATCGCCGCCATCATGGGCGCCAAGCGCACCAGCGACCTGATTCCCCTATGCCACCCGCTCGCCCTCACCCGCGTCAGCGTCGATTTTGACGTCGATGAAGCGGCCAACAGCGTGCACTGCCGTGCCCAGGTAGACACCACGGGCAAGACCGGCGTGGAAATGGAAGCGCTCACTGCCGTGCAAATCGGCTTGTTGACGATCTACGATATGTGCAAGGCCGTCGACCGGGGCATGGTCATGACCAATGTGCGCGTGCTGGAAAAGCAGGGCGGCAAGTCGGGTGATTGGCACGCCGAGGTGTAAGGCGACAGCGCCACCGCTACAGGCAGGCACTGGCTGAGCCAACTTGACGCGGCGCACACGCCCGCATGCAGGGATGCGCGCGCCGTGGCCATGCCGAGCCGGCCAGTAACACGGCAATAACTGCCAGCTTAGCTAGCCGCTTAGCTACCCGCTTAGCCACCAGGAAAGCCCGAATGAATTTCCGTAAAATAAGTGCTTTTTCATCAATAAATCATGCATACTGCGGTTCGCCAATATCGAGATGAGCATCGCATGACAAGCAACAAGCCCGCCGCGCAAAACAAGCTCCAGGACTACGAATTCGAGGCGATGAATCTACAGGTGGGCGGACGCATCCAGTTCATCACGCACCGCACCATCAAGCCCATCCAGCATTTCTCTACCCTGATCGGCTACGTGAAAGACGAGTACCTGATCGTCAAGATACCCATGGAAAACGGCGCCTCCATCGCCCTCAACGAGGGCGACAAGCTGACCATCCGCGTGTTTTCCGGCGTCACCGTGTGTTCGTTTGCGTGCAGCGTGCTGCGCATGTTCGGGCGCCCCCTCAATTATGTGCATCTGAGCTTTCCCGACGCCATCCAGGGCACCAGCCTGCGCACGGCGATGCGCGTGAAAGTGGACATTCCAGCGCAACTCAGTTACCGCGACGTGGCGCCCGCGCCCGTATTCATCGTCAACCTCAGCGTCTCGGGGGCATTGATCGAGGCCGCCAGCATGCTCACGCCGGACGACGATGGCGTAGCGCTCAGCTTTACCCTGCTGGTGCAGCCGAACAAGCATCAGATGCGCGTCAATACGCGCGCGCGCATCCAGAACGTCAGCGTGGGCAAGCCCTCGCATGGCAACGCCGCCGACAACGCCGAAATCTATACGTATGGCGTGCAATTCATCGACCTGGAACCGACCCACTATACCCTGCTGCAAAACCTCACCTATGAAGCGCTGATTGCAGACCGGCAAAAAATCGTCTGACACGGACACGTCAGGCGCCGCTCACTGCGTCGCCACCACCTTGGGAGCATTGTTCCTGATAATGGCTTCCCTGGCCGCCGCATTCGTCACGCTGGTGCTGTTGAACCAGTTCAGGCTGCTGCCGCTGTTGAGCTGCAGCTCCATGCTCACCGTCTGGCCGCCCAGGCCACTGCCTAGGTCAGCTGCCAGGGTCAACTCGATATCACCCTTGAGCACCTTGGCGCCGGCCACTTCGCGCGTCGGGGTAAAGGTGGGGATGGCGCTGGGCACGGCCGGGGTAGGTGTGCTGCAGGCATCTGCCAGTCCACCGTTTTCCTGCACGCACAGGGCCACGGCCGTCTTCAGCGGTGCAGCGGCCATCAGCACGTTGCTGACCTTGGCGCGCATCGTATAGTCACCGTACTGGGGAATGGCCACGGCCGCCAGGATGCCGGCGATGGCCACCACGATCATCAGTTCTATCAGGGTAAATCCGCTCTGCGCGCGCATCATATCCTCCCATGGTGCCGTTGCTCACGTCAGGTACACAGCAAGCGTCATGCCAGCCATGCGCCCGGGCAGCGGCAGTACCGGTGGAAAGAAAAGCGACACATTTGGGCAGGTTCGGACCAACGCCGTCGGTCCAGACCCGCAAGCGGACTGTCTTGCGGACAAAAAAAGGAGCCGAAGCTCCTTTTTTGTACTACGTGCACCGGGCTGGAATTACAGCATGGCTTTCAGCAGACGCGCCATTTCCGACGGGTTTTTGGTCACGGTGATACCGCAAGCTTCCATGATTTCCAGCTTGGCTTGTGCCGTATCGGCACCGCCCGAGATCAGCGCGCCGGCGTGGCCCATGCGCTTGCCTGGAGGAGCGGTAACGCCGGCGATGAAGCCAACGACCGGTTTTTTCATGTTGTCTTTGATCCAATAAGCCGCGTTGGCTTCGTCAGGACCACCGATTTCGCCGATCATGATGACCGCGTCGGTATCTGGATCGTCATTGAACATCTTCATGATGTCGATGTGCTTCAGACCGTTGATCGGGTCGCCGCCGATGCCGACTGCCGACGATTGGCCCAGGCCCAGTGCGGTCAACTGACCCACTGCTTCATAGGTCAATGTGCCCGAACGCGATACCACGCCGATGCGGCCTTTTTTATGGATGTGGCCTGGCATGATGCCGATCTTGATTTCGTCTGGCGTGATCAAGCCTGGGCAGTTAGGGCCCAGCAGCAATGTTTTGCTGTTGGCTTTAGCCATGCGGTCTTTCAGAGCCATCATGTCACGTACAGGAATGCCTTCGGTGATGCAAATGGCCAGATCCATTTCAGCTTCGACCGCTTCCCAGATCGCCGCTGCTGCGCCTGCTGGCGGCACGTAGATCACGGAAACGTTGGCGCCGGTTTCTTTTTTCGCTTCGGTAACGCTAGCGAAAATGGGAATGCCTTCGAAATCTTCGCCGGCTTTCTTCGGGTTCACGCCTGCCACGAAGGCAGCTTTGCCGTTCGCGTAGTCGCGGCAACCGCGGGTGTGGAACTGGCCGGTCTTGCCGGTGATCCCTTGGGTTACGACTTTGGTATCTTTATTGATCAGAATGGACATGTTGATTCCTTAATTAAGCTTGACCGGCAGCAGCGGCAACGACGCTCTTTGCTGCATCTTCCATGGTGTCGGCTGCGATGATAGGCAGACCGGAATCGGCCAGCATCTTTTTGCCCAGATCTTCGTTGGTGCCCTTCATGCGCACGACCAGCGGGACGTTCAGCGAGACGGCCTTGACCGCGGCGATGACGCCTTCGGCGATCACGTCGCAACGCATGATGCCGCCGAAAATGTTCACCAGGATGGCTTTCAGGCCTGGGTTTTTCAGCATGATCTTGAACGCTTCGGTCACTTTTTCTGCCGTGGCGCCGCCGCCTACGTCGAGGAAGTTGGCTGGCTCGCCGCCGAACAGCTTGATGGTGTCCATGGTGGCCATGGCCAAGCCGGCACCGTTCACCAGGCAACCGATGTTGCCGTCGAGCGAAATGTAGGCCAGATCGAATTTCGACGCTTCGATTTCAGCTGGATCTTCTTCATCCAGGTCGCGCAGGGCGACGATTTCCGGATGACGGAACAGCGCGTTCGGGTCGAAGTTGAACTTGGCGTCCAGGGCGATGACCTTGCCGCTGCCGGTGACGATCAGCGGATTGATTTCGGCCAGCGAGCAATCGGTTTCCCAATACGCTTTGTACAGGCCTTGCAGGTTGACGCGGGCGTCGACGATGGAACCGGCAGGCACGCCGATTTTGCTCGCGATGTCATCTGCCTGGGCATCGGTCAGGCCAACGCCTGGATCGATGGTGACGTGATGGATCTTCTCTGGATGGCTCTCGGCCACTTCTTCGATGTCCATGCCGCCTTCGGACGACGCCATCAGGACGATTTTCTGCGTGACGCGGTCGGTGACCAGCGAAACATACAGTTCTTGTTTGATGTCGGCGCCTTCTTCCACCATCAGGCGGTTGACTTTCTGGCCTTCGGCGCTGGTCTGATGCGTGATCAGCTGCATGCCCATGATCTGGTCAGCATATTGCTTGACCTGCTCCATCGATTTCGCCACTTTGACGCCGCCGCCCTTGCCGCGACCACCTGCGTGGATCTGCGCCTTGACGACCCATACCGGACCACCCAGGGTTTCCGCAGCCTTGACGGCTTCGTCGACGGACATGCACGCAATACCGCGTGGTACCGTCACTCCATATTGCCGGAGGATTTCTTTGGCTTGATACTCATGGATTTTCATGCTGGCTTCCCTTCTGATACTGATGTATAAAAATACGGTTAGTGGTGCAAAAAAAACAGGAAAGCGCCGGGGTCACGCTTTGGCTACCCAGCGCGGGTAATACTGTGCAACCGCCCCACCATCGGTGCGCAGGGCGTGGCATTTGTCGAGTTGAAACGGCTTTTCATGCGATAAGTCAGCATTCTCACCGTCACGGGTCGACCAGACATCGCCGGCAAATGCCTGAACCGTCGCAGTCGGCAAGACTTGCGCCAGTTCGGTCAAATGGGTACAGCCAGCGATTCCCGCCAGGCGCTGTTTCAAGTCGCGGCGGAAATTCTTGAGTAAATTCAAACCGATCAGCGCCCTGTATGCGGGGCCGATGGTATCGCAAAAACCAGGATAGGGCACGGAATCGGAGGCGGCATCGGCCTCGACGATAGTCAGTGCGTGATCGACGGTAATGCGCAAGTGGAGGTCATGCAGGGGAGTGCCGGCGGGACGGGGGCCGGAGGCCAGCATCGCGTCATAGCTTTTGATATCGGTAATACGGGCGTCAATATCCCACAGGCCGTCGTCGCGCACATACGCTTGGACGTCGATAACGCGGGAGTGCCGTAAGGCGCGCCGGGATACGGGAGTTGACAGGGGCATAAGACCGATGCCGCTTGCGCGGCCGTAATTTAGTAAGCAGCAATGTGCATAAAGCACGCTGTTCGCAGCTTCTACGAACAGCAACCGCACCTGCGGCGCCGCAAAAACCCTAAAAGTGTAGCACACTGGACGCCGGTTGCGCCGCAACATAATTTTTCACTGCCTCGATAAAGACATTTCAAAGCATAAATAATGCACATGGAAATTGATGCCATTATCACCGATGGTGATGATTGATATGTCCGATGCACGCCGCGAAATACGCCAACGTGCCGCGCTTGCCCTGCAAACAGCAGCATGGGCAAGCCTGGCCCCACGCAGCGCAACAATAGGCCATCCAATGAACAGGCTGATGCCAGGGAAAGTGACTTGCCAGTAAAACCATGCTCTGGCGCGATGCGAGCGCGCGGGCAAGGCTCAGGGCAGCCATCGACTGTTGCAGAAGGAACACAACGGTGCCGGCGAGGAGTCGCGGCCAGCGGGACCGCTAGCGGCGCGCACCTAGTCGTCTTCGGGCTCCAGGCCCTTCAAGGCCACGTGCACGGCGCGCTGCGAAAAGCCGCGCTGCATCAAAAAGCGCATCTGCTTGTTGCGCTGTTCGGCATCCTGCGCCACCGTACCGAATTTGCGACGCCATACTTCGCAGGCGCGTGCGGTCTCGCCTTCGGCCAGGCCCGCCTTGAGTTCCTGCAAGGCCTCGCCAGCAATCCCATGGCTTTGCAATTCCGCCATGATGCGGCTATTGCCGAAACGGGCCGAGCGGCGGTGTATCAGCGACTCGGAAAAACGCTCCTGCGACAGCCAGTTGGCTTGTTCCAGGCTGTCGAGCAAGGCCTCCACATCATCGCCTTCCTGCGCATGGCGCTGCAACTTGCGCCGCAATTCCATGCGGCTATGTTCGCGCATCGACAAAAAGCGTAGCGCCCTGCCCTTCAGGCTTAGTTGTACTGCAGCCATACACCCACCTTGTCTTTCATTCCACGATCACAGCACCCAAATACAATCGCCGCCCGGCGCAACAGCGCGGGACGGCGATCAGGGTCCTACCTTGCGGCAAGCCATGCGTAGGTCGGATTAGGCCACCTGGGCCGTAATCCGACAACATTGTTGACGTCTGTGGTGTTGTCGGATTAGGCGCGGCTTTGCCGCGCTAATCCGACCTACTCTGACTTGGCTTCCGCCTTGGCAGCCTTGTCGGCGGCTTTATCCGCTTTTTCCGGCTTTTCAGCCGCCAGCGGTGGCAGTTCGCGCACGCCCAGCGAAGCGCGGACCTTGTTTTCGATCTCGCGGGCCAGCGCCGGACGCTCTTGCAAGAAGGCACGGGCGTTGTCTTTGCCCTGGCCGATGCGTTCGCCGTTGTAGCTGTACCACGAACCGGATTTTTCCACGATCTTGGCATCCGAGCCCAGGTCCAGGATTTCGCCTTCGCGCGAAGTGCCGGCGCCGTACAGGATATCGAAGTGCGCTTCCTTGAACGGTGGCGCGATCTTGTTCTTGACGACCTTGACCTTGGTTTCGTTGCCGATCACTTCATCGCCGGACTTGATCGAGCCGGTGCGGCGGATATCGAGGCGCACGGAGGCGTAGAATTTCAGCGCGTTGCCGCCGGTAGTCGTTTCCGGGCTGCCGAACATCACGCCGATCTTCATGCGGATCTGGTTGATGAAGATGACCAGGGTATTGGTGCGGTTGATGGAACCGGTCAGCTTGCGCAGGGCTTGCGACATCAGGCGCGCTTGCAAGCCTGGCAGGGAATCGCCCATGTCGCCTTCGATCTCGGCGCGTGGCGTCAGTGCGGCCACGGAATCGATGACGACAAGGTCGACGCTGCCCGAACGCACGAGTGCGTCGCAGATTTCCAGCGCCTGCTCGCCCGTATCCGGTTGCGAGATCAGCAACTCATGCAGGTTCACGCCCAGTTTTTGGGCGTATCCGACGTCGAGTGCGTGCTCGGCATCGATAAAGGCGCAAGTGCCGCCAATTTTTTGCATTTCAGCAATGGTTTGCAGGGTCAGCGTGGTTTTACCCGACGATTCTGGACCGTAGATTTCCACTACGCGGCCGCGCGGCAAGCCGCCCACGCCCAGCGCGATATCGAGGCCGAGCGAACCAGTTGACACGACTTGCACTTCTTCGATCACCGCGCTGGCATCCATGCGCATGACCGAACCTTTGCCAAACTGCTTCTCGATCTGCGCCAGTGCGGCGGCCAGCGCCTTGGCTTTTTCCGATGCGGGTACTACAGCTTTTTTATCGTCCATATGTTCTTTCAGCCGTTCTACAGTTGCAGATTCAGTTGAATCGTGCAGCCTGCGATAGCGCCAGTGGGTTAAATTCTTTATACAGACAGTACTGTATAAAAAAACAGTGATCAATGCAAGCGGAACGTGGATTTGTTTTGAAACAGATCAATACAACCCTGGTTTTTCACAAAAACTATCCACCTTGCGGAAAATCAAACACAATACAGACTTCTGATGTCCTGAAGTTGCAAGCATAGGAAGTTCACCATGCGTATTTTACTTGCCGAAGATGACAGCGTGCTGGCCGATGGCCTGACCCGTTCGCTGCGCCAGTCCGGTTATGCAATCGACTACGTCAAGACCGGCCAGGAGGCCGATACTGCCCTGTCGACCCAGGAATTCGACCTGCTGATCCTCGACCTGGGCCTGCCGAAGATGTCCGGCCTGGAAGTGCTGCGCCGCCTGCGCGCGCGCGCCTCGCTGCTGCCGGTACTGATCCTGACGGCTGCCGATTCCATCGAGCAACGCGTGAATGGCCTCGACCTGGGTGCCGATGATTATATGGCCAAGCCGTTCGCCCTGTCAGAACTGGAGGCAAGAGTGCGCGCCCTGACGCGCCGTGGCGCCGGCGGCGGCGCGGCCATCATCAAGCACGGCCCCCTCAGCTACGACCAGGTGGGGCGCAGCGCCTACATCAACGAGCAGATGCTCGACCTGTCGGCGCGCGAACTGGGCTTACTGGAAATCCTGCTGGGCCGTACCGGCCGCCTCGTCTCGAAAGAGCAGCTGGTCGACCATTTGTGCGAATGGGGCGAAGAGGTGTCGAACAACGCCATCGAAGTGTATGTGCACCGTTTGCGCAAGAAGATCGAGGTCGGTGGCGTGCGCATCGCTACGGTGCGTGGCCTCGGCTATTGCCTGGAAAAATACTCGGAAGCGGCGCGCCTGAACGCCGAAGCGGGCGTGTCGGCCAGCCCGGCCAGCGGAGCCGCCAGCAAGTGAAGGCGCGCGAAGCGCCAGCGGACGAGGTGAACGACGACGACTGGTTCGAGCCGCCCACCACGGAGCAAGATGACAGCATCGAGCATTCGCTGTTCGGCGAAATCCTCGACTGGATGCTGGCGCCCTTGCTGCTGCTGTGGCCGATGAGCATCGCCATCACTTACCTGGTGGCCAAGGGCATCGCGAATCAACCGTTCGACCATGCGCTGGAAGACAGCGTGACGGTGCTGACGCAGCAGGTCAAGCAAGCCGATGGCGCGATGCTGCGCCGCATGCAGGACAAGAGCAGCAAGGGCCGCGACTTCCTGCGCGGCGACGATGTCGATACCTTGTATTACCTGGTCATGGGCGGGCAAGGCGAATACCTCGACGGCGACCGCGACTTGCCGCCGCCGCAAGAACCCGATAAATACCGCAGTGGCATGGTGCTGTTTCGCAACGACACCATCCACGGCACGCCCGTGCGGGTGGCGTTCACCTATCTCGACATGCCCTCCAGCATCGACGATGAACCGCGCCGCACGCTGGTGCAAGTGGCCGAAACGCTGGAAAAACGCGCCCAGCTGGCGAATGAAATCATCAAGGGCGTGATCTTGCCGCAGTTCATCATCCTGCCCGTGATCCTGGCCCTGGTCTGGTTTGCCCTGGCGCGCGGCCTGTCACCGCTGGCGCAATTGCAGGAACGCATACGCGCGCGACCACCGGATGACCTCTCCCCCATCGAATCGGGCCAGGTGCCCGAGGAAATCACGCCACTGGTCGCTTCGCTCAACGAGATGCTGGCGCGCTTATCTTTGTCCATCGACATGCAGAAACGCTTCATCGCCGACGCTGCGCACCAGATGAAGACACCGCTGGCCGGCATGCGCATGCAATCCGAACTGGCCCTGCGGCAAACCGACCACGACGAGATTCACCGCTCACTGCTGCAGTTGGCGAAAAGTTCGGAAGCGGCCACGCGCCTGGTGAATCAGCTGCTGGCCCTGGCACGCGCGGAAAACCAGCCGCAGGCCGGCACGGCATTTGCTCCCATCGAGCTGAGCGAACTGGCGCGCGGCGTGGTGCAGGACTGGGTGCAAGCCTCGTTTGCCCAGCATATCGACCTGGGATTCGAACAGCCCGCGTATTCGATCATGATTTCCGGCAATGCCATGATGCTGCGTGAACTGCTGAGTAATCTGATCGACAATGCCCTGCGCTACACGCCCACTGGCGGCAGCGTCACGGTGCGCGTGCGCAGCACCCTGGAACTGGCCATCCTGGAAGTGGAAGATACGGGTCCCGGCATACCGCAGGCCGAGCGGGAACACGTGTTCGAGCGCTTTTACCGCATTCTCGGCAGCAATGTCGACGGTAGCGGACTGGGCTTGGCCATCGTGCGCGAAATTGCTCAGCAGCATGGCGCCGAAGTCGATATTTTCAACAATCCGCGCGCCCACGCACCAAAGCTGCCGGGCACCCTGTTACGCCTGAGCATCGCCCTGCTGTTGCCCGATCCCCCCGAAGACGATGAGATCACGTATGGATAAGCCCAGCATTCCCGCGACACCGTTGCGGCCGGCGCGCGCACCGAGCCCCGAGCTGCAGGCGCGCCTCGATGTGCATTGGCAACAGACGCGGCGCCTGACGGCCATCCTGCTGCTGATCTGGCTGCTGACGGGCTTTCTGACCATATTTTATGCGCGCGAACTATTGCATCTGAACCTGTTCGGCTGGCCGCTGCCCTTCTATATGGCGGCCCAGGGCGCCTCGCTGGTCTACCTGGCCATCATTGCCTTCTATGCCTGGCGCATGCGGCGCCTGGACCGTGCTTTTCATGCCGAGGAGCAAAAATGAGCGGCCAGCGCAGCTTCTTTGCGCGGCTGTGCCGCTACTACCTGCTGTTTACCGCCGGTTTTGCCGCCTTCCTGCTGGCCCTGTCGGTACTCGAACAGGAAGGCATGCCGCGCGCCTGGATCGGCTACCTGTTCATGTTGGTCACCATCACCCTGTACGCCACCATCGGCGTCATCAGCCGCACCTCGAACGTCACCGAATACTATGTGGCAGGGCGCAGAGTGCCCGCCATGTTCAACGGCATGGCCACGGCCGCCGACTGGATTTCGGCCGCCAGCTTCATCAGCCTGGCCGGTGGCCTGTACCTGAACGGCTTCGACGGCCTGGCCTTCATCATGGGCTGGACGGGCGGCTATTGCCTGGTAGCACTCTTGATCGCGCCCTACCTGCGCAAGTTCAGCCAATACACGATCCCCGATTTCCTCGCCGCCCGCTATGCCAGCGGCACCGACAAGCGCGGCGCCAGCGTGCGCGTCGTGGCCGTGGCCGCCACCATCATCGTGTCGTTCACCTATGTCGTGGCGCAGATCTACGCCGTCGGCCTGATTGCCTCGCGCTTCACGGGCGTGGATTTTTCCGTCGGCATCTTCCTGGGCCTGGCCAGCATCCTGGTCTGCTCTTTTCTGGGTGGCATGCGCGCCATCACCTGGACGCAGGTGGCGCAGTACATCATCATCCTGGTCGCCTTTCTGATTCCCGCCATCTGGCTGTCGGTCAAGCATGCGGATAACCCCGTGCCGCAGATCGCTTACGGCAAAGTGTTGCCGCAACTGAGCGCACGCGAACACGTGCTGGAAACGGACCCGAAAGAAAACGAAGTGCGCGCCATCTTCCGCCAGCGCGCACAAAGCTACCAGGCGCGCATCGCCGGCTTGCCCGGCTCCTGGGAGCAAGGCCGCCTGACAGCCCAGCGCCAGCTCGATACTTTACGCCAGCGCAATACCTCGCTATTCGATATCCGCAACGCGGAGCGCTATCTGATTGCCTATCCGAAAAGCCCGGAGGAGGCACGCGTGCTGTGGCAGGCGATGCAGGCGCAGAATCAGAAACGCGCCGAACCGATCATTCCGCACGCGCAGCCGTTTCCCGCCGCCGACCGCGAGCAGTCCGACATCAAGCGCAACAATTTTCTGGCTCTCGTGTTTTGCATGATGCTGGGCACGGCTGCTCTGCCGCATATCCTGATGCGCTCCTACACCACGCCATCCGTGCACGAAACGCGCGTATCGGTCTTCTGGACCCTGTTTTTCATCTTGTTGATCTACCTCACGATTCCTGCGCTGGCCGTGCTGGTCAAGTACGATATTTACTCGGCACTGGTGGGTACGCAGTACACCAATCTGCCCACCTGGGTGTCGTACTGGGCCAATGTGGACAAGCTCAGTCCGCTGATCAGCATCGTCGACGTCAACCGCGACGGCATCGTGCAACTGGCGGAAATTTCCATCGACGCCGACGTGTTGGTGCTAGCCACGCCCGAGATCGCCGGCCTGCCCTATGTGATTTCCGGCCTGGTGGCGGCTGGCGGCTTGGCCGCCGCCCTGTCGACGGCGGACGGCTTGCTGCTGGCTATTTCAAATGCCCTCTCGCACGACATCTATTACAAGGTGGTCGATCCCAGCGCCTCGACGCAAAAACGCGTGACGATTTCAAAATTGCTGCTGCTGGCCGTGGCCTTCATCGCCGCCTATGCGGCCTCGCAAAAACCGGCCGACATCCTGTCGCTGGTGGGCGTGGCTTTTTCGCTGGCCGCCTCGACCCTGTTCGCGCCGCTGGTGCTGGGTGTCTTCTGGCAACGCGCCAATTACCAGGGCGCACTGGCCGGCATGCTGGCCGGCTTTGGCGTGTGCCTGTATTACATGCTGCACACCAGCGCCATGCTCGGTGGCAATGCCAGCGGTCAATGGTTTCATATCGCGCCCATTTCCGCCGGCATCTTCGGCGTACCGGTTGGCCTGGCCGCCGCCATCGTGGTCAGCTGGCTGACACCGGCACCGGCGCGCCGCAGCAAGGGACTGGTGGAGCATATCCGGGCACCGGAATGAACCTCTATATTTAAATTTTTCATTCCAGCTTAAAACACACTATGCCCCAGTCTCTCTTGCGTCTGCTACATGCCTTGGCCGCCTGCGCCAGCCTATTTGCCATCTCCGCACAAGCGCACACCGCCGTCGTACCGCCGCTGCCGGCTTTCTTCGCCAACCCGGAATTTAGCGCCCCCCAGCTGTCACCCGATGCGCGTCACCTGGCCGTAAAAGTGAGCGGCGCGAACAAGCGCGAACGGCTGGCCATCGTCAACCTGCTCGATAATAACATCAACATCGTGGCGCAATTTAGCAACGTCGATGTCGGTGACGTCGAATGGGTCAACAACGAGCGCCTGATCCTGAACACGCGCGACCGCCAGACGGCGCCCGGCGACCTGCGTTTCGGGCCGGGACTATTTGCCGTCAACCGAGACGGCAGCAACTTTCGCCAACTGGCCGCGCGCAGCGCCACGCCCGACGCCTCCACCTCGGTCTATAAATTGCTGCCATGGCATACCTACCTGATGGGACAGCGTGGGGCGCAGGATTCCCAGGCCGTGTATGTGCGCAGCACCGTGTACACCTCGACGGGCGAAGTCGACTATGAGGGCTTGCGGCAACTCGATACGCTCACGGGCCGCAGCACGAGCGTCAAGCCGCCGGGCAAGGTGCGCCGCTGGCTGCTCGACCAGCATGGCGAACCACGCCTGGCCGTAACCCGGGAGCGCAATATGGAAAGCATCATGTACCGAGAACCGGACGGCGGCGCCTGGCGCACGCTGGCGCAGTTCGACGCCTACCTCGGCGGCCCAGATGCCTTCACCCCGCTCTCCTTTGGCCCGGATGGCGCCCTGTACGTGAGCGCCCGCATGGGCAGCGATACGCTGTCCGTGCATGCCTACGACCTCGCCAACAGCCGCATCACACCCACGCCCATCATCTCGCTCGACGGCTATGATTTCAGCGGCAATCTGATCGTCCGGCAAGGCAAGTTGCTGGGTGTGCGCCACCTCAGCGATGCGCGCACCACGCGCTGGTTCGACCCCGCCATGGCAGCGACCCAGGCGCGCATCGACGCCCTGCTGCCAGCGACAATCAACCTGGTCTCGCTGGCGGCCCGCCCCACCACGCCCTTCATTCTGGTAACCTCGTATTCCGATCGGCAACCGGGCAAATTCTCGCTGTTCAATAGCGACACGGGCACGCTGAGCATCATCGGCGAAACGCAGCCGCTGATTCAGCCGGCGCAGATGAGCGAGCAGCAGTTGGTGCGCTACAAGACGCGCGATGGCCTGTCCATTCCAGCCTGGCTCACCGTGCCCGCCACGACTTCCGGCAAGCAGTTGCCGCTGGTCGTGCTCGTGCATGGTGGTCCGTATGTCCGCGGCAACTCCTGGCAATGGAATGCCGAAGTACAATTTCTTGCCTCGCGTGGCTATGCCGTGCTGCAACCGGAATTTCGCGGCAGCACAGGCTTTGGCGCCAAGCATTTTCGGGCCGGCTGGAAACAATGGGGCTTGAAGATGCAGGACGATCTTGCCGATGGCGCGCGCTGGGCCATCACCGAAGGGATCGCCGATCCGCGCCGTATCTGCATTGCCGGCGCCAGCTATGGCGGCTATGCTGCCCTGATGGGCCTGGTCAACGATCCCGACCTGTTCCGCTGCGCCGTCGACTGGGTGGGCGTGACCGACATTAACCTGCTGTATAGCGGCCATTGGAGCTTCAAGTCCGATCTCGGCGATGACTGGAAACAATACGGCATGCCCGAACTCATTGGCGACCGGACGGCCAACGCGGCCCAGTTCCAGGCCACCTCGCCCATCGCCCAGGCGGCGCGCATCACCCAGCCCCTATTGCTGGCATACGGCGCCGCCGACCAGCGGGTGCCGCTCTACCACGGCAAGCAGTTTTATGCGGCCGTCAAACAACACAACCGCGATGTCGAATGGGTGGTCTATGACGAGGAAGGCCATGGCTGGACGCTGCCAAAGAACCGCATCGACTTCTGGGGCCGGGTGGAAAAATTCCTCGACAGAATGATCGGAAAAGACAGCGCCGTGGCAAAAAAGGAGTAGGCTGGAAGGCCGTACCGTTTGCGAGGAGACCCCATGCCATCTGGAAAAATTCTTGTTGCCCAGGGAGGCGGCCCCACCGCCGTCATCAACCAGTCGCTGGTGGGCGTGGTGCTCGAATCGCGGCGCTTTCACCATGTCACGCGCGTGTATGGCGCGCTGCACGGCGTGCGTGGCATCGTCAATGAAGAGTTTGTTGATCTGACACAGGAAACCAGCCATAACCTGGAACTGGTGGCCGCCACGCCCTCATCGGCCCTCGGCTCCACGCGCGACAAGCCCGATATCGCCTACTGCCAGCAAATCTTCGAAGTGCTGCGCGCGCACGAGATCGAACACTTCTTCTATATCGGCGGCAATGACTCGTCCGACACGGTGCGCATCGTCAGCGAGGAAGCGCACAAGGCAGGCTACCCGCTGCGCTGTATCCACATCCCGAAAACCATCGACAACGACCTGGTGGGCAGCGACCACACGCCAGGCTTTCCCTCGGCCGCGCGTTTCGTCGCCCAGGCCTTCGCCGGCGCCAACCTCGACAATGCAGCCTTGCCTGGCGTATACGTGGGCGTGGTGATGGGCCGCCACGCGGGCTTTTTGACGGCCGCCTCGGCGCTGGGCAAGAAGTTCCCCGACGATGGCCCACACCTGATCTACCTGCCCGAACGCGTCTTCGTGCTCGATCAATTTATCGCCGACGTGAAAGCTGCATATGAAAAATACGGCCGCTGCGTGATCGCCGTCTCGGAGGGCATCCACGATGCCTCGGGCGAACCCATCGCCAGCCTGCTGGCCCAACAGGCTGGCGATGCGGTGGAGCGCGATGCGCACGGCAATGTGCAATTGTCGGGCACCGGCGCACTGGCCGACCTGCTATGCGATGCCATCAAGGCCAAGCTGGGCATCAAGCGCGTGCGCGGCGACACCTTCGGCTATCTGCAGCGTTCCTTCATCGGTTGCGTCTCTGATGTAGATCAACGCGAAGCGCGCGAAGTGGGCGAGAAGGCGGTGCAGTTCGCCATGTGGGGCGAGCGCGATGGCTCGGTCGCCATCAAGCGTACGGGCTTTTATTCCGTTGACTACGAGTTGCTGCCGCTGGCGGACGTGGCGGGCAAGACGCGCACCATGGAAGACGAATTCATCAGCGCCAGCGGCACGGACGTCACCGATGCCTTCCGGCTGTATCTGCGCCCGCTACTGGGTTCGGGCATGCCGGACGCCTTCCGCCTGCGGGCGGCCAAGGTGGCCAAGGTGCTGAAGCCCTAAATGCTTCTGCGCCAGCGATGGTAGTGACAGTGGCCGCAATGGTTGCTGACCACTGATCGTGCTGCTCGATGGCATGCCGATGGCGCTTTGGCGGACGGGCACGCTACGCACCAAAAAAATCGCCCCGACAGTTGTCGAGGCGAGATGCCCTGCATGGCCGGCGTCAGCAGCCGTGCATCAGAAGCAGTGTTCCTGTGCCGGGAAGCTGCCATCCTTGACCGCTTGCACATAGCCGGAGACGGCGGCGTCGATGCTGGCAGCGCCTTCCATGAAGTTGCGCACAAAACGCGCCTTGCGCCCTGGGAACACGCCCAGCATGTCGTGCATGACGAGTACCTGGCCCGAGCAGTCGGGACCGGCGCCGATGCCGATGGTCGGTATCGTCAGCATGTCGGTCACTTCCTTGCCCAGCTGCGTCGGCATCGCTTCCATCAGCACGATGGCGGCACCCGCGTTTTGCAGCGCCAGCGCGTCATTCTTGAGCTGTGCGGCACTTTCCGTGCTCTTGCCTTGCACCTTATAGCCGCCCAGCTGATGCACCGATTGCGGCGTCAGGCCGATGTGGGCGCAGATGGGGATGCCGCGCTCGGTAAGGAAACGGACAGTCTCGGCCAGCCAGGCACCGCCTTCGATCTTGACCATGTGCGCACCGGCTTGCATCAGGATGACGGCGTTGGCATAGGCTGTTTCGGGCGTGCCATACGCACCGAACGGCAAGTCGGACATGATCAAGGCCGACTTGGCGCCGCGCGCCACGGCAGCCGTGTGGTAGGCCAGTTCAGCCACGGTGACGGGCAGGGTCGAGTTATGGCCATTGCAGACCATGCCGAGCGAATCGCCGATCAGCAAGATCTCGACGCCGCAACGGTCCATCAGGGACGCGAAGCTGGCGTCATAGCAGGTCAGCATGGAAATCTTTTCGCCGGCGGCGCGCAGCGTGGCCAGCGTGTGGATGGTCACAGCCTTGTTGGCGACAGTCTTCGATGGCGCCGGCGCCGGGGTGGCGGCCTTGTCTTTTGCGGCCAGATCTGTTCCTTGCAAATAAGCGGACATAGGTATTCTCTAGAGTGTAAAGGGGGTGGTGCGACGACGATGCCGCTAGTGTAGTACTTTATGCGGCGTGCTGCAGCAGCGCCATTGTAGAGGATGGGCGCGAAACGGCTCAGAGCTGACTGATGGCCTGCTCAGCGACGCTTGCCAGGTAATCCCGCGCCGGTCCGAGGCCGGGCACGACGATGGCGGGCGCCAAGGCCAGCAGCGGCACCAGCACGAAGGCGCGCTCGGTGATGCGCGGATGGGGCACTGTCAGCGTGGCGCTGGCGATCTGCGCGTCGCCGTACAGCAGCAAGTCCAGGTCCAGCGTGCGCGGGGCGTTGCGGTAGGGCCGCTCGCGCCCGTGCGCCGCCTCGATGGCATGCAGCGCCAGCAGCAGCTCTTCGGCCGGCACTGTGGTCGAGATGCGCGCCACGGCGTTGATGTAGTCGTCACCGCTGGAAGCTATGGGTGCCGTGCGGTAGCTGGCCGAGGCGTCGAGCAAGCTGGTGCCGGGCAGGCGCGCCAGGCGCGCAATCGCATCCTGCACATTGGCCTGCGCCTCGCCCAGGTTGGCACCGATACCGATGTAAGCGGTGACGGGGGCAAGTGCGTCCATCATTCGTCGCCAGTGCTGCCCGTGCTGCTGCCGCCCGTGCCGCCCGTGCCACTCTTGCTGCGCGTGCTGCGGCGTGGCGGACGCTTCTTCTTGATGGCGCCCGGCGCGGCATTCGCGCTGACCAGCAAGGCTTCGCGCGTTTCCTCGTCGCCTTCATAAAACGCGGTCCACCATTCGCCGATCTCCATGTCGATCTCGCCCGAAGCGCAGCGCAGCAGCAGGAAGTCGTAGCCAGCACGGAAGCGCAGGTGTTCCAGCAATTTGTGCGGCGCCTTGCCGACGCGGCGCTCGAAGCGTGGCTGCATCGACCAGATGTCGCGCATGTCGGAGCCGATCTTGCGTTGCAAGGCCAGCTTTTCCGTTTGCGAGTCGAGCACGTCGTCGGCCGCCAGGTGCAGCGCGGGGATCGTCGACTCGCCGGCGGCGCGGTAAGCCGTCCATTTTTCCAGCACCTGGTGCCACAAGAGCGAGGCAAACAGAAAGCCTGGCGAGACGGTCTTGCCGGCGGCGATGCGGGCGTCCGTGGCGTCCAGCGCCAGGGTGACGAATTTCGCTCCCAGCGGCTGCTCCAGCACCACGTCGAGCAGCGGCAGCAAGCCGTGATGCAAGCCTTCCTTGCGCAGCTGCTGCAGGCAGGCCAGCGCGTGGCCGCTCATCAGGAGCTTCAGCATTTCGTCGAACACGCGCGGCGCGGGCACATTGTTGATCAGCGGCGCCATGATGGGAATCGGTGCCGCCGTATGCGGCTCGATGGTGAATTTCAGCTTGGCCGCAAAGCGCACCACGCGCAGCATGCGCACGGGATCTTCGCGGTAGCGTTCTTCCGGCTTGCCGATCATGCGCAGGGTCTGGGCGCGGATATCTTCCACGCCGCCGTGGTAATCGAGCACTTCCTGCGTGGCCGGGTTGTAGTACATGGCGTTGATGGTGAAGTCGCGGCGCAGCGCATCTTCGTGCTGCAAGCCGAAGGTATTGTCGCGCAGGACGCGGCCATGTTCATCCTTGGGCGCGGAATCGGCGCCGGCGCCGCGGAAGGTCGTCACTTCCAGCAAATCCTGGCCGAACATCACATGTACGATCTGGAAGCGCTTGCCGATGATGAAGGCGCGGCGGAACAAGCGCTTGACCTGTTCCGGCGTGGCGTTGGTGGCGATATCGAAGTCTTTCGGCTTCACGCCCAGCAGCAGGTCGCGCACGGCGCCGCCGACGACGAAGGCTTCGAAGCCCGCCTCCTGCAGGCTGCTGGTGACGCGGATGGCATTCGACGATACCAGTTTCGGGTCGATTCCGTGTTGCGCAGGACCGAGCACGACGGCGGCCGTGGTGTCGCGCGCTGCCTCTTTTTTAACGCCGAGGATCTTGCGGATGAATTTTTTAATCATTGAATAAGTGGAGTGATGGCCAGCCGTGGACGGTTGCATGTGCGCTCAAAGCGGTGTTGGGATTGGTCGCGACCGGATGGGTAACGACCGATAGCAAGGGAATGTCGTTGTGTGAATCGCTGTAAAAGTAGCTGCGCTCGAACTGCCCCAGCGCCTTGCCCATCTTGTCCAGCCAGGCATGGGTGTGGGTCAGCTTGCCCGCGCCCAGGGTCGGCGTGCCCAGCAGCTTGCCCGTGACGTTGCCTTCAGCGTCATATTCGGGCATGGCGGCCAGCAGGTGTTCGACACCCAGTGCCTCGGCGATGGGCTTGGTGATGAAATAGTTGGTGGCCGTGACGATGGCCAGCAAATCGCCTGCGTCCCGGTGCTGTTTCAGCAGCGCCAGCACTGCGGGGCGGATCGCCGGCAAGACCACTTCGGCCATGAATTGCTGGTGCAGCGCGTCCAGGCGTTCGCGCGGGAATTGCGCCAGGGTGCCGAGGGAAAATTCCAGGTATTGCACCGGGTCGAGCGTGCCGGCCTGGTATTGGGCGAAGAATTCATCGTTACGGCGGGTGAATTCGGTGGCATCCACGGCACCGATGCGTACCAGGAATTCGCCCCACTCGTGATCCGAGTCGATGGGCAGCAGGGTGTGGTCGAGGTCAAACAGGGCCAGATTCATCATTCTTTCGCTTCCGCCTGCAGCAACTCGCGCAACAATGGCAAGGTGATCGGGCGTTGGGTTTCCAGGGAGTAGAGGTCGAGAGAGTCCAGCATCGTCGACAGCGAACGCATGTCGCGCCGGAAATGGGACAGCAGATAGGGTAACACGCCCGGCGATAAGGTCAAGCCGCGGGTGGTGGCCGCCTGGGTCAGGGCGGCGATTTTTTCATCGTCGGTCAAGCCCTGGATCTGGTAAATCAAGCCCCAGCCCATGCGCGTGCGCAAGTCTTCGCGCACGGGCAGCACGGCCGGCGGCACGGCGCCGCTGCACACCATATAGGCTTTGTTGGCGCGGATTTCATTGAACAGTGCAAAGGCATCGATCTGCGCCAGCGGCGAGAGCTTTTCGCAGTCGTCGAGCAGATACAAATCGACCTCCGGCGAATACACGAATTCGGACTCGATCGAGAATGGAGAAATGTAGCGCGCGCGCTCGGTGCTGGCCAGGGCCTTGAGCAGATGGCTCTTGCCGGCGGCCAGTTCGCCCCACAGGTAAGCAAAATGTTCGCGCGCAGTGCGCGCGGCGAACTGACGCATCAACTGCGCCACTTCGGCATTCTGTCCCACCTCGAAGGTATCGAGGCTGTGCGCCTGGTCTGTGCCTAAATCGAGCACCAGTTGTTTCATGGCGTACGCCTTGTCCTGTTTTTCATTACTGCTTGAGCGTCGTCGTCGCTGTTGTTAGTTCGTTGTTAGTTTCGCATTGTAGCCGTATCGGGTACCCTGTCATGCATTATAGAAGCTGCTGGACAGGTAGTGGCGTCTTAGATGCTTAAAAGCGACCATCAGGACGGCCGAAGCGGGCAAAGCGAGCAAAACGCCGACGAAACCGAATAATTGTCCGAAGGCCAATAAGGCGAAGATGACGGCCAGGGGGTTCAGGCCGATGCGCTCGCCCACCAGGCGCGGCGTGAGGAAAAAGCCTTCGATGACCTGGCCACAGCCATAGATGACGGCCACGGCGATGACGCCGCTCCAGTCGGCAAACTGCAGCAGGGCGGCGATCAGGGCCAGCATCAGCCCCAGGCCGAAGCCCAAATAGGGGATGAAGACCAGCAAGCCGGTGATGATACCAACAGGCAATGCCACTTCAAAACCGGCGATGGCCAGCGCCACCGAGTAATACGTGGCCAGCACCAGCATGACGAGCAACTGGCCGCGCAGGTATTGCGCCAGCAGCGTATCGACTTCCTGCGCCATGCCCACCGTGCGCCCGACCCAGCGGCGCGGCACGGCGCCGGCGATGCGCGCCAGCATCGGATGCCAGTCCAGCAACAAGTAAAACAGCACCACGGGAATCAGCACCACGGTGGCCAGCCAGCCCAGCACGGCGGTGCCGCCGATGCGCGCCGAGGCCAGCACGGTGCTCCAGATTTCATCGCCACTGGTCGCCATCTGCTGGCTCAGCATGCGTTTGATGCCCGTGCCGTCAAGGCGCACGCGAATGCCCAGGTCGCGCAGTTTCGGCGCCAGCAACTCGTTGGCCTTGCTGAGAAATTGCGGGATCTGCGCCTGCAGCAGGGGGATTTCCTTTTGCAATACCGGCACGACGATCAGTACCAGCGCTGTCATGGCGAGGAAAAACAACACGACCACGAGCAGCACGGCCAGCGGACGGGGCACGTAAAAACGCTTGTAATGCAGGCGTTGCAATCGGTCCACGCCCGGATTGAGCACATAGGCGAGGATGGCGGCCGCCAGAAAGGGCGTCAGGATGGGGCCCAGGCTGACGAGCAGCAGCAAGAATGCCAGCCAGACCGCGATCCAAAATGCTGTTTGCTTCTGCTCTGCGCTGATCGGGAATGGCATGGCGTTGTACTTTTGCGTTAAAAAAAGGCAGTTAATTACGAAATAGCGGGGGCAGTTTGATAAAATAGCGTCTTGATCGACCGAATTCACCCGCTGGCACCCTGCCGCATGATGTTGAAAAACATGCTTGCGCGCGCGTGCCGGCGGGTATCCGCCTTCTATTTTACCGCCTCCGCTGCCACCACACCATGAACCAGACTTCTAATGTTTCCCTTTCCTACCGTGACGCTGGCGTCGATATCGACGCAGGCGACGCTTTAGTCGAAGCAATCAAGCCGTTTGCCAAGCGCACCCTGCGCGAAGGCGTGATGGGCGGCCTGGGCGGTTTTGGCGCCATGTTTGAAATCAGCAAGAAGTACAAGGAACCGGTGCTGGTCTCGGGCACCGACGGCGTGGGCACGAAATTGCGCCTGGCGTTTGAACTGAACCGCCATGACACGGTCGGCATCGACCTGGTCGCCATGAGCGTAAACGACATCCTGGTGCAAGGCGCCGAGCCCCTGTTCTTCCTCGACTATTTCGCTTGCGGCAAGCTCGACGTGGCCATTGCCACCGACGTCATCAAGGGCATCGCCCAGGGTTGCGAACAAGCCGGTTGCGCGCTGATCGGCGGCGAAACGGCTGAAATGCCGAGCATGTACCCGGCCGGCGAATACGACCTGGCAGGTTTTGCCGTCGGCGCGGTGGAAAAATCGAAAATCATCGACGGTAGCAAAATCGCCCCCGGTGACGTGGTGCTGGGCCTGGCTTCGTCGGGCGTGCACTCGAACGGTTACTCGCTGGTGCGCAAGATCATTGAAGTGGCGAAGCCTGACCTGGAAGGTGACTTCCACGGCCGCAAGCTGGCCGACGTGCTGATGCAGCCAACGCGCATCTACGTCAAGCCGCTGCTGGCGCTGATGGATGCCATGGAAGTGAAGGGCATGGTGCACATCACCGGTGGCGGCCTGGTCGAAAACATCCCGCGCGTGCTGCAGCCTGGCCTGGTGGCCGAACTGGACTCGAAGGCGTGGACCATGCCACCGCTGTTCACGTGGCTGCAACAGCACGGCGGCGTGGCTGACGCCGAAATGCACCGCGTCTTCAACTGCGGCATCGGCATGACCGTCATCGTCTCGCAGGAAAATGCAGACGCCGCCATCGCACAATTGCAAGCGGCCGGCGAAAGCGTCTCGCGCATCGGTACCATCCGCGCACGCGTGGGTGACGAGCATCAAACGATAGTCATCTAAGCTGCAGCTTGAATGACCGAGGCAGGCGCTCGCAAGAGGCCTGCCTTTTTTTCTTGGCCATAAAAAACTGTGTTAATCGACGCAGAGTATTCATCCGCTTTTTTACTGACTCTGGCAGCAATTACGCCACCTAAGCCACCTGTATCCAGGTCGTCTTCAATTCCGTGTACTTGTCCAGCGCGTGCAGCGACTTGTCGCGCCCGTTGCCCGACTGTTTATAACCGCCGAACGGCACGGTGATGTCGTCGCCGTCGTACTGGTTGACATGCACGGTACCTGCACGCAGCGCGCGCGCCGTCAAGATGGCCTTGCTGAGGTCCGACGTCCACACGGCCGCCTGCAAGCCATAGGGCGTGGCATTGGCCTGTTTGATGGCATCGGCGATATGCGTAAAGCCCAGCACCGACAGCACGGGGCCGAAAATCTCTTCGCGCGCAATCGTCATGCCCGCGTCCACGCCACCGAACACGGTCGGCTGCACATAGTAGCCGCCCGTCTGAGTGCGTACGGCCTCGCCGCCGCCCAGCAGTTGCGCGCCTTCGCTCTTGCCCGCCGCGATATAGCCCATGACCGTGTTCATCTGCGTGGCGTCGACGATGGCGCCCATGACGGTGGCTTCGTCGAGCGGGTCGCCAGGCTGGAAGCGGGGCAGCATGGCCAGCGCCTTGGCCAGGAATTCTTCCCTGATCGATTCTTCCACGAACAAGCGCGAGGGCGCGTTGCAGCTTTCGCCCTGGTTGAAAAAGATGGAACCGACGGCGGCGGCCACGGCCTTGTCCAGGTCCGGGCAATCGGCGCAGACAATGTTGGCAGACTTGCCGCCCAGTTCCGTCCACGCCCGCTTCAGATTCGACTGACCCGCCATCTGCACGATCAACTTGCCCGTGCGGGTGGAACCTGTGAAACCGATGCAATCGACATCCATGTGCAGCGCCAGCGCCGCACCTGCCTCGTTGCCAAAGCCAGGCAGCACATTGAAGACGCCCGCCGGCACGCCTGCCTGCAGCGCGATGTCGGCCAGGCGCAGGGCCGTCAATGGCGATTTTTCCGATGGTTTCAGGATAACGCTGTTGCCAGCCGCGAGCGCGGGTGCGATCTTCCAGGCGGCCATGATCATCGGATAATTCCACGGCACGATGGCGGCGACGACGCCCACCGGTTCGCGCGTGATCAAGGCCAGGCTGCTGGACGGCGTAGGTGCGATTTCATCGTAGACCTTGTCGATCGCCTCGCCATACCAGCGCAGGCAATTGGCCGTGGCACCCACATCCACGCTCTGGCTGTACTTAATCGGTTTACCCATGTCCAGGGTTTCCAGCAGGGCCAGTTCGGCGCCGTTCTGCTGCACCAGGTCGGCGAACTTGATCAGTATGCGCTTGCGCTGCGCCGGGGATTTGCCGGCCCAGCGGCGGTCGTCAAAGGCGGCGCGGGCGGCCAGCACGGCCGCATCCACGTCGGCGCTGTCGCAGCGCGCCACCTGGCCCAGGAGACGGCCATCGATGGGCGACAAATTATCGAAGCTCTGGCCAGACCTGGCCGCCATCCGTTCGCCATTGATGAAGGCGCGTCCATCGATCGTGAGCGCTGCTGCGCGTGCGTGCCAGCTGGTGTTTTCCGTCATGCTCGTCTCCCGCAAGGTAAAAACGCCAGCTTACTCCTAGTCGGCCAAATAGGCCGCAGAGATCTGCTTGCGCCGTCTGCGGTCGGCGCGCGCCAGCATCACGGCATACACGATCACGGCAATCGTCACGACGAGGATGGTCAGCGCGGCAATGGCATTGACGCGCGGATCGAGCCCCAGGCGCGCGCGCGAAAAGATCACCAGCGGCATGGTCGTCGAACCGGGGCCGGACAAGAAGGCCGACAGCACCACATCGTCCAGCGACAGCGTAAACGTCAGCAGCCAGGCCGAGGCCAGCGCCTGCGTGATATTCGGCAGGGTCACCAGGAAGAAGACCTGGTGCGCGCGGCAACCCAGGTCCATCGCCGCCTCGGCCAAGGATTTACTCATCTCCTGCAGGCGCGATTGCACCACCACGGCCGCATACGCCATGCCCAGCAGGGTATGCCCCAGCCACATGGTGAGTACGCCGCGCTCGGGGAAACCAAAGACCTTTTGCATCGATACCAACATCAGCAACAGCGATAGGCCGATGATCACTTCCGGCATCACCAGCGGCGCGCTGACCATGGCCGAGAACAAGGTACGCCCGCCGAAGCGCTGGTAACTGGTCAAGACAAAGGCGGCGAAAGTGCCCAGGATGACGGACGAGGTGGCCGACATGAAGGCGATCTTCAGCGACAGGCCGAAACCCGAGATGATCTGCGTATCGCTCATCAACTCGCTGTACCAGCGCAGAGAAAAGCCGCTCCACACCATGTCCTGGCGCGAGCTGTTGAACGAGAAGACGATCAGCACGATGATCGGGAGGTAGAGGAAAAAATAGCCGAGCGAGAGCCAGCCACGGCCGAACCAGCGCTGCAGGAAGGTAGCTTTATTCATGTGCGCTGCTCCGCGTCCTGGTGTGTCTTGTATCGGTTGAAAATGGCCATCGGCACGAGGATCAGCAATATCATCAACACCGTCACGGACGAGGCCATGGCCCAGTCGTTATTGGTGAAATACTCATCCCATAGCACTCTGCCGATCATCAGGGTTTCCGGACCGCCCAGCAGCTCGGGGATCACGTACTCGCCCACGGACGGGATGAACACCAGCATGGCGCCGGCGATGATGCCCGACTTCGACAGCGGCACCGTGATGCGCCAGAACGCCTGCAATGGCGTCGCGCCCAAGTCGGCCGCCGCTTCGAGATAACGCACGTCCATCTTCACCAGATTGGCATACAGCGGCAAAATCATGAACGGAAGATAGGCGTAGACCATGCCGACTACCAAGGAGAACGAGGTATTCATCATGTGCAGCGGTTCGCTCACCACGCCCAGCGCGATCAAGAGGTCGTTGAGCAAGCCGTGGTTGGCCAGGATGCCCTTCCACGCATACACGCGCAGCAGGAACGAGGTCCAGAACGGCAGCATCACCAGCATCATCAGCACAGGACGGAT
This sequence comes from Janthinobacterium paucivorans, assembly GCF_051380805.1. Lineage (NCBI taxonomy): Bacteria > Pseudomonadati > Pseudomonadota > Betaproteobacteria > Burkholderiales > Oxalobacteraceae > Janthinobacterium > Janthinobacterium paucivorans. The sequence goes on from NZ_JBNYXR010000004.1 coordinate 271,485, forward strand.
CGATGGCTTGGCGCGCGCCATGAAGTAAGCGAATGGGTAGCCGATAAACAGGCAGATGGCCGTAGTGATGGCCGCGTACTTGATGGAACTGAGGTAGGTCAGCAGATACAGTTCATCGGCGGCGATGAACAGGTAGTTGGCGATTTTTACCTTCAGCACAACGATGCCGTCGACATACGACAGCAGGCCGCCAAACGGGCTGCCCGCCGTGTCCATGTCGGACAGGCTGATGCGCAGCACGATCAGGAAGGGTAGCAAAAAGGCCGCCGTCAGGAACAGCGCAGGCACGGCGATGACGGCGTTGCGGCCCGCATTTCGCCCCGTTATCGAGCGCAAGGTAAAGAAGTGGCACAGCGATTGCAGGAGGGATGTCATGATGGCCTCAGCTGGTCAGCACGACGATGTCGGCGCCATCCCACCATAGCCACACGCGCTGTTCGCGCTCCAGGCGCGAGACATCGTGGCGGGCGGCGTTGGTGCGCGACACTTTCACCACCGTACCGCTATCGAGGCGCACGTGGTAGCTGGTTTCGTTGCCAAAATACGCCATGGCGACGATCACGCCTTGGGCGCAGTTAAAACCGTGTTCCGCCGGCGACGCGCGCTCTTCCAAGGCAGGCGGCGCGATCTGGATGCCGATTTTCTCGGGCCGCACGGCCACCGAGACATCCATGCCCAGGTTGCCCGTGATGCCGTGCGAGACATACTGGCGGCCGTCCGGCGTGTCGATGACCACGTGATCGGGTTCGTCTTGCGTGATGTGGCCGTCGAACAGGTTGACGCTGCCGATGAAGTCGGCGACGAAACGGCAGTTCGGCGTTTCATAGATTTCACCGGGCGCGCCCACCTGCAGGATGCGCCCTTCGCTCATGACGGCGATGCGAGTGGCCATGCTCATGGCTTCATCCTGGTCGTGCGTGACCATCACGCAGGTCACGCCCACCTGTTCGATGATGTTGACCAGCTCCATCTGCGTGCGCTCGCGCAGTTTCTTGTCGAGCGCGCCCAGCGGTTCGTCCAGCAGCAGCAACTGCGGACGCTTGGCCAGGCTGCGCGCCAGCGCCACGCGCTGCTGCTGGCCGCCCGACAGCTGGTGCGGCTTGCGCCGGGCGTATGGGCCCAGTTGCACCAGCGCCAGCATCTGTTCGACACGCGCCGCCACTTCCGCTTTCGGCAAGCCATCGCGGCGCAGGCCGAAGGCAATGTTATCCCACACCGACAGATGGGGGAATAGCGCGTACGATTGGAACATCATGTTGATGGGCCGCTGGTGTGGCGGCACATCGACGATGCTATTGCCCGCCAGGGCAATGCGGCCCGAGGTCGGCGTCTCGAAACCGGCCAGCATGCGCAGCAGGGTCGACTTGCCGCAACCGGAACTGCCCAGCAAGGCGAAAATCTCGCCCTTGTTGATCGTCACGGAAATCGCATCGACGGCGCGCACGCCATCGAATTCCTTGACCAGCTGATCAATCAGCAAGAAAGGCGCTTGGGCGTCGCTGGCCGACGCGGCAGGTGTTGCTATCGTCATCTATGGGTGGCTTCTGGGTAAGAGTGTGTCAGAGTGTCTCAAAAAGAAAAACTGGCCGCTGTAGTAGCGGCCAAGACGGAAGTTTAGCGGAACTGCCGCGATTCTGGTCCAAAAAAACTTGAGTTAGCGCCTATTTGGGTGAAAAACTGACACCAACCCAAGAGCAAACCCTGGGGTCGTACCCTGAGGGTACGACCCCAGCCCTTGCGTTTGGGTTCACTACACCCAGCCCTTCGCTTTCACATCCGCATAGGTCTTGTCCAGGCACAGCCGTATCAAAGCCACCATTTCATCGATCTGCGCGCGCGTCATGACCAGGGGCGGCGCGACGATCATGCGCTCGCCCACGGCGCGCATGATGACGCCGTTGTCGAACATGTGCGCGCGGCATAGCATGCCCACGCCCTGGTCCTCGTCGAACAACACATTTTCATGCACGCTGGCGCCCTTCTTGCGCACCAGGTTCAATCCCGCGACCAGGCCACAGCTGTCCGCGTAGCCCACCAGCGGATGTTCGCCCAGGCTGGCGAAACACTGCTGTAAATACGGCCCCGTGTCCTCGGCGACCTTCGCCACCAACTGCTCTTCCTCGATGATGCGGATGTTTTCCAGCGCCGCGGCGCAAGCGACGGGATGGCCAGAATAGGTAAAGCCATGCGTAAATTCGCCGCCCTGCTCGATCAACACCTTGGCCACCCTGTCACCCACCAACACGCCGCCCAAGGGCACATAGCCCGAGGTGACGCCCTTGGCAAAGGTGATCAGATCGGGCTTGATGCCGAACAGTTCGGAGCCAAACCAGCGCCCCAGGCGGCCAAAGCCGCAGATGACTTCATCGGCGATCAGGATGATGCCGTACTTGTCGCAGATGCGCTGTATTTCGGGCCAGTAAGTGCCAGGCGGGATGATCACGCCGCCGGCACCCTGCACCGGCTCGCCTATGAAGGCGGCCACCTTGTCGGCGCCGATTTCCAGGATTTTGTCTTCCAGCCAGCCGGCCGCCTTGATGCCGAATTCCTCGGGGCTCAAGCCATGACCCGACTCCAGGTAGTTCGGCTGGCCGATATGCACGATGCCCGGTATCGGCAAGCCGCCCTGCGCATGCATGCCGCCCATGCCGCCCAGAGACGCGCCGGCCACCGTGCTGCCGTGGTAAGCGTTGTGGCGGCTGATGATGGTATGGCGCTCCGGATAACCGAGGATATCCCAGTAGCGGCGCACCATGCGCAGGTTGGTGTCGTTGCCTTCGGAGCCGGAACCGGTGAAAAACACATGCTGGAACTGCGGCGGCGAAATTTGCGCCAGCTTGGCCGCCAGTTGCACGGCCGGCACGTTCGTCGTGCCAAAGAAACTGTTATAAAAAGGCAGCGTCTCCATCTGCCGGTACACGGCTTGCGAAATCGAGGTGCGGCCATAACCCACGTTCACGCACCACAGGCCTGACATGCCGTCGACGATTTTCTTGCCCTGGCTATCCCACAGGTAGACGCCATCGCCGCGCACCATCACGCGGGCGCCCTTGCTTGCCAGGTCCTGGAAATCGGTGAACGGATGCAAATAGTGGGCCGAGTCCATCTGCTGGATGGCAGCCGTGTCGTATAGCTGCGGCGCTGCATTTTTTTGCGCCACCGAGGCGACCAGCGCGGCGCTTGGCGCCAGCGGATTATTGGATGTGCTCATTGCGATCCTTTCTCTGAGTGCCTGACAAAATGTTGAGAGCTAGACGCGTTGCCGAGGCAGTACAAATGTACGACGAGGCTAGGCAACAGCGCCATGGACTTTTTGACGGAAACTCATACGTGCAGTAACAAGTGTTCGCGCTCCCAGGGGCTGATGACCGTCATGAACTCCTGGTGTTCGAGGTCCTTGATGGCCGCATACACGTCGATGAAGCGCTCGCCCAGCACCGTGCGCAGCTTGTCTTCCGCGCGCAGCAGTTGCAGCGCTTCGGGCAAGCCTTGCGGCAGCTCGAATTTCATGTCGTAGGCGCTGCCCTCCATCATCGGCGTCGCCTCCAGCTGCTCCGTCATGCCCAGATATCCGCAGGCCAGCGTCACGGCCAGCGCCAGGTAAGGATTGGCGTCGGCGCCGATGATGCGGTTTTCCACGCGCCGGTCCTGCACGCCCGACTCGGGCACGCGAAAGCCCACGGTGCGGTTATCCAGGCCCCACTGGATGTTGATGGGCGCCGCTGTATGGCGCACGATGCGGCGGTAGGAATTCACATACGGTGCGACGATGGCCATGGCCGAGGGCATGTAGCGCTGCAGGCCGGCGATGTAATGCTTGAAGATGGGGGCAGCCGAACCATCGTCATTGCTGAAGATATTCAAGCCCGTCTTCGCATCGACGACGCTCTGGTGCACATGCATGGCGGACCCAGGTTCGCCGGCCATGGGCTTGGCCATGAAGGTAGCGTACATATCGTGTTTCAGGGCCGCTTCGCGCAAGGTGCGCTTGAAGAAGAAAACCTTGTCGGCCAGGCCCAGCGGGTCGCCATGCAGGAAGTTGATTTCCATCTGCCCGGCACCGATCTCGTGGATCAAGGTATCGACGTCGAGGTTCATCAATTCGCAGTAATCGTAGATATCCTCGAACAGGGGATCGAATTCGTTGACGGCGTCGATGCTGTACACCTGACGGCTGGTCTCGGCGCGGCCGCTGCGGCCGATAGGCGGCTTCAATGGCAAGTCCGGGTCCGTGTTTTTCGCCGTCAGGTAGAACTCCAGCTCCGGCGCCACCACCGGCTTCCAGCCCTTGTCCGCATACAGTTTCAAGACGCGCCGCAGCACCGAGCGCGGGGCGAAATCGACCAGCATGCCATCGGAAAAATAACAGTCGTGGATGACTTGCGCGGTGGGATCGGTGGCCCACGGCACCATGGTGATGGTAGTCGGATCGGCCTTCAAGATCATGTCGCGGTCGGTGCTGGAAATGGCGCGGTCATAGCCGCCATCGTCAAGCGGGTAATTGCCCGTCACGGTCATGCCCAGCACCGCCTCCGGAATGCGCATGCCGCGCTCTTGGGTAAATTTTCCGCGCGGCAGGATCTTCCCGCGCGCCACGCCCGTCAAGTCGGGCACCAGGCATTCGATTTCCGTGACGCGCTTTTCATTGAGCCACACATCCATATCCGTATAGGTGAAATTTTCGCGTATTGCCATGTTTCCCTCTCGTTGCTGTTGCGCTTTTCTTGATTAAGCGCCGCGTGCTGCGGGCGGCGCGCCCCTCTACTCTGCTGTCAAGCTGTCCTGTGATTGTTTCTGGGCTGCTGTTGCTGGTAATCATGGCACGCCTGGCCAAAAGCGCCGAACAAGCGCATCGACTGCGGATGGTCTTCCACCTGCCATTCCGGGTGCCATTGCACGGCCAGCGTAAAACCGGCGGCGCTGGCCAGGGTATAGGCTTCCACCAGGCCGTCGTCGGCCCAAGCTTCCACCAGCAAGCCCTCGGCCAGCCGGGCAATGCCTTGGCCATGCAGGGAATTGACCATCATTTCGCTGGCGCCGCCCAGCAGGCGCGATAACAGGCCCTCCGGCATCAACTTGATACGGTGCGCGCACGCGTACTGGCGTGCCAGCGGATCGAGTACGTTCTCCCGGTGCTCCAGCATGCCCGGCAGCGCATGTACGGCCTGGTGCAAGCTACCGCCGAGGGCCACGTTGACTTCCTGGAAGCCGCGGCAAATGGCGAGCAAGGGCAGCTGGCGCGCCAGCGCAGCGCGGATCAAAGGCAAAGTGGTGGCGTCACGCGCGGGGTCTTGCGGCAGGTCGGGGTGGAGAATCTGTTCGCCATACAGGCGTGCGTCGACGTTCGAGGCGGAACCGGTCAGCATGACGCCATCGGCGATCTGCAACGCCGCCTCCAGGTCGGCTTCAACACCCAGGGCGGGCAGCAGCAGCGGCATGCAGCCGGCGCCGCGCAGCACCGCGTGCAGGTATTTTTCCTGCGCCATGTGCCAAACATGGTTCCCCAGCGGGCGCTGGCAGGCGGGAACGAGAACGATGGGACGGCGCATAGAGTGCTACCTCGCTGGCGGGACGATCCAATGACAGCGCCATGACAGCGCCGCCGCTCGCTACACTGTACAGCAGAGCCCGTAGCAATGGCCACACGTGGCCAGCGGCGGCGCACATGGCTTACACTACGGCTTTGCAAGCTTGCGTTTACTAAAATCATCATATGCCCGTCCGGCGCCAAACACCAGCGCCACCGGCAAAGTGCCCTTACTTTCCCATGCATCCACAGCGTTTTCCGGCCTTCCGAAACTCTATTTGCTCCCTGCGGGGCCAGTCATGAAGAGCATGCCATGGCGTGATTTCTTCGCTCTTGTCATCAGCATCGGCGTGGTCGGCCTGGGCCTGGGTGCCACCATGCCGCTCACCGCACTGACCCTGCACCAGCGCGGCGTCGGCACGGACATCATCGGCATGATCACCGCCATCAGCGCGCTCGGCATCCTGGCAGTCTCGCCGTTCGTCTCGCGCTGGGTCGGTCGTTTCGGCGCGCGCGCCACCATGCTGGGCGCCGTCTGGGTGGCATCGCTGGCGACGATCTCCATGCAGTTCACCGACCACCTGCTGGCGTGGAGCGTGCTGCGCTTCCTGTTCGGCGGCGCCATGGGCGTACTGTTTACCATCGGAGAAGCATGGGTAAACCGCCTGGCGCCCGATAATTCGCGCGGGCGCGTGGTGGCCATGTACACCACCAGTTTTACCTTCTTCCAGCTGATCGGCCCCGCGCTGGTGGCACTCTTCAACGACAAAATCAGCTGGAGCTTTGCCGCCTGTGGCCTGCTATTCCTGCTCGCCGTGCCGGGATTGATGCTGATCTCGAACAGCGGGCCGGAACGCGAAGCGGAAGAACAGGGTGTGAAATGGACCCTGATCCTGCCACGCATGCCGATGATCGTGCTGGGCGCCGCCTTCTTTGCCCTGTTCGACACGCTGGCATTGAGCTTGCTGCCCCTGTACGCGATGGAGCACGGCATCAGCACGGACCTGGCCCTGCTGTCAGCCACCGTGGTGCTGGTGGGCGACACGGGCTTGCAATTCGCACTGGGATGGATGGCCGACCGCTACGGCCGCGCCAAAGTCCACGCGGCCTGCGGCCTAGCTGTCTGCCTGCTGCTGCCGCTGCTGCCATTGGCCGTCGGCACGCCGTGGCTGTGGTGGACTTTGCTGTTGTTGCTGGGCGCAGCGGCAGGCGGCATCTACATGCTAGCGCTGGTGGCCTGCGGCGAGCGCTTCACGGGCTTGTCGCTGACCAGCGCCAGCGCCATCGTCAACGCTACCTGGGGCGTGACCAGCGGCGGCGGTCCCCTGCTGACAGGGGTCTTGATGCAATCGGTGGGCGTCAACGCCCTGCCGGCCGTGATGTGGATGTGCGCCGCCATTTTCGTCGGCAGCGCCGTGTGGGAGCGCCGCAAGGGCATCGTGTAGGGTGCGCTACTGCCGCGTTTTCTGCAGCCGCTGCAGCAGCTCGCCGGCCAGGCGACAAGCTACGCTAAGCTACGATAAGCTAGGCACGCCTGCCTGAACGCAGCCCATTGCTGCTGCGCCTGAAAATAATGACGGCGTTGCCGCCCTATTCAAAGCCGCGTATGCGGTCGCCATTAAAATTGGGCAAGCGCCACTCGAAATGCAAAGCCAGGAAACGGAACAGGAAACCGGCGCCGATGGACACCAGCTGCGCCACTGCGCTGTCGACCCGGAAGTACAGCAAGCCCACATACAGGCTGCCCGTAAACAGCGCCACGGTGGCATACACTTCGCGCTGCAGCACGAGCGGAATCTGGTTGCACAGGATATCGCGCAGCAGGCCGCCGAAGACACCCGTGATCATCCCGGCCAGCACGACGATGGCAGGATGCATCTTGGCCGACATGGCGATGTCGCAGCCAATCACGCAAAACGCCACCAGGCCGAGTCCGTCCACCAGCAAGAAAATGGCGCGCAGGTGGTGCAGGTAGCGCGCGACAAACGCCGTGACGATGGCCGCGCCGATGGTAAACAGCAGGTACTCGGGATGCGCGATCCAGCCCAGCGGATAGTGCCCCAGCAGCACGTCGCGCACGGTACCGCCGCCCAGCGCCGTGACGGTGCCGATCATGCAGATGCCGAACAAATCCATGCCGCGCCGCATGCCCATGATGGCGCCGGACATCGCTTCGGCGACAATCGCCACCAGGTAAATCGTATATAACAGCATGGTCTTGCTCTTCCGAAAATGATGTGAGAATTTGTTCGCGTTCGCGCGCTTCGCTCAGGGTGCGCCTCGTTCGTGGCCGTACTGGAGCCGCCACTGCCAGCGTCACCGTCGAACAACGCCAAGCCGGTCGGTGCGGCCAGTACCTGCGCGCGCCGTTTCAGCTTGCACACCAGCTTTGATGGCGACTTGCGGGCCGTCATGTAGCTCGGCTGTGCTTGCTCGCCTGTGCTTGCTCGGCTGTGCTGACATGCTGGTATTTCCTTGCTGCCAAGAGCCCGCAGACGGCTAGCTTGCACTTCAGCAATTGAATGCATCCGCGATTGTGCATTGTGCACTGCAACACACGCATCCTTATGAAAAGTAAGTATTATTTAGTATTGATAAAATTTTCTTATGTTAGGTATGCGCCATGGATCTCAATCCCAAGCACACGGAAGCGTTCCGCGCCGTCGTCGAAACGGGCAGCTTCGAGCAGGCGGCGCTGCGGCTGCACCTGACCTCGCCGGCCATTTCGCAGCGCGTGCGGGCACTGGAAAGCCAGCTCGGCAATGCCTTGATCGTGCGCAGCCGTCCCGCGCGCGCCACGCGCATGGGGCAGCGCCTGATGCAGTATCTGAAGCGCGCCAAGCTGCTGGAAGCGGACTTGCAGGCGGAACTGGCGGTGCAGCAAGATGCCCCGCTGACCCTGGTACTGGCGCTGAATGCGGACTCGATCGGTACCTGGTTCTTCCCCGCCCTGTCGGAAGTGCTGATACGCGAGCGCGTGCTGCTGGACTTGACCGTGGAAGACCAGGACCACACCTACACTTTGCTCGAGACGGGCATGGCCATCGGCTGCATCAGCACCGAGCCAAAGCCCATGCGCGGTTGCACGGCCGAGCCGCTGGGCGTCATGCGCTACTGGCTGGTGGCCACGCCCGCGTTCCGCCGGCAATGGTTTGCGCACGGCCTCACGCGCAAGGCGGCGCGCACGGCGCCCGTGGTCGCCTACACGCGCAAGGACACCTTGCAGTCATCGTTCCTGCAAGAAGCGCTGGGCTTGCCCGAAGGCGCCTACCCATGCCATTACGTACCGGGCGCCACCTCGCACTTCAACGCCATCCGCTACGGCCTGGGCTACGGCATGGTGCCGGAGTTGCTGCTCAAAACCAATACGCATGGCGAACTGGTGGAAATGCTCACGCCCAAAACCCCGGCCGACGTGGCACTATACTGGCATACGTGGAAAGTACAGTCGCCGCGCATGGAGCAGCTGTCACGGCAAATCATCGCGGCGGCGCGCAGCATGCTGAATTGACTAGCGCTGCACGCCCCAGCGCTGGCCACCGCGCTGATGCGACGCGCTGCACCAACGGCGCTTACGCCGTTGCTTCGTAGCGGGCCAGGCGGGTCGCCATGCGCGGCGCCAGCTCGTGGCCGGCCTGAACTGTCACTTCCAGATCGTTGAGCAAGCCATCCTTCAAGCCATAGACCCAGCCATGGACGCTCAGTTCCTGGCCACGCTCCCACGCATCTTGGACGATGGTCGTCTGGCACACGTTCAAGACCTGTTCCACCACGTTCAGCTCGCACAGGCGGTCGCCGCGCTGGCGGCTGGTCAGCACGTCACCGAGGTAGCGTTCGTGCTTCTGGCCCACATCCTGCACGTGGCGCAGCCAGTTGTCGACCAGGCCGATGCGCGTGCCCGTCATGGCCGCATGCACACCCTTGCAGCCGTAGTGGCCGACGATGATGACATGTTTGACTTTCAGCACGTCCACGGCAAATTGCAGGACGGACAGACAATTGAGGTCGGAATGCACGACCACATTGGCAATATTGCGGTGCACAAACACGTCGCCAGGCGCCATGCCCAGCAGTTCGTTGGCGGGCACGCGGCTGTCGGAGCAGCCGATCCACAAGTATTCGGGCGACGTTTGCGCTTCCAGGTTCTTGAAATAGCTGGGGTCTTTCACCACCATAGTATCGGCCCAGCGGCGGTTACGCTGCAGCAGCTCCGCCAGGGCCAAGCCATTTTTCGGTTCGGTCATCTCGTTCCCATTGTATAAGTACGGCTGAATCGGCGGCAAATCGCGCCCGTAGGCCGGCGATGTGCCCGCATTTTCAGTCGCGGTAAAAAAACGCCGGGATGTTTAAGCATCCCGGCGCATGGTGTTATCAGTGCTTACTCAAAAAAATCCTTGACCTTGTCTTTCCAGGTCTTGCTTTGCGGACTGTGCTTGGCACCGCCCTCGGTGGTCGACTTTTCAAAGTCGCGCAGCAGGTCTTTCTGTTTTTCAGTCAGCTTCACCGGTGTTTCGATCGCCACGTGGCAGAACAAGTCGCCCGCATAACCGGAGCGCACGCCCTTGATGCCCTTGCCTTTCAGGCGGAAGGTCTTGCCCGACTGTGTGCCTTCCGGGATCGTAAACGACACTTTGCCGTTCAGGGTGGGCACTTCGATTTCGCCGCCCAAGGCCGCCTTGGTGAACGAGATCGGCATTTCGCAATGCAGGTCGTCGCCTTCACGCTGGAACACGGCGTGCGGCTTGATGTGAATTTCCACATACAGGTCGCCTGCCGGGCCGCCATTCGTGCCCGGTTCGCCGTTGCCGGACGAGCGGATGCGCATGCCATTGTCGATACCGACAGGAATTTTGACTTCCAGCGTCTTGTTGCGCTTGATACGACCGGCGCCGCCGCATGGCGTGCACGGGTCGGTGATGACCTTGCCACTACCATGACATTTCGGGCAAGTTTGCTGGATGCTAAAGAAACCTTGCTGCATGCGCACCTGGCCATGGCCACCGCAAGTACCGCAGGTGGTCGGCGACGTGCCCGGCTTGGCGCCGCTGCCGTGGCAGGTATCGCATTTGTCCCAGCTCGGCACGCGGATGGTCGTGTCGAAGCCGTGCGCAGCTTGCTCCAGTGTAATTTCCAGGTTGTAGCGCAAATCGGCGCCACGGTACACCTGTGGACCCGCATTGCGGCTGCGTCCACCGCCACCGCCAAAGATGTCGCCGAAGATATCGCCGAAGCTGTCGGCAAAGCCGCCCGCACCGCCGCCGAAGCCGCCACCGCCGCCCATGTTCGGATCCACGCCAGCGTGACCATAGCGGTCATACGCTTCGCGCTTTTCCGGATTGGTCAGCATCTCGTAGGCTTCTTTGACTTCCTTAAACTTTTCTTCCGATTCTTTGCTATCCGGATTGCGGTCCGGATGGTATTTCATCGCCAGTTTACGGTAAGACTTTTTGATCTCTTCTTCCGAAGCATTTTTTGCGACACCGAGTGTCTCGTAAAAATCACGCTTTGCCATGTTGTCGGCACCTTGCAGTCTATCTACTGATGTAAAAATTACACGAAAAAGCCGAGTCGAGTGTTGCACGGGGCAACGACTCGGCTCGGCCGGTCTTCGCGGCTAATCCCGCGATGTAGCGTTCAGCCCGGCTGCCCCCACTCTATGGGAGCGCAAGACATTACTTGCTGTCTTTGACTTCTTTGAAGTCAGCGTCAACAACGTCGTCTTGCTTGGCGCCTGCGTCCGATGCGCCAGCAGCTTGCTGTGCACCTTCTGCGCCGCCGGCAGCTTGCTGCGCTTGCATGTCGGCATACATTTTTTCGCCCAGTTTCTGCGATGCGCTCGACAGTGCTTCCACCTTGGCGTCGATCTCAGCCTTGTCGCCCGCCTTGATGCTTGCTTCCAGGTCGGTGATAGCCGCTTCGATCTTCTCTTTCTCGCCCGCATCAAGCTTGTCGCCGTATTCAGTCAAGGATTTCCGGGTCGAGTGTACCAGAGCATCGGCTTGATTGCGCGACTCGGCCAATTCTTTGACCTTTTTGTCTTCTTCCGCATTCAATTCGGCGTCTTTTACCATCTTCTGGATTTCCGCCTCGGTCAAGCCGGAATTGGCCTTGATCGTGATCTTGTTTTCCTTGCCGGTAGCCTTGTCTTTCGCGCCCACATGCAAGATGCCGTTGGCGTCGATGTCGAAAGTCACTTCGATCTGTGGCGTGCCACGCGACGATGGTGGAATGCCTTCCAGATTGAATTCACCGAGGCCTTTGTTGCCGGCGGCGATTTCGCGCTCACCCTGGAAGACCTTGATGGTCACTGCAGGCTGATTGTCGTCGGCCGTCGAGAACACTTGGCTGAACTTGGTCGGAATCGTCGTGTTCTTGTGGATCATCTTGGTCATCACGCCGCCCAGGGTTTCGATACCCAGGGACAAAGGCGTTACGTCCAGCAACAGCAAGTCTTTGCGTTCGCCCGACAGGACCGAACCTTGAATCGCTGCACCCACGGCGACGGCTTCGTCTGGATTCACGTCTTTGCGTGGATCTTTGCCGAAGAATTCCTTCACTTTTTCCTGCACCTTCGGCATACGCGTCATACCGCCGACCAGGATGATGTCATCGATGTCGGATACTTTTACGCCAGCGTCTTTGATAGCGATACGGCATGGTTCCATCGTCGCGATGATCAGCTCTTCCACCAACGATTCCAGCTTGGCGCGGGTCATCTTCAGATTCAGGTGGACCGGTGCGCCGTTCGCCATGGCGATGTACGGCTCGTTGATCTCGGTTTGTTGCGACGACGACAATTCGATCTTCGCGCGCTCGGCCGAGGCCTTGATGCGCTGCAGAGCGATCGGATCTTTTTTCAGGTCGATGCCGTTGATCTTCTTGAACTCGTCGATGATGTAATCGATGATGCGCTGGTCGAAGTCTTCGCCACCGAGGAAGGTATCGCCGTTGGTCGACAGCACTTCAAATTGTTTCTCGCCATCAACATCTGCGATTTCGATGATCGACACGTCGAACGTACCACCACCCAAGTCATACACGGCGATTTTACGGTCGCCTTTTTCGGTCTTGTCCAGGCCGAAGGCCAGCGCTGCTGCGGTTGGCTCGTTGATGATGCGCTTGACGTCCAGACCAGCGATACGGCCGGCATCCTTGGTCGCTTGACGCTGCGAGTCGTTAAAGTAGGCCGGTACGGTGATGACGGCTTCGGTGACTTCTTCACCGAGGTAGTCTTCTGCCGTTTTCTTCATCTTGCGCAATACTTCAGCCGAAATTTGTGGCGGCGCCAGTTTTTTGTCGCGTACGCCGATCCATGCATCGCCGTTGTCGGCTTTCATGATTTGATACGGCATCAGCGCGATATCTTTTTGTACTTCTTTTTCGTCGAACTTGCGACCGATCAAACGCTTGACTGCATACAGCGTGTTTTTCGGATTGGTCACGGCCTGGCGTTTTGCTGGCGCGCCAACGAGAATTTCGCCATCTTCTTGATAAGCAATAATCGACGGCGTCGTGCGTGCGCCTTCAGCGTTTTCGATTACCTTTGGTTGACCGTTTTCCATGATGGAAACGCAGGAATTCGTGGTTCCCAGATCGATACCGATAATTCTACCCATGATTTTTTTCCTTTTGTTTGCTAGATTTCAGATGGTTCTTATATGTGGCAAAGCGGCATGGTTTCAAGGCTTGCTTGATGCCGCACTCTGATTATTTTGCTTGCGCGGCCGTGACAATGGCTGGACGCAGCAGGCGGTCCGCAATCATATAGCCCTTTTGCAGGACTGACACGATGGTATTGGCTTCCTGTTCCGCTGGTACCACGGCAACCGCCTGGTGCTTCATCGGATCGAGCTTTTCACCCTGCACTGGCAATACTTCCACCAGGCGATTGCGTTCGAACGCCGCGTTCAACTGCTTCAGGGTCATCTCGACGCCTTCTTTCAGCGATTCGATGGTCGGTGCTTCCACCGTCAGCGCCATTTCCAGGCTGTCTTTTACCGGCACCATGGCTTCGGCAAAGCTTTCCACTGCAAATTTATGCGCTTTGGCAACATCTTCCTGCGCACGGCGGCGAATATTTTCACCATCGGCCTTGGCGCGCATGAAGGCATCGTGCATCTCTGCAAGACGCGCTTCGGTACTCGCCAGCTGCTCTTCCAAAGTAGGCTCTGCGGGAGTCGATGGGGCAGCCGCCGCGGCGTCCGCTTGCGGATTAGGTACAGCTTGGTTTTCCTGATCTTGCATCTAGAAAGCTCCTACAATCAATGACTTAAATGAGTTAGTCTAAAATCTTCACAACACTAACCGGCAAATGGGGCTATATCCTACTGTTTCAAGGGGTATTCATGCTAAAACCAGCGATTACCGCATTTCATGTTACAGCTTATTACAAATCACTTCCCATTTCTGGACGCGAGCCGTGCGCGCCCCCTTGATTTTCCAGGCTTCCCACGGCAAAGCGGGCATTCTACCAGCCCCGCCGCAGCCATCGCCACTGGCAGTGTGGCGATCTGGATCGCACTGTGCTCGCACCAGACATGACAAAGCCGCGCAAGCGCGGCTTTGAACTGTTGAAAATGCAGATAGCTTAATTCGCCGCGCCCAGTGCCAGCGCCGCCGCGCGCGCGTGTTCGCACGCTTTCTTGTCCGCTTCGCGCTGCGCCGCCGTCTTCATCGTCGGCCAGCCTATCATGTGTTGCTCGGCAATTTCCGCCATGCCAGCAATCCAGGCCGGCGTCTCGTTCAGGCAAGCAATGTAGTGAAACTGCTCGCCACCGGCCGTTTCGAAATCATGCTTGGCTTCCATGGCGATCTCTTCCAGCGTTTCCAGGCAATCGCTGGTAAAGCCGGGACACAGCAGGTCGATGCGTTTGACGCCCTGTTGCGCCAGCGCCACCACGGTGGGCGCCGTGTAAGGCTGCAGCCACTCGGCCTTGCCAAAGCGCGACTGGAAAGTCACTACATATTGATCTTTAGATAATTTTAATTTTTCCGCCAGCAGACGCGCCGTTTTCAGGCATTGGCAGTGATAGGGATCGCCCGACATCAAGGTACGCTTGGGGACGCCATGAAAACTCATCACCAGTTTTTCCGGACGGCCATGCGCTTCCCAATGGTTCAAAACAGAATCGCGCAAGGCGTCGATATACGTGTCGTGTTCGTGATACTGCTTGATTAAGCGTAATTCCGGCACATTGCGCACCGTAGCGTAATGGGCGAATACGGCATCGTAGATGGAACCCGTCGTCGGGCCCGAGTATTGCGGATACGCGGGCAAGATGGCGATGCGCTCGCAGCCTTCGCTTTTCAGCTTGGCCAGCACCTCGGGCAGGGAAGGCGAACCGTAGCGCATGGCCATGGCCACCGTGAGGCCGTCATGGCCCCGCTCGGCCAGGGCGGCGGCCAGCAGTTTGGCCTGCTTTTGCGTATGCACTTTCAGGGGCGAGCCCTCGCGCGTCCAGATCGATGCATATTTCTTGGCCGACTGGCCCGAGCGAAATGGCAAGATGATCAGGTTCAAGATAAACCACCAGATCACGCGGGGAATCTCCACCACGCGGGGATCGGACAGGAATTGCCTTAGGTAACGCCGTACAGCCGACGAAGTCGGTGCATCGGGCGTGCCCAGATTGACCAGCACCACGGCGCTGCGGTCGATGCTGCCATGCGTGTACGGCGGTTCTGTTTGAAATGACATGAAGACCTTTTATAGCGTTGGATGGATTAGCTAGTTATTATAGTTGCATTGGGTTAATGGCGAAGCGCTGGGGTCAGACCCTCAATGCCGCTAACGTCAAGCTCAGCGCTAACGCATCCGGGGGTCTGACCCCGGATTTAAGCCTGCGCTTAAATCGCCAGCAGTTCGCGCGCGTGCTTGCGCGTGGTGGCCGTGATTTCCAGGCCGCCCAGCATGCGCGCCACTTCTTCCACGCGAGCCTTGGCATCGAGCATGTCGATGCGCGAAGCCGTCTTGCCATTGTCCAGGGTGCTTTTTGCCACCTGAAAATGTTGATTCGCCTGACTGGCCACTTGCGGCAAGTGCGTCACGCACAGCACTTGCCGTCCCTGCCCCAGGCGTTTCAGCAGGCGCCCCACGACTTCGGCGACGGCGCCGCCGATACCGCTGTCGACTTCGTCGAAGATCAGGGTCGGCGTGGTAGTGGCATGCGAAGTGATGACAGAAATGGCCAGCGCGATACGCGCCAGCTCGCCGCCGGACGCCACCTTGGCCAGCGAGCGGGGCGCCGAGCCCGCATGGCCGGCGACGAGGAATTCCACTTGTTCGAGCCCATGAGCGGCCGCTGCACACGGGTGCAGGGCGATCTCGAAGCTGCCACCCGTCATGCTCAGTTCCTGCATGGCGCGCGTGACGGCTTGCCCCAGCTCCAGCGCGGCGGCGCGGCGCGTCTCGGACAAGCGTTCGGCAACGCTGCGGTATTCGGCCTCGATCTTCACTTCCTGGCGCAGCAAGCCCTCGATATCGGAAGCGTCGGCCAGGTGCTGCAGCTTCTCCGACAGCTTGGCATGTTCCTCTGGCAACTCTTCAGGCGCAACACGAAATTTACGCGCCGTGCTGTGCATGGCTTCCATCCGCGCGTCGAGCTGGTGCAGACGCTCCGGGTCCAGTTCGACCCGGTCCAGGTAATCGTTCAGCGCGTACACCGATTCCTGCAGCTGGATGCGCGACGATTCGATCAAGTCGACAATCGGCTGCAATTGCGCATCGACGGACACCAGCTTGCCCAGCTTCTGGTTCAGGGTCGACAGCTGTGACACGATGGGATGGTCTTCTGACTCGGAAATGAGCGACAGCGCCTCCTGCGCCCCTTCCAGCAGGCTGGCGGCGTGCGACAGGCGGCTATGCTCGTTCGTGATATCGGTCCACTCGCCGGGCTTGGCAGAGAGTTTTTCCAGTTCGCCCACTTGCCATTCCAGGCGTTCGCGCTCGTACAGCACGTTGGCGGCATTCGTTTCAAATTCTTCACGCTGGCGCACGAGGGCGCGCCAGCGCTTGTGCAGCGCCGCCACTTGCCGCACATCGTGCTCCGCGCCCGCTTCACGCGCCGTCGCCTGGCCGTCGAGCAAGGCGCGCTGCGCTTCACTTTTCAGCAGAGACTGGTGCGCGTGCTGACCGTGGATATCGACCAGCATATCGCCCAGTTCGCGCAAATGCGCGGCCGTCGCGGGGATGCCATTGATATACGCCTTCGAGCGGCCCGCATTGTCGATCACGCGACGCAGCAGGGCGCCGCCATCGTCGTTGGCAAATTCATGCGCCACCAGCCAGGCTTGCGCCACCTCGCTGACGGAGAAGTCGGCCGTGATGTCAGCTTTGGCGGCGCCTTCGCGCACCACGCTGGCGTCGCCGCGCCCGCCCAGCGCCAGGGTCAGCGCATCGATAAGGATGGACTTGCCGGCGCCCGTCTCACCCGTCAGCACGCTGAAGCCGGCGGAAAATTCCAGTTCAATGGTATCGACAATGACAAAATCGCGAATGGACAGTGTATGGAGCATGGCTTCTGTGGTTAGGCGGCGCACCGCGGGTTAGCGTGGAGAAAACTTGTTAGCTGAGCTTGCCCTCGCCCGACGGGTACTCATTCCAGTGCAATTTTTCACGCAGGGTGTTGTAATAACTCCACCCTTCAGGATGCAGGAAGGTAATCGTATGCGGCGAACGACGGATGAGGATGCGGTCTTGCTGGGCCAGGCTGGCAAAGGTTTGCATGTCGAAATTGACGCTGATATCGCGCCCGCGCACGATTTCCAGCACGATCTGGCTGGAATCGGGCAGCACGATGGGGCGGTTCGATAGCGCATGCGGGGCAATCGGCACGAGCACGATGCCGCCCAGGGTCGGGTGCAGCAAGGGACCGCCGGCCGACAGCGCATACGCGGTCGACCCCGTGGGCGTGGCGATGATCAAGCCGTCAGAGCGCTGGTTGTACATGAAGTGGCCATCGACTTCAACGCGCAATTCCGCCATGCCGGCGCCGCCGCCGCGCGAGACGACGACATCGTTGACGGCCATGCCCACGTGAATCGACTCACCGTCGCGCAGCACGCTGCCTTCGAGCAAGGTGCGGCGTTCGGCCTTGAAGCGGCCGCCGAGAATTTGCGCCAATACCGGCAACATGCGCTCGAGGGGGATATCCGTCATGAAGCCCAGCCGCCCTTGATTGATACCGATCAAGGGGACGTCGAATGGCGCCAGCTGGCGCGCAATGCCCAGCATGGTGCCGTCGCCGCCCATGACGATGGCGCAATCGGCGGCAGCGCCAATCTCGGCCGGCGTCATGGCGCGCACGCCAGGAAACGCCAGATTCAGGTGCACGGCCGTCTCTGCCTCGAAGACCACCGTATGGCCCAGCACCTGCAGGAAGTCAACGATGCTTTTCACCGGTTCAGCGATGCCATCCGTATTTTGGCGCACGACCAGGGCGATGGTCTTGGCACCCAAATTGAAGCCCTCGCCCGGGGCTGGCAAGGTCGTGGCTGGCTGTTCGCCGCGCTGTTCGGCGTATGTATCGACGGGCATAAGAGTCTCGGAAGTAAATTCAGTGGCAAGCCGCCCCAGGCTGTCGCGTTGCACACCGCCATCGCATGATACTGTATATATGCACAGTATAGTGCGACCGCCGTGTGCCTGCAAGAGGCGTTCTTGGTGTTGCACGCAGTGTAGCGCAGAAAAAGAATCGCTCATGCGTGCGCCAGCGCTCACTACATGGAAAAATTCGCTTGCAGACGGCCTGCCTCGGCACGACACTGAACTCACGTCATCTTATTGTCAGGAGGCCATATGCTTACCCCACCAAGTGAACGCAAGATCAATACCGATGCAAAGGTCAGCAATGACGGTGTCGAGCGTCTGCCGCACGAGCGCGATGCATCGCCCGATGCACAAGATGTGCGCCCGCGTAAAATCATGCGACAGGCTGCCAGCGATCTGCAACGCGGCCTGGTCGACACGGACTGCCATGCCCAGCCCGGCGTAGAAAAGGTCAAGCCGGCCGCGCCACAGCAAGCTGACCCCGACGCGCAACTGGAACCAAAGAAGGCGCGCTGAATCGAATTATCACGCACTGCTATTGTTCCGGAGTACGCCATGTACCGCTACGTCTGTTCCTTCCTGCTAGCCGCTGCCTGCAGCACCACGCTCGCCCATGCCCAGGCGCCCGCCATGCCCGTGGGCTTTGGCCCGCAACCGGCGCTGCCTGCGCCAGACAGGCAATTCATTCCCACCGTCAACGTGGCGCCGGTACAGCGCTGGACGGCTGCGCAGCGCCCCGTCGTTGCACCCGGCCTGACCATCGAGGCGTATGCGCGCGAGTTCGACCATCCGCGTTGGCTGTATGTCTTGCCGAATGGCGACGTGCTGGTGGCGGAAACGAATGCCCCGCCAAAACCGGATGACAGCAAGGGCATCAAGGGCGCCATCATGCAGATGCAGATGAAAAAAGCGGGCGCCGCTACGCCCAGCGCCAACCGCATCACCCTGCTGCGCGGCGTCGATGCGAACGGCATGGCGCAAACGCGCAGCGTCTTCCTGCAAGGCTTGCACTCGCCATTCGGCATGGCCCTGGTCGGCAACGCGCTGTACATCGCCAACTCGGACGCACTGCTGCGCTTCCCCTACGAAACAGGACAGACTACCATCACGGCGCCGGGCGTGAAGGTGATGGATTTGCCTGCCGGCAGCATCAATCACCACTGGACCAAGAACGTCATCGCCAGCGCCGACGGAAAATTTCTCTATGTTTCCGTCGGCTCGAACAGCAATGTGGGCGAAAACGGCATGGCGGCTGAAGACGGCCGCGCCGCCATCTGGCAATTCACGCGGGCAACGGGCAAGGCGCGCGTCTACGCCACGGGCTTGCGCAATCCGAATGGCATGGCCTGGCAACCCGGGACGGAAACTCTGTGGACGGCCGTCAACGAGCGCGACGAGCTGGGCAACGACCTGGTACCGGACTACATGACCTCGGTCAAGGAAGGCGCCTTCTATGGCTGGCCCTACAGTTATTTTGGCCAGCACGTCGATGCACGGGTCAAGCCGCCACGCCCCGACCTGGTGGCCACCGCCATCGCGCCCGACTACGCGTTGGGTGCGCACACGGCCTCGCTGGGACTGGCATTCTATGACGCCACCTTGCTGCCCGCACGCTATCGGGGCGGTGCCTTCATCGGCCAGCACGGTTCATGGAACCGCAAGCCCTTCAGCGGCTATAAAGTCATCCATGTTCCATTCGCCAATGGCGTGCCCAGCGGCCCGCCACAGGATGTCGTCAGCGGCTTCCTGGACGAGAAAGGCAAGGCGCAGGGGCGCCCCGTCGGCGTGGCCATCGACAAGGCCGGTGCACTGCTGGTGGCGGACGACGTGGGCAATGTCATCTGGCGCGTGACGCCGGCGCGGTGAGCGCATAGACGCCAAGCTTACGCGCCCTGCATGCGCCCCCTGTGTGACGCAACGAACGGAAGCGCAAAGGTGGGACGCGCATGATGGATGCTCGAACCCACGCAAGGAGTACATCATGAAAAAAACTGGATCAGCCGTCTGGAGTGGCGGTCTTAAAGATGGCAAAGGGTTTATTTCGACCCAAAGCGGTGCGCTCGACAATGTGGCATATGGTTTCAACACGCGCTTCGAAGACGGCCCCGGCAGCAATCCGGAAGAACTGATCGGTGCCGCCCACGCCGCCTGCTTCACCATGGCCCTGTCCGGCCAACTGGCCGAGGCGGGCCTGCGCGCCACGGCGCTGAAAACCACGGCCGATGTCAGCCTGGAAAAAATCGATGGCAACTATGCCATCACGGCTGTGCACCTGAGCATGGTGGCCAGCATTCCCGGTGCCACCGATCAAGCGTTCCAGGATGCGGCCCTGCGCGCCAAGCTCGGCTGCCCCGTGTCGAAGTTGCTGGCCACGGAAATCACCTTGGATGCCCGCCTGGAGTAAAGCCACAGGCACCAAGCTCATCGTCCGCGCTTACATCCCCGCCTTGACCGACGGGGTTTTACGCACAAATCTGATAAAACGCCTAAAATCCTGCCATTCCCCCATCATTTTCAAGGATTTAAGATGCGTATTTTGCACACCATGTTACGGGTCGGCGACCTGCAGCGCTCCATCGATTTCTACACCAAGGTCCTGGGCATGAAGCTGCTGCGCACCAGCGACAATCCGGAATACCAGTACACGCTCGCTTTCGTCGGCTATGGATCGAATCCCGACCACGCGGAACTGGAACTGACATATAACTATGGCACCACCAGCTACGAGCTGGGTACGGCGTATGGTCATATCGCCATCTCGGCCGACGACATCGTCGCCGCCTGCGACGCGGCGCGCGCCAATGGCGGCAACGTCACGCGCGAACCGGGCCCCGTGAAGGGCGGCAATACCGTCATCGCCTTCATCACCGACCCCGATGGCTACAAGATCGAATTGATCGAACGCAAGTTCGACGGCCAGGGCGGCGGCCTGTAAAACATCAGCCCCGGCCCTGTGCAAGTGGCGCCGTGTGAGCACAGCGCCAGAATCGACAGTGAGTGCGCCCTGCCGGGCGCACCGAAAAAAAACCAGCGCCGTTGCCGGTGCTGGTCTTCATTTGCAACAATTCCGCGCTTACTTGTCGAGCAAGGCATTGACGGGCATCAAATCCGTTTCCTTCAAGGTGCCGGCAGCGGCCTTCAGGCGCAAGCCATTCATGATGGTGTCGTAACGTGCTTTCGACAGGTCTTTTTGCGTCGAGAACAATTGTTTCTGCGCATTCAAAACATCGATATTGATGCGTACGCCCACTTGATAGCCGAGCTGGTTCGACTCCAGCGCCGACTTGCTCGACACCTCCGCCGCTTCCAGCGCTTTTACCTGGGCCAGGCCGCTGTTGACGCCCAGGAAAGCCTGGCGCGCGCCTTGCGAGGCCGTGCGGCGCGCCGTTTCCAGATCGTTGCGGGCCTTGTTTTCCAGCGCAATCGATTCGCGCACCTTGCTGGTGACGGCAAAGCCGCTGAAGATGGGGATGCTCCACTGCACGCCGATGGCATTGTTATTGTTGCCATTGCCGTTGCCACCACCGGAAGTGTAGCTATGGCCCGTGTTGGCGATCAAGTCCAGGGTCGGGTAATGGCCGGCGCGGTTGCGGCCGATGTCGCGCTTGGCCGACTCCACGTTGAACTGGGCCGTGACGACACCATAGTTCTGTTCTTCCGCCGAGTTCACCCATGGCTCGATGGCGGCCGGTTCCGGCGCGCTGATGAGCACACCCGTGCGCATGGGCGCCAAATTCGTTGGCGCTTCACCAATGATGGTTTGCAAGGCGCTGCGTTTGTTGGCCAGGTCATTGATGGCGGCAAACTCCTGCGCCACCACCAAGTCGTAGGCTGCTTGCGCTTCGTGCGTATCGGTAATCGTTTGCGTGCCGACCTCGAAATTGCGCTTGGCCGATGCCAGCTGCTCCGTCGTGGCGACTTTTTGCGCACGCGTAGCGCCCAGGTTATCCTGCGCGCTCAGCACGTCAAAATACGCCTGCGCCACGCGGGTGATCAGGTCTTGCTGCACTTGTGCAAATTGCGCTTCGGCAATCGCCTGCACCAGTTTGCTTTGCTGATAGGTTTCCCAACGATCCCAGCGGAACAACGGCTGCGCCAGGGTCAGGTTGTAGCTGTTCGTGCGCACGTTCACGGATGGCGAAGTGATCTTGTTACCGCCATTGTTCTGGATGATTTGCTCCTGATTGCCGCGCGTATTGCTACCCGAGGCGGAGATTTGCGGCAACAAACCTGCCATCGCCTGCGGCACCCGCTCCATCCCGGCCGACAGCGCAGCGCGCGCGCTGGCGTATTGCGCGTCATTGGCCAGCGCCTGCTGGTATACCTGGATAAGATCGGCCGCCTGCGCTTGCAGCGAGCATGTCATCGAGACAAAGGCGCTGGTCATCAGCACGGCGATAAGGGGTTTCCGCATTGCATTTCTCCGTTGGAGTCGTCAAAAGTTGATGGAATCAAAAATCTGCTACCGCCTGCCCTGCGCCCGCCGGATAAGCGGGGTACAGGCGTCCGCAGGCATGCAGGAAAACATGCCTGGGTGCATCTACTGCAAAAGAACTTAGTATTGGGCCATAGCGCTATCGACTTGCAGCGCCCAGGCATGCACGCCGCCCGTCAAATTACTGATCTTGCTAAAACCATTGCGCTCCAGGAAGGCCGCCACTTGCATGCTGCGCATACCGTGATGACAGATGCAGACGATCTCGGCGTCTTCATCGAGGTCATCGATGCGGGCAGGAATCGAGTTCATCGGCATCAGGGTGGCACCATCGAGGTGGCACAGATCGAACTCCGACTGTTCGCGTACGTCGAGTAAAAACGGGCGCGGGCGGGAAGGGTCAGCCAGCCAGGCGGCCAGCTGCGGTGCACTCAAATGCTCCATCGAATCGGTCGCCTCAGAACTGGAAATGCGACGGTGCCACGGCTTGCAGCGGCGTGACATTGGTTTCAAACAGCTTGCGCGTGTCGTATGCCTTGTCCGAGCTGCGCGTGATCAGATGCGCCGACATGATCGGCGCTTCGCCGATGATGGCCAGGATGCGGCCGCCGACTTTCACTTGTTGCAACATCGCTTCCGGCAGCACGGCCAGGGCGCCGGAAACGACGATCACGTCATACGGTGCACCCTTGCTCCAGCCCTGGGCGCCGTCGCCCAGTTCCACGGT
Source organism: Janthinobacterium paucivorans (assembly GCF_051380805.1). Taxonomy (NCBI): domain Bacteria; kingdom Pseudomonadati; phylum Pseudomonadota; class Betaproteobacteria; order Burkholderiales; family Oxalobacteraceae; genus Janthinobacterium; species Janthinobacterium paucivorans. The sequence continues at coordinate 294,721 of NZ_JBNYXR010000004.1, forward strand.
CACGTTCGTCACACCGTTGGCGGCCAGGTTCTGCTCGGCCAAGGTTTTCAATTGGGGAACGATTTCCACGCTCGTCACATGACGTGCCTTGTGCGCCAGCAAAGCAGCCATGTAGCCGCTGCCGGTACCAATTTCCAGCACATTTTCATGCTTCTTGACGGCTACGTCTTGCAAAATGCGCGCTTCCAACTTTGGTGTGAGCATGTATTCGCCGCCACCCAGTGGAATGTCGGTATCGACAAAGGCCAAGTTTTTATAAGCGACCGGCACGAAATCTTCACGCTTGACCACATTCAACAGCTCCAGCACGTCGATATCCAGTACGTCCCAAGGACGGATCTGCTGTTCGATCATATTGAAGCGGGCTTGTTCGATATTCATCTTTGGACTCGGTAAGTGAAGTAATAATCCGCCATTTTATCGTTGAACTGGCTGAAAGCACATGTTAACCATAAAGATGGGGAATGGAGGGAATTTGCGACGATCTGCAGATTTGAGGGGACGAACCTTGGAAAAAGGGCAACTGAGCGGTAGTCCCCAGGCGACGCACATCAGCTTTTCCCGGGCGCTGCCACCTGTAGGCTGCGCAAGCTCATGTCGATAAAGGCATCCATGTAGGCGAGCGGATCAATATTCTTGACCTCGCATGGCAGGAAGGAATGCGTCCACATCATCAGCATCGTGACGGGCGCGCTGAGAATGGTGCTGACCAGCACGGGATCGACCTGGCGAAATTCGCCGCGCTGCATGCCCCGTTCCAGCAGGCTGACGATCAATCCATTGCCGCGCGTGACGACTTCTTCGTTGTAAAACTGCGCCAGTTCCGGAAAATTATTTGCTTCGGCCAGCATCAGCTTGGTCAAGCCCGCCAGTTTGGTGGCGCCGAACTCTTCCCACCACTGCATCATCACCTTGCGCAACAACTCGGCGCTGCTGCTATCCGAGGCGGCCATATTGTCTTCCGCCTCGCCGATCGACTGCACGATATTGTCGCGCACCACAGCCTTGAACAGCTCTTGTTTATTCTCAAAGTACAGATACAGCGTGCCTTTCGACACGCCAGCCCGCTTGGCCACATCCTCCAGGCGCGTCGATGCAAACCCCCGTTCGACAAACAGGTCGAGCGCGGCGGCGAGCAACTCCTGCGGGCGGGCATCCTTGCGCCGCTCCCAGCGGGGCTTGGTATCAATCGGGGCTTGCATGTATCTATCCAAGTAACTTACTTTTGAGTCATTAATAGTAGGCCTGTCTACCGCCAAGGTCAAGCGCAGCCAGTTAGGCAGCCAAGCAAGCAGGAAGGCAGGTGCATCCTGCTGCCAGGCGAAGAACGCAGAAGTGGACCGGCACGTGACATATGAGTGGCAACTCGCCTGCCGGCTGCCGTGCACACGCGCCATTGTAACGCGTCGCAGTTGCCACACGCCCATCGGCCGGGAGTGCCTGGGGCTGTCGCCTGCCTCCGGGAGACGCAATCCCATCTCAATGGCGCAACGCTGCCAGCGGCAAGGCTCACGCCGGCGATGGCGGGCAGGCAAACCATGGTGCAGTAAGCGTCAATGCACAGCGCATCTGGCGCACGTGGACGCTTCGATGTGCGCAACAACGATGCGGGCAGCAGTAGTAGCAGTAGCAGTAGCAGTAGCAGCGCCAGCGCCAGCGGTTCCGGCAGCATGACCATACACGGCGATCCTGCCCGCCGCACCCTGTCGGGCAAGCGCATCAGCATCGTGCCCTAATGCGGCCCAGGCAACGCATGGGGGCCGGCTTGCTATACTGTCGGCTCCTCACCCGCTCGTCTGAAATCCCATGTCACCATCTGCCACCCTGGCATGCCGTCCATCCTGCGGCGCCTGCTGCACCGCACCGTCCATCACCAGCCCGATTCCCGGCATGCCGAATGGCAAGCCTGCGGGCGTGCGCTGCGTGCAGCTGGCCGATGACAACCGCTGCAAGATCTTCGGCCGGCCAGAGCGGCCTGCCTTTTGCGGCGGCTTGCAGCCGTCCGAAGAAATGTGCGGCAGCAACCGTGAACATGCCATCAGCTGGCTGGCAGAGCTGGAGCGACTGACGGCGCCCTGAACGCCGGCGCCAGCCCTCTCCCTTTAGCGCTCATCTTCGAGAGCTGCCGACGCTTCTTCCGCGTCGCGCAGGCGCTTGTACTCCAGCAGCATGGCAAGACCCAGATAGATCAGCAGCAGGAACAGGGAATCGCGCGCATCGCGCCAGCCCAGCGTCGCGCAGCGCATCAAGTGCATGATATTAAAAAACAATACCGCTCCCAGAATCCCCCATCCATGGCGACGCATGGCACGGCCCAGCAGGGTAGGAAGCAACGATGTAGATGAGGGCATGATGTCCCTTTTTCATTCTATTTTTTTCAACACTAGCAGAAATTATGTCTTTCCGGCAATGTTTTCCTGGACCATACATCCAGCTTGACTCCAATTGTACGCTTACGTATATTCGTGCACATTCCTGCGCGTTTGCCGGATATGGCGGCGCCCTGGCGCTGCGCAACGTCGAACGCATGCATCCACGGCCTGTCATGATGGCGAAGCCGGCTTCAGGCGCAGCATCGCCGTCGCCGGCACCAGCGCCAAGCTGGGTACGGCCGTGCCTTTCGGCGTGCTGACCACAGACATGCTGCAGCATCTGGTGCTGGAAGCCGATGCCGACGCGGCCCACATTGCCGCCTCTGAACGGCAGGGCCTGCAACTACTGCACGCCCGCGCCTGATGTTATCCACCCCGCATATTGAAGAGTCTGAAGAGTCTAGCCATGCATCCCACCGGCCCCCTGCAGCAACGCGCCACGCGCCTGGTCTTCTTCGCCGCTGGCCTTGGCATGGCCGCCTGGGCACCGCTGGTGCCCTACGCCAAGTCGCGCCTGGGGCTCGACGAAGCCAGCCTCGGCATCTTGCTGCTGTGCCTGGGTGCCGGCTCGCTGTGCGCGATGCCGTGTACGGGCATGCTTGCGGCCCGCTTCGGCTGCAGCAAGGTCATCCTTGGCGCCGGCCTGCTGTTGATCGCCATCCTGCCCGGCCTGGCGCTGGCTGCCACGCCGCTGCAACTGGGCCTGGTGCTACTGGTATTCGGTGCGGCCATGGGCACCTTCGACGTGGCCATCAACATCCAGGCCGTGATCATCGAAAAGGCCAACGGTGGCGCCATGATGTCGGGCTTTCATGCGCTGTTCAGCGTGGGCGGCTTCGCCGGCGCGGCCTGCATGGCCCTGCTGCTGTGGCTGGGCCTGACACCGGCCTGGTCCTGCGTGGTGGTGATGCTGCTGCTATGCGCCGTGCTGGGCGCGGCGCAAGCCCATCTGCTGCCGACGGCGTCCGCCTCGGGCGAAAAGACGCCGCTGTTCGTCATGCCGCACGGCGCCGTCATTGTCATCGGCTTGCTGTGCTTTATCGTCTTCCTGGCCGAAGGCGCGATTCTCGACTGGAGCGCCCTGTTCCTCACCACCACGCGCGGCGTGGAGGAAGCAAAGGGCGGCCTCGGCTACGCCGCCTTCGCCATCGCCATGACGGTGGGCCGCTTCACCGGTGACAAGGTGGTCAGCCGCTTTGGCGGAAAGCGGGTGCTTACTGTTGGCGGGCTGTGCGCGGCGGCCGGCTTCTTCCTCACCGTATTGGCACCGCATGCCAGCCTGGCCATGGCCGGCTTCGTCCTGATCGGCCTGGGAGCGGCGAACATCGTGCCCATCCTGTTCACGGCCGCTGGCAAGCAGCGTGCCATGCCGGCCAGCTTGGCGGTGGCGGCCATCACCACCATCGGCTATGCCGGCATCCTGGCCGGTCCCGCCGTCATCGGCTTCGTGGCCCACGCCACCAGCCTCAATCTCGCCTTCGCCATGCTGGGCGCCGCGCTGCTGCTGGTGGCAGCCAGCGCGCGCCTGGTGGCACCGGCAAAACAGCGATCCTGATCACGCCTTCTGCCTGGCGGGCGGCGCTAAAAAAGCGCCGCCCGCCAGCGCCCAAATAAGATCGGCAAGCCTGTGTCGTGGTAAGCTTCGACCCCGCGCACATTGCTGGCGCCACGCGCTTCTCCCATCCTGTCACTTATACCCGTACTTATACCCTTTTATACATCTATGGATCTCATTCTTGCGTTAAAAGCCATCATCATGGGGCTGGTTGAAGGTTTTACCGAATTTTTGCCAATTTCGTCCACGGGGCATTTGATCCTGGCCGGCAGCCTGCTCGACTTTACCCAAGATGTCTCCAAAGAAGTCATGGATGTATTCGAGATCGCCATCCAGGCCGGCGCCATCCTGGCCGTCTGCTGGGAATACCGCCAGCGCATCGGCAGCGTGCTGTCCACCTTCAGCACCGAGGTCAAATCGCGCAAGTTCGTATTGAACGTGGCCATCGCCTTCATCCCGCTGGCCGTTATCGGCTTAGGCGTAGGCAAGATGATCAAGCATGCGCTGTTCAAGCCCGTGCCCGTGGCCATGGCCTTCATCATCGGCGGCATCATCATCTTGCTCGTCGAGCGCCGCGCACGCACCAATCCCGTCACCGTGCGCGTCAATTCGGTCGATGAAATGACGCCGCTCGACGCCTTGAAAGTGGGCTGCGCGCAGGCGTTTGCGCTGATTCCCGGCACCAGCCGTTCCGGCTCGACCATCATCGGCGGCATGCTGCTGGGTCTGTCGCGCAAGACGGCCACCGAATTTTCGTTCTTCCTGGCCATCCCCACCCTGCTGGCCGCCACCGCCTATTCTCTGTACAAAGCGCGCGACATCCTGTCGGCCAACGACGTGCCCCTGTTCGGCCTGGGCACCGTGGCCGCCTTCATTTCCGCCTTCCTGTGCGTGCGCTGGCTGCTGCGTTACATCAGCTCGCACGACTTCACGTTTTTTGCCTGGTACCGCATTGTGTTTGGCTTGCTGGTCCTGGCCAGCGCCCACTACGGCTGGGTTGTTTGGGCAGCATAAGGCACTATGAATCAAGATCTTAACCAGCGCGCGCTACACCTGCTGCAAACCGTTTTTGGCTATCCGGCCTTCCGCGGCCATCAGGCCGACATCGTCGACCATGTCAGCCATGGCGGCGACGCGCTGGTGCTGATGCCCACGGGCGGCGGCAAGTCGCTGTGCTATCAAATTCCCGCACTGCTGCGCGATGGCGTGGGCGTCGTCGTCTCGCCGCTGATCGCGCTGATGCAGGACCAGGTGGACGCGCTGGAGGAAGTGGGCGTGCGCGCCGCCTTCCTCAATTCCACGCAAACGTACGAAGAAGCGAGCCGCATCGAGCGCCTGGTGCGCACGGGCGGGATCGACGTCGTCTACGTGGCGCCCGAGCGCCTGATGACGCAGCGTTGCCTGGACCTGTTCCAGGCCTCGAAGATTTCCCTGTTCGCTATCGACGAGGCGCATTGCGTGGCTCAGTGGGGGCACGACTTCCGCCCCGAATATATCAAGCTATCGGTGCTGCACGAGCAATTCCCTGACGTGCCGCGCATCGCGCTCACTGCCACGGCCGACCCGCAGACGCGCGCCGAAATCGCCCTGCGTTTGCAACTGGAAGACGCGCGCCAGTTCGTCTCGTCCTTCGACCGTCCGAACATCCGCTACCAGATCGTGGAAAAGGCGAATGGCCGCAAGCAGCTGCTCGACTTCATCAACACCGAGCACACGGGCGACTGCGGCATCGTCTACTGCCTGTCGCGCAAAAAAGTGGAAGAGACGGCGGAATTCCTGAACCAGAGCGGCATCCGCGCCCTGCCCTATCACGCCGGCATGGAGTACGCCAAGCGCAGCGCCAACCAGGCGCGCTTCCTGCGCGAGGAAAATATCGTCATGGTCGCCACCATCGCCTTCGGCATGGGCATCGACAAGCCCGACGTGCGCTTCGTCGCGCATCTGGATCTGCCGAAAAGCATCGAGGGCTATTACCAGGAAACGGGTCGCGCAGGCCGCGACGGCATGGCCGCCAATGCCTGGATGGCGTATGGCTTGCAAGACGTGGTGCTGCAGCGGCGCATGATCGACGAATCGGAAGCGGACGATACTTTCAAGCGCGTGCTGGGCGTCAAACTCGACGCCATGCTGGGTCTGTGCGAAACGCTGAGCTGCCGCCGCATGCGCTTGCTCGAATACTTCGGCGAACCGGCTTCGCCGTGCGGCAATTGCGACACCTGCCTGGTACCGCCCGTGTCATTCGACGGCACGGTGCCCGTACAAAAACTGCTGTCAGCCATCTATCGCGTCGACCAGCGCTTCGCTGGCGGCCATGTGATCGACGTGCTGCGCGGCATGGAATCGGAACGCATCAAGACCTGGCACCACGACGCACTATCCGTGTTCGGCATCGGCTCGGACCTGGGCGAAGCGGAATGGAAATCGATACTGCGCCAGGCCATCGCGCTGGGCCTGGTGGCGGTTGACCACGAACAATACAGCTCGCTGAAACTGACGGATGCCTCGCGCCCCGTGCTCAAGGGTGGCCAGAAAGTGCAGCTGCGCCAGTACCAGAAACCGGTAAAAACCAGCAAGCGCAGCACCAGCGTGGCGAAAGGCTATGTCGAGATGGACCTGTCCACCAGCGAGCAGGCGATTTTCGACAAGCTGCGCTGGTGGCGCGTGGAGACGGCGCGCACGCACAATGTGCCCGCCTACGTGATTTTCGTCGACGCCACCCTGCGCGAAATCGCCAAGGCCAAGCCTACCTCGCTGGAGCAGATGCGCGGCGTAAGCGGCGTGGGCGAGAAAAAACTCGCCTCCTACGGCGACGAAATCGTCGCCATGATCCTGGAAATGATGTGATGCAAGCGCTGTCGTCCGACCTGAGCTATCAGGCCGTGAAGACCTGCGGCCGATCGCAATTCCTTGCTGTCGGCCATCGGCCAGGCCCTGAACGCGGACGGCTCGCCCGACGGCACAAGGCTGGCTCCGCCGTCCTTCTTCGACCTGCCCGCCGCGCTGTACCAGCCGGCGGCATCACCCGATACGCACTGACCACTGCACCTTGCCCCTGCCCTTGATAACGGAACGCTGCCGCGATGGAAACCAAATGGCTGGAAGACTTCATTTCGCTCGCTGAAACGCATAATTTCAGCCGTTCTGCGGCCCTGCGCCACGTCACCCAGCCGGCCTTCTCGCGGCGCATCCAATCGCTGGAAAACTGGCTCGGCATCGACCTCGTTGACCGCACGTCCTACCCCACGCGCCTGACGCCGGCCGGCGCCGTGTTTTACGAGCAGGCGCTGGAAATGCTGGGACAAATCAACGGCGTGCGCGCGCTGTTGCGCGGCAAGCGCACAGCGGCGCAAACGAGCGTCGATTTCGCCGTGCCGCACACCTTGTCGCTGACCTTTATGCCGAAGTGGCTGACGGTGCTGGAGCAGGGCTTTGCGCCGATCAACAGCCGTTTGATGGCGCTCAACGTGCATGACGCCGTGCTGCAATTGGTCGATGGCGGCTGTGACCTGCTGCTGTGTTACCACCACCCGCGCCAGCCGGTGCAGCTCGATCCGGGCCGCTACGACATGCTGGTGATGGGCCGCGAAACCCTGCGTGCCTATGCGCGCTGCGGCCAGGACAAGGTGCCCGATTTCGTCCTGCCCGGCAGCGCCAAAGAACCGCTGCCCTTCCTCTCCTACACCAGCAATGCCTACCTGGGACGCATGGTGGAACTGCTGGTGGCCGACGCCAAGGCTCCCCTGTTCCTCGAAACCTGCTACGAAACGGACATGGCCGAAGGCTTGAAGATGATGGCACTGGAGGGGCGCGGCATCGCCTTCCTGCCCGAATCGGCCGTCATGCGCGACGTCAAATACAAGCATCTGGCGCGCGCCGACGGCGGTGCGCCAGGCTGGGAAATCGAGCTGGAAATCCGTTTGTACCGCGAGCGCCCGTCCAGCCAGCGCCCCGGCAAACCCATCGTCGAAAGCCTGTGGCAATACCTGGTGCAGGCGCAGGAAAACGCTGCACGCGGCGGAAAAAAGCGCCGTCGTGCAAGCTTCATCACACTTCCATCCTAAGCTCCAATCTATGCAATAAATGCATAACCGGATGCGCACAAAGCATTGGCCCGGGCATGAGGCTATCGCCTACGATGCGGTTCCGCTGCGCGCAGCTGCATCTCGGCTGCGCCTCTAACGTATTCGTATTGTCCAGGAGCTTATCAAGCATGACCAGCAAGCACGCACTTCCTTCCTACCTCAATCCTGAAGACCTGGGCCCATGGGGCGTCTACCTCGAGCAGATCGAGCGCGTTACGCCGTACCTGGGCAACCTGTCGCGCTGGGTGGAAACGCTGAAGCGTCCAAAGCGCATCCTGACGGTCGACGTGCCTATCGAGCGCGATGACGGCACCATTGCCCACTACGAAGGCTACCGCGTGCAGCACAACCTGTCGCGCGGCCCGGGCAAGGGCGGCGTGCGCTTCCACCAGGACGTGACCCTGTCGGAAGTGATGGCCCTGTCGGCCTGGATGACGGTCAAGAATGCCGCAGTCAACGTGCCATACGGCGGCGCCAAGGGCGGTATCCGTGTCGATCCGAAGACCCTGTCGCGCAACGAACTGCAACGCCTGACCCGCCGCTACACGAGCGAAATCAGCATGATCATCGGACCTAACAAGGATATCCCGGCACCGGACGTCAACACGAATGAACAAGTCATGGCGTGGATGATGGACAGCTACGCCATGATCGGCGGCAATATGTCGACCGGCGTGGTGACGGGCAAGCCAATCTCGCTGGGCGGCAGCCTGGGTCGCCGCGATGCGACCGGCCGTGGCGTGTTCGTTGTCGGTTGCGATGCAGCCGCCAAGGTCGGCATGTCGCTCGAAGGCGCGAAAGTTATCGTGCAAGGTTTCGGCAACGTGGGCGGCGTCGCTGCCCGCATGTTCGCGGAAGCCGGCTCGAAAGTCGTTGCCGTACAAGACCACAAGACCACCGTGGTGCATGCGGGCGGCTTGAACATCCCGCAATTGCTGGCACACGTGGCAGAAGTGGGCAGCGTCGAAGGCTTCCCGGGCGCCGAAGCATTCGTGCCGCGCGAAGATTTCTGGGGCATCGATTGCGACATCCTGATTCCAGCCGCACTGGAACAGCAGATCACGGCCGAACGCGCACAAGTCATCCGCGCCAAGATCATCCTGGAAGGCGCCAATGGCCCTACCCTGCCGGCAGCGGACGATATCCTGACCGACCGCGGCGTATTGATCGTGCCGGACGTGCTGGCCAACGCCGGCGGCGTGACCGTCAGCTACTTCGAGTGGGCGCAGAACTTCTCGAGCTTCTTCTGGACCGAAGAAGAAATCAACAGCCGCCTGACGCGCATCATGCGTGAAGCATTCGACGCCGTATGGCAAGTGTCGCAAGAGAAGAAAGTGTCGATGCGTACCGCCACCTTCATCCTGGCGTGCACGCGCGTGCTGCAGGCTCGCGAAGTACGCGGCCTCTACCCTTAATGGCTGCCTGAGAAAATGCCTGGGGCGTTGTTGCTTCGCCTCGCCGTACTAGCGTACTGTCTTCGGCTTTGCGCCTAGCCCCAGACATTTTTCAGGCGCCATTGGGTTGCAGGCGCTCTAAAAAAATCCCGCCACACTTGCGTGTGAGCGGGATTTTTTATGCGCGTCGAATTTGCGTCAGGCTGAATAACCTTGCGGGTTCTGGTGCTGCCAGCGCCAGTGGTCGGTACACATGTCGTCGATGTTTTTCTGCGCTTGCCAGCCCAGCAATTGCTGCGCCTTGTCGGCCGAGGCGTAGCAGCTGGCGATGTCGCCGGGGCGGCGCGGCACGATGTGGTATGGCACGGTGCGGCCGCTGGCGGCCTCGAACGCACGCACGGTATCGAGCACGCTGTAGCCGTGGCCCGTGCCGAGGTTGACGGTAAAGCCGCCTTCGGTGGAAAACAGGCGGTTCAACGCCGCCACATGGCCCAGCGCCAGGTCGACCACGTGGATGTAGTCGCGCACGCCCGTGCCATCCGGCGTGTCGTAGTCGTTGCCAAAGACGGCCAGACGCTCGCGGCGGCCGACGGCCACCTGGGCGATAAAAGGCATCAGGTTGTTCGGAATGCCGGCCGGATCTTCACCGATCAAGCCGCTGGCATGCGCGCCGACCGGGTTGAAATAGCGCAACACTCCGACTTGCCATTGAGCATCGGCATGCACGAGATCGGCCAGAATTTGCTCGACCATCAGCTTCGAGCGGCCGTAGGGGTTGGTCACGGACAGGCGCGATGTTTCCAGGATAGGCAAGGCTTCAGGATCGCCATACACGGTGGCCGACGAGCTGAACACAAAACGCTTCACGTTCGCCGCCGCCAGCACTTCCAGCAATGCCACGGTGCCCGTCACATTATTGTCCATGTACATCAGCGGCTGGGCCACGGATTCGCCCACGGACTTCAGGCCCGCGAAATGGATCACCGCATCGATGGCATGCTCGCGCAAGATGCTGGCCATGGCCGTGCGATCACGCACGTCAGCTTCATAGAAAGGGATGCTTTTCCCGGAAATACGCTCCACGCGCGCCATTGCCTCGCGTGCGCTATTGCACAGATTATCCACCGCGACCACATCAAAGCCGGCAGCCAGCAATTCGACGCACGTATGCGAACCGATGAAACCGGATGCGCCGGTGACGAGTATTTTCTTGGTCATAATATCAATCAATGCAAAAAAGATCAGACTACCGCAATTCCCCCACCTTGCCTAGCCAGCGCACGCCAGCGCATCATGAAAAAAGCCTGCAGCGTCACCGCGGCAGGCTTGTTCTCGTGCCAACGGCACAGGTGGGCAAAGCACCAGGTTTATTTCTTGATGAACAGCAGATCCCACACGCCATGCCCCAGCTTCAAACCACGATTTTCAAACTTGGTCAGCGGACGATACGCCGGCTGCGGCGCATAAGCCTCGGCACTATTGCGCAACTGCGGCTCGGCGCTCAACACGTCCAGCATTTGCACCGCGTAATCTTCCCAATCCGTGGCGCAATGCAGATAGCCACCCGGCGCCAGGCGATCAGTCAATTGCTTGACGAACGGCGACTGTATCAGGCGACGCTTGTTGTGGCGCGCCTTATGCCATGGATCGGGGAAAAACACATGGATACCGGCCAACGAATTGACAGGAATCATGTGCGTCAGCACTTCCACGGCATCGTGCTGCAGCAAGCGCAGATTCGTCAGCGACTCTTCGCCGATCAGTTTCAACAGACTGCCGACGCCGGGCGTATGCACTTCGACACCGATAAAATCCTTCTCCGGCATGGCTTTGGCGATATGCGCAGTCGTCGCCCCCATGCCAAAACCGATTTCCAGGATAACCGGCGCCTTGCGGCCGAACACTTGCTCGAAGTCAGTCGGCTCCTTGGCGAAGGGCAACAGGAACTGCGGCCCCAAGGTCTCAAGCGCGCGCGCCTGCGCAACAGACAGCCGTCCCGCGCGGGTCACGAAGCTGCGGATGCGGTGTTCGGTCGGATCGTACATCATCGGCCGCGCCGGGCCGTTTGCTGGGGTATCAGAAGACATGGGAATGGGGAAATAAGTAGCCGCGCCGCTTAAAACCAGGCGCCAGCGAAAAATGGAGCGGGTGAAGGGAATCGAACCCTCGTCGTAAGCTTGGGAAGCTCGACAAGGAACTCAACAACCATGCGGGCTTGCGGCCCGTTTCTGCTCCGCAAAAGTGACATTATAGCAGTCGCTCAAGCCAGTGCCCATGTAGTGATTTTTGCAGTTGTGGAGCGGCATTGTCCTCGTGTAGAAATCCTATCTATCCTATCAGGGGGCACCGAGACGATAGAAAAACTCAAGTGCCAGGGCAAGGTATCAGCCAGGAGTCAATTTAGTATCGGCTTACCATACAGCTCAACGGGCAATAGCAGCACACGTGAAGTGCAGAACCGAATTCATATAGCATCGAAAGTCTCAAGCGCATACGCTCACAGACGAAAATTTATGTACTTCTTATGCGGAAGTGTAAAATTTTCTCTCAAGTATGAGGAAAAAATTTACGGTTTTTTTGTAAAAAATATTGCTAATATCTTCACGACTAGCGGAGTCAAACATATAAATTTGTCTGGTATCATACAAAATATTTTTCTTCCATATCGAAAAAGGCGACCAAAATGGCACGTTCAAAAAAATACTCCTGCATCATTACAAAGTTTCAAGGCATCAGCGTCGCAACCTTTGCAATGAAAGTCAAGGATGCTGTTTTCATGCACTACGTTGCTGCTCGAGGCATAAGCGAGGAAGATGGTGCTGTACAGCGCCTTCTAGTGACTAGACGTGTGAATTCGATTCGCGATTTTGTTAAACAAGGTAATGGCTTCTTTAATACATTTATTTTAAATTGGACAGAAACCGAGTTCAAACCTGTTATTTTGCGATCTGTAAGAGAAATACACTTACCACTCGTTGCACAAGCAGCACAGGTTATTGATGGTCAACACAGACTTGCTGGCCTTGAACGTGCGATGGCTGAGGATCCAAGTATTGGTGACACTGAGATTTTAGTATCACTAACAATAAATTTGACAACGCCAGAAGCAGCAAAAATATTTCTTAACATTAATACCGAGCAAAAACCTGTACCTAAAAGTTTAATTTACGATTTATTTGGAGAAGTTGACACTGATCCAAACCACTTAATAAATCGAGCGAATGACATTGCTGCTGAACTCGATGAAAACAATGACTCACCATATTATTCTCTCATAAAATTCCCTGGCAAGGCATCAGGCGCCATTGACCTTTCAACAGTCGTATCATCATTAAAACCACATCTTCAACAAACTGGTACATTTGCAAAGCTAAATCTTAGCAGCTTACAATATCAAAAAATGGTTTTGATAAATTTCTTTACGGCAATAAAAAGCTTCTATGACAATCAAGGGCTTTGGGAAAATAAAGGGAAAAATCCATTCCTTAAGGCTGCTGGATTTACCGGCTCTGTAGATTTTTTAACTGATTCACTTCTTGCAAAATGCGCTGAATCAAAGAATTTTTCCGTCGAAAAAATGCGTGAATTTATTCGACTAGATAAATCTGGATTACTGACAATGGATGACGTTCGACAGCTCGATGGGAAAACTGCACGTCGCACAATTAAGGAACATCTTGAAGCTCATCTTCGTGGATTAACGCCTAACCAGGAAGAATATGAATTTTGAGCGTCTCTCCTTTCAATCTTGGTTTGAAGGACATGTGGGATGTACCGATTTGGACAAATGGGAAGATTTTCAAAAAAAAATAGAAGAAATTAATCTCGAAACGGAATTTTTAAAAGAGGCATTAATTGCATTAGACAGAGATGCGGCAAGTTTAATGCATAAATCCGTTCTTACTTTCGTTGGCGCTTACAATGATCTTTTATACGGACATAGATCCTGGGCAGTAGTAAAACTATATTACTCCTTATTTTATACCTTACGTTCAAGACTTTGCTCTCGTCGACACGGCATGATACGCAATAAATCATGGTTTCATTTTGATCTTAATTTTAAAAAATGTTCCGGAAAAAAATTATCATCAAAAAGATATAGAAATGATCATGAAAGCACATTGAATTTATATCAAGATATATTTGAAAAATCCGACACACTAATCAGTAATAAAATTGATGGGAAGCAACCTTTTTCTTGGATGATGGATCTGCGCAATGTTGCAAATTATAGATTGGCACGTTTTACTGACCCTGACTTCCCCTTTGAACTTCCTAATGATCAAGAAAATCTTAATTCAGACGCTCTTGAGAAATTATTAAATTCAATTATAAATGATCATGATCTAAAATTCCTATTTCAAGCTGAGTACGCATGGATAGGATTACCAGTACGTCAAATTATTGCGACATTTAATGATCTAACATCAAGAAATCAATATGTCGAATTGAATTTAGATCAGTACAATCACACCATAAAGTGCATATCCAATTTACCTGCAAGCTTCACACAGGCATTCGATCCGAAAAAGATTTTCATCTTAAATAATATTGAATAATCTAAAAATTTAAAACTTTTCTATTAAAGAAAAACACTGAAAAAAGGAAAATAAATTTGAGTGCGAGCATCATCAATGCGATATCTAGGTTCTTTCGATATTACAATGAACATTGTGTAAGTCCAAATGTTGATACATTATTCTCTTTACTTAACTCTGCTCATAGCTTAAATGATAAATTAAATTCAGAAATGAAAATCAACTTCTTTGATCTTTCTGAATTTGTGGCATTAAAAGCACTAAGAAACTTCTTTCACCACGAAGGAGAGCTTCATAGTGAAATAAGAATGATTAATTGTCAAGAGTTTCAGATATTTTCTGATCTTATGCATTTATGTTTAATAAGATCGGAAGTAGCAGAAAAGGTCATCGATGGATTGGATAAAAGGCGTCGAAAAATTGATGAAAATATCATCCGCAACCAATTTAAGTGGTATGGCAATGTAGTTGATATCAATCCAACTCTATTTAATTTTTCAGTGCACGTTTTTGAAACCGTAGAAAGTCTCGATCTCTTTATTGACGATGAGTGTTATGAAGAATTTTCAGAAAGTTACCAGATGGAAGAACATCAGGGTTTCGATCATTTTATAAAAGGTGAAATTAGATGCCAAATTGGAAATGCCAATACCGTTTTAGAAAATTTATTTAGTAACGTAAAGAATGGTTAGTTGTCCAGTCCCGTTTGATCATAAACGCGCTTGACGAATAGTTCCGGCTTCTTTTGCTGCCATTCTTTGAGCGCCTGGATGGGTGTTTTGGCACCGATGGCCCGTTGTGGAATGTGGT